>NZ_JEMF01000018.1 GCF_000591415.1 Cobetia crustatorum | reverse complement strand
AAAACACTTGACCACTACAAGGCGGGAGTTTGACGCCCTTGAGGTCGACATAAATCTTGCGACCCCGCTCTGTTACACGAGACTCGACGTTGGAGCGATTGAAGTTGAGCACGACACGCCCTTCGCCTTCGGTCCCACGACGGAAATCAATACCACTGATAGAAGGCTCACTAGCTACTTCGAGCGCATCATTGGAAGCAGTTGGAGCATTGTTCTGCGCAGCGACAGAAGATTGAGTCGCTACTGGGCCGCCTTGCTCACCGATGATGACATAGAGGCTATTGCCTTCGGTGCGTGTGACATACGGTTTGGATTGATTCAGCTTCATGACCAGGCGCGTCCGCGAGCCCGCTTCAAGGGCCACCAACTCATCCACGCCATTGAGGCCCAGATCAAAGCGACGCTTCTCAAGCTGGCTGTGGGTATCCATCAGGTCAATAGTGATACGCGGCGGAGTCTCGATACGATAGCCTTTGACTTCCGGTACGCCACCGGCAAAGTCGAGTTTGAGTTCCATGCGATCACCGCCCAGCGAGGTGAACTCCAGGTCCTTCAGCGTCGAGGCTGCCAGCGCCGCATTCGCCATCAAAGTACCGAAGGCCACAAGCCCCAGCAGACTCATTTGTTTCAATCGCGTCATGTTCCCTAGTCCCCTGTCTCGCTATGACTGCGCTCAGCCTTGGAGCTGAGCGCGCCTTATTCTTATCGAAGCGTAATGGTGTCGGTCGCTGTCCCTTGAAGGTCGACCGCTCGTCTTCCGTGACAATATGCCTGGCTGCCTACTCTATCGACCTTAACCGCCCTTCTGCACGGGCTCCGCCAGCGCCATCGCCCGAGTGCGCTCAATCCAGCCGCCCTGACCATTGGGCACTATCTCTATCATATCGAGCTGCGTATCGCCGATGCGGACAATTCTGCCAAAATTACTACCCATATGATTCCCGACCCGAACGCGCTGCACTTCCTGCGCTGGCGTCAGGATCAGCGCAGAACGCGTGCCGTCGACATCCAGAGTGCCTACCATGCTGAGTTGCTCCATCGGCCAGGCTTCAAGAGGTTCACGCGCACGATCCAGATCCGGACGCACACCGTTATCCACTGCAGTAAGTTCTTCTTCCGGCTCTGGCAAACGAGATTGGAACGGGCTACGAGCATCAGCCATGTCATAGGTGACCGGATGATACACGGGCTGAGGCGGTAGCTCCTGGACCTGCCCGGAAGGACGCCCCCTCAAAGACTCAAGCTCCCCTTCAAGAGCTGACAACTGCGGATCTCCGCAACCTACCAACATTGTCAGCAGTAGCGCACTCCCAATCACACATTCTCGACGATTCATCAGGCTCATTTCTTGCCTCCCGATGCAGCCGTCGTCTGACGGTAATTATAAGTCTTGGCCAATAGCGACAGCTCAAGCTCATCACTCTCGCCTATCGGCGTGAGAATGAAATCATGCAACGTGACTATGCGTGACAACCCAGCAACGCCGGAAATAAAGGCGGCAATACGATGGTAGTCACCGCGCACCTTGATATCGAAAGGCTGCTCAACATAGAAATCTCGATTCTCGGCTGGCTTGAGACGGATATACTCCACTTCAAGCTGGTTGCTGATAGCAGCCTCACTGATATCATCGAGCAGTGCTGGAACTTCAGCGTCGGTAGGCAACATTTCCAGCAGTTGCTCCATCCGCGTTTCAAGTTCTTTCATCTGCTCGCGCATTGCCGGCAAATTGGCTGCCTTGAAGGCCTTGCTCTCGAACTGCCTCAGCAGCTGGCTTTCCTGAGCCCGTAGTTTCTCAAGCTCTTCTGCTTTCGGAGCCGCCAAGAACCAGTGAGACACCCAGAACAGCGCACTCAGCACTATCAGCGCTAGTACTGCCTGTAGCGTAATCGGCCAGATGCCCGCTTCTTTCAGGTCAAGATCACGAAAGTCGGTAGACTTGAGGCGACGAACTTCGGCATCGATAAAACTCATTGCCGGCCTCCTTTCTTGGCGGCTTTCGTTTCAGGATCACTAATCGCGGATGACATGGGTCGCTCCGGAATCATGATATTGAAGCTGCGCTGGTCATCATCATTGCTCTGCACATCAGAAAGCGTGGGTGTACCAAAGATTTCTGATGATGCCAGCGTGCGCATGAGGCCGGAGACCTGTCGCGTACTTTCAGCAGTACCGCTGGCCTTAATCTGACGGCCGCCGCGACTGATGCTCTGATACCAGGCGCCGTCAACCAGCGTCGATACCAGCTGATTGAAGACACGCACCGTCTCGGGACGCGAGAATTGTAGACTGCGTATCAATTCAATCTGCGCCAGCATCTGGGTTCGACGCACTTCTATATCTTCGACTTCCTTGATATCACGATTAAGTCGCGCCATTTCCTTCTCGATATAGGCGTGGCGCTGCTTTTGCGCCTCGAGCTGGCTCTGGTAGTTCTCGCTCATGCCGTATCCAGCACCAATGCCCACGATCGCAGCCATCGCCAGTACGCCAAGAAAGCGCTTGCTGCGCATCTCGCGTCGCTCTTCACGCCACGATAGTAAATTGATCTCGATGGTCATGGCCGCTTCCTCATTGCCAGGCCACATGCCGTTAGCATCGCAGGCGCATCCCCTGCCAGTGCCTGAATATCAACACGCGGGTTAACGCTCATATGAGTGAACGGGTTGGCCATCATCACCTCGAGCCCCGTCTGCTCCGCGAGTGCTTCTCGCAGCCCAATAATCGCCGCAGTGCCGCCGCCCAGCAAAATGCGCTGAACCTCTCGGCGCTTTCCGGCGGTGTAGTAGAGCTGAAGAGAACGGACAATCTGCTGCATGAGGGTATCGCGGAACGGACCCAGCACTTCGCTGTCATAGGTCTCGGGCAGACCGCCACGTTTCTTGGCAAGGCCTGCCTCATCATTGGAGAGGTCAAAGCGGTTCATGATTTCGTCGGTCAACTGACGACCACCGAACACGGCGTCACGGCTATAGACGATGCGCCCGTTCTGGATGACATGGAATGCCGTCATGGTCGCACCGATGTCGACCACGGCGACGCACTCTTCGTTATCGTAGGTCGGCGGCAGCTGATGGCGTAACTCGCCAAAGGCACGCTCAAGCGAGAATGTCTCGACATCCACCGCAGCAGGTTCGAGACCCGCTTGAACCAAAGCAGATGTCAACTGATCTACATCCAGGCTACGACATGCCACCAGCAACAGATCCTGTTGTTCAGGATTACGGGGATTGATTCCCAAATGCTGGAAGTCGAACGCAACATCGTTAAGTGGGAAAGGGAAGTGCTTCTCGGATTCAAGCGCAATGCGTTGCTCGATCTCGTCATCAGCCAGATTGGCGGGAAAGCTCAGCGTCTTGGTGATGGCAGCACTGGCCGGCACAGCTACGACAGCACGCTTCGAGCGCGGCTGGGCTTGCTCAACAGCGCGCTTTATGGCCATCACGACTTCGTCCATGTCACGAATTCGACGTTCGACGACAGCGCCTTCTTTAAGCGGGCGCACAGCATAGCTATCGATCTGGTAGCGATTCCCTTGCCTGGACAGCTCCAGGAGCTTGACCGTAGCCGATGTGATATCGACCCCAATCAGTCCCTTGCCGGCAGATTTAAGTCCCAGCAATTGGCATTCCCCTGCTTTGATGACGATCCTGCCAGACTAGCTGGCCGCCGGTTCCTGGACGACGTCTCCGCGACATCCCTCTATCATTCCAAGATGTTACATTATGTTTCCAAGAATAACACAACAGACGCGGAAGTCGGGGTTCAACGCTGGCCGCATCTGGGCCCGCTACTTATAATGCTCCAGCAATGGAATTGCCAACCCCCGCGCAGCCACTCGCTTCCCATTACTCACGGATCCTGTCTTGCCCATGAAGCTATTAAGACGACTATTTTCGCCAGTGTTCTGGCTGCTGATGTCACTGTGTGCCGCGGGACTGCTGGCCATTGTCGGCGCCACTCTCTATTTCGCGCCAGGCCTGCCCGATGTTCATCAGCTTCAAGACACCAAATTGCAAACACCACTGCGCATCTACACGCGCGACGGCAAGCTGATCGGTGAATATGGTGATCAGCGGCGTATTCCTGTGACCTACGACGAAATACCCAAATCTTTCGTCGACGCACTGCTCGCCGCAGAAGACAGTAATTTCTTCTCGCATCCGGGCATCGATCCGAAAGGCCTGGCGCGCGCTGCGGTTCAGCTAGCCTCCAGCGGCAGCATCCAGTCTGGTGGTAGTACTATCACCATGCAGGTGGCTCGTAACTACCTGCTGACGCTGGACCAGACCTTCACGCGCAAGATTCGGGAAATCCTGCTGTCATTGCAGATGGAGCAGATTCTCTCCAAGCAGCAAATCCTCGAGCTCTACGTCAACAAAATATTCCTGGGTCACCGTGCCTACGGGATCGCGGCAGCAGCACGCACCTACTATGACAAGTCTCTGGATGAGCTGACGCTCGCCGAGCAAGCTATGCTCGCCGGCCTACCCAAGGCACCGTCCAGCTTCAATCCGCTGACCAACCCTCAGCGCGCCTTGATCCGTCGCAACTGGATTCTGCTACGCATGAAAGACCTGGGCTACATTGAAGCGCAGGCCTATGAAGAAGCCGTCGAGGAGCCGATCACTGCAGCCCGCCACTACACGAAGCCAGAAGTAGAGGCGCCTTATGTCGCTGAGATGGCAAGGAGCTTTGCGGTTGATCGCTTTGGCGACAAGGCCTACACCGATAATGTCCGCATCACTACAACTCTCGACAGCACGCTGCAGCCACAAGCACGTGACGCACTGATAAAAGGCCTGATTACCTATGACACGCGCCATGGCTGGAGAGGTGTTGAGGAGTCAGGCATTTCTGCCTCGCTGGCAGAAGCACAGGACCAGACTGATCAGGCCGGACTCGAAGAAGAACTGTCCAAAACGCCGGAAGTTCTTGAAACTGCCAAGCAAGCTGCCAAAAAGAGCGAAAAGCGCATCGAGGGCATCGATCGTGATGTCTCAAACTGGTTGAAAGTACTGGATCGCACACCAGATTACGGCCCGCTAAAGGCTGCGATTGTGGTGGAAAGCGACGGCAAGCAGATGAAGGTGCTGCTCGATGATTCGACCGTGGCCACCCTCGACTGGGACGGCCTCAAGTGGGCGCGCGAGTACAAGAGCGCCAAGTGGCGCGGCGGCGTACCAGGCTCGGCAGCCGACATTGCCAAGTCAGGTGACCTGGTACGTGTCATCAAGCAAAAAGATGGCTACCGTCTCGGCCAGTTGCCGGATGCCCAATCGGCCATTGTGTCACTGGATCCTGAAAGCGGTGCCATCCTTGCGCTGCAAGGCGGCTTCAGCTATTCCGCCAGCAAATTCAACCGTGCCATCCAGGCACGTCGTCAAGCAGGCTCCATCTTCAAGCCCTTCGTCTATCTTGCCGGGCTTGAGGAAGGTGACATGTCGCCCGCGACCATCATCAATAACGCCCCGGTCGTCATGAAGGATGGCGGCAAGTTATGGCGGCCGGAGAATGCCGGCGGCAAGTTTACCGGCCTACACGTATACGGGTTGGCCTATATCGCTCATTGAATCTGGTGTCTATTCGCTTGCTGCAGACTGTCGGCCTCGACAAGACCCTCGACTTCCTGGTCAAGCTGGGCTTCAAGCGCGATGAGCTACCCAATGGGCTGTCGCTGGCACTCGGCAGTGCGTCGCTGACACCTCTCGAGATGGCACGAGGCTACGCGCTGCTCTCCAATGGTGGCTTCCGCGTCGAACCCTGGTATATCGATACCGTAACGCGTGGCGATGATGATATCGATTACGAAGCGCATCCCGCTGTAGCCTGTTCCAATTGCTCGCCGGGCATGGTGACCGTCAATCGTGATGGACGTCAGTACCCCTTGGCCGAGCGTGTTGTCTCGCCGGAAGCCATGTACCTGATGCGCGACATGATGCAAGACGTCATCAAGCGTGGGACTGGCCGTGGCGCTCTAGCACTGGGTCGTGATGACCTGGCAGGCAAGACCGGCACCACCAACGACCAGCGTGATGCCTGGTTCTCCGGCTTCAACAGCAACCTGGTCGCCACGGTCTGGGTCGGAAAGGACTCAAACGATACGCTAGCGGAATATGGCGCGCAGGTAGCACTGCCCATCTGGGTCGACTACATGCGTGGCGCCCTGAAAGACATGCCATCAGCTACCATGGAACGTCCCAGCGGCATCGTGACAGCGACCATCGACCCAGATACCGGCAAGCGTCTTCATAGCGGACAGGGTGGCATTAGCGAGCTGTTCCGCAAGGACCATCTACCGCCGTATCAGGAACGCACCATGCGCAAAGAACTGGAAGAACAAAGTGGATCGGAAGGCACCGGAACTTTCGAGGCCATCTTCTGATCTGATCCACACAGCGCATGCCAGTCGAAGTCATCTGATTGGCGGCGAGTCTCGAGAAGAGCGGCCACTGGTCGCTCTTCTTTCATCTCAATAGCGTCATTTTTTCAATGATGATGTCATGCCCCTCAACCATGTCCGGAGTCCGCATGCTTCACCCATTGCCCGCACTGCGCATGACTGCACTGCTGTGCCTGGCCCTGCTTCCGCTGCAAAAGGCCGTCGCCGACGATAGTCTGTTTTATGCTCCACCGCCCGCCAGCGAAGACTCCGAACCCTTCAGTGGTCAAGCGGAGCTGGGATTCACCAAGCTTTCCGGCAATTCCAACAGTGAAACGCTGCTGGGCAAGGCGAGCCTGTCCTGGCATCTCAGACCCTGGACACATACCTTCCGCATGGAAGCGAAACATGTCTCCAGCGGCGATGAGACCACCACCGAGCAGTATCTGGTTGGCCAGCGCGAGCGCTACGACCTCGGTCAGAATCGCTATGCTTTCGGTCTGATGCGCTGGGAGAAAGAGCGCTTCTCCGGCTATGACGACCAGGTTACCTCCATTGGTGGCTACGGCATCCGGCTACTTTCTGGCCCTGAGCATATCCTCTCGGTCGAGGCGGGGCCTGGTTATCGCTACGACAACATCACGGACGGCGATCACGAGAACTACATCCTTGGCTACTCAGCCATGGACTACCGCTGGCAGCTGTCAGACACCTCAAAATTCGAGCAACAGTTCTCGATGGAAGCCACGCGTGACAACGTGATCAGTCGCAGCTATACCGCACTGACCGTCTCCATCAATGCCAGTCTTGCACTGAAGCTCTCCCACGAGATCAAGAACAACACCAGCCCGCCAGATGATACCGATGCCAAGACGGATACCACGACGGCGGCTTCCATTCTTTACAGCTTCTGATCAATGTCTCACTTGATGAATTCTTGTCACAAATCGCCAACGTTGCATTGACCATTAAATGCGGCCGGCAGAGATCGTGACACTAAAGCAGCCAACAAAAAGCCCTCGCCGGAAATTCGGCGAGGGCTTTTTCATGTCAATTCAGCTAACAGGCCCTTACTTCACCTATCACTGTTCAACCATGCACTCGGCTATGCACTGAGTCGTGCGCTTAACCATAGACCTGATCAGTATTGGTCAGCGGATAGTGCGCCGGGTACGGCTTGCGTGCCACACCGGAATCAATCGCAGCCTGTGCCACAGCAGCCGGCAAACGTTCGAGCAGACGCGTGTCCATCGGAGTCGGGATGATATAGCCCGGGCCAAATTCAAGACTATCGATCTCGTAGGCATCCAACACTGCCTGAGGGACCGGCTCACGAGCCAGGTCTTTCAGAGCATGCACGGCTGCCAGCTTCATCTCTTCATTGATGCGCGTTGCACGTACGTCCAGTGCGCCACGGAAGATGAACGGGAAGCCCAGTACGTTGTTGACCTGGTTCGGGTAGTCAGAACGGCCTGTCGCCATGATGACATCCGGGCGTGCTTCACGTGCGATGTCCGGATGAATCTCCGGGTCCGGGTTGGAGCAGGCAAACACGACCGGCTTGTCAGCCATCTTCTTGAGCTGATCAGCCTTGAGCAAGTTCGGGCCTGACAAACCAACGAACACATCGGCACCGTCGATAGCATCATCAAGCGTACGCAGCTCAGTCTCAGTCGCGAACATCGCCTTGTATTGATTCAAGTCATCACGACCGCTGTGAATGACACCTTTTCGATCGAGCATGAAGATGTTCTCGACCTTGGCACCACTGGCGACCAGCAGCTTCATGCAGGCGATAGCAGCTGCGCCAGCACCCAGGCACACGATACGTGCATCTGCCAGCGTTTTACCCGCAATATCCAGTGCGTTGAGCATGCCGGCGGCGGTGACGATGGCCGTGCCGTGCTGGTCATCATGGAAGACCGGAATGTTGCACTGCTCGATCAGCGCCTGCTCGATTTCAAAGCACTCCGGCGCCTTGATGTCTTCCAGATTGATGCCACCGTAAGTGATCGCGATGCGACGAACGGTATCAATGAAGGCTTGCGGGCTTTCGGCATCAATTTCGACATCAACAGAGTTGATACCAGCGAAACGCTTGAACAACACCCCCTTACCTTCCATGACAGGCTTGGAAGCCAGCGGGCCCAGATTGCCCAGCCCCAGAATGGCTGTGCCATCAGAGATGACGGCAACCAGGTTGCCCTTGCCAGTGTACAGGTAGGCATTTTCCGGATCGGCAGCAATCTCGCGACACGGCTCGGCAACGCCCGGGCTGTAGGCTAGCGCCAGATCCTTGGCAGTTTCGGTCGGCTTGGTCAGCTCGACGGACAGCTTTCCAGGAATCGGTTCAGCGTGATATTGCAGTGCTGCTTTCTTCATGGCATCAGACATGCGTGTCATCCGGTATTTTGACTGGGTTGGCTGCCTCCAGAATATAGAAAAACGCACCTCCGAACAACCGACGCAACTTGCTGTTATAAAAGGATTTAAAACGATAGTTTAAAATAAAATTTTAGCCATTCGTCTAACGTTATGGATGAGGCGCTCATCCATAATCCTTTCCTTATCACTGGTAATGAATAACGCACTAATCTGCTCAATTCCAGGCCATTTCTCGCTAGAAATACCTGCCTTCTGCTGGCAACGCGCTCAGTATGAATGATCCATGCGGGTTGATGCAGAGCGAAGGTCGCACTAGTGCTAAAATGGAAACAATTTAGCTAGCCTGTGCAGCGTATAACTCTTCTTAAGCAGGTATTACCTTGTACGATTCCCCGTAATCCACCTGAGCCACCTGAGCCACCTGAGCCACCTGAGCCACCTGAGCCACCTAGACGGGCAGCCCAACACACGGGCACAAAAAAACCCGCTCGCAAGCGGGTTTTTTGTTCACGCCACGAGGACATGAAAGCGACAAGCAGCTGAGGGATCAGCGCTTGATGGCAGCACCGAAACGCTTGTTGAAGCGCTCAACGCGACCACCGGTGGTAGCCTGCTTCTGCTTGCCGGTGTAGAACGGGTGGCACTCAGAGCACACGTCAAGCGCGAAAGTCTGCTTGGCCGTGGAACTGATTTCGTGCTGCGCGCCGCAAGAACAAGTAGCGGTCTGGCGCTGGTAGTCCGGATGGATACCCTGTCTCATGATGTGTAGCCTCAAGTCGCTGTGCACCGCCACCTGATCACTTGCCAGGCACCGTACACGGGTTTTGGATGATAACCGGTCTTTCCGCCGACTCCGACGGAAGGCCGCGCATTTTACCAGCCATCTGCCGCAAGACCAAACTTTGTACCGTTTATTCGTGGCAACACTCTGTAGACTGCATGGTGCCTCTCGACCTTCACAACTGGATGTTCCGCGTGCCTGACACTACCGACAAGACTGCTGCTTACCTGCCGGGGCGTGTGCTGGGCATTGCGATTCCCGGACCGCTACGCGATCTGTTCGACTACCTTCCTGCGCGCAATCCTCCTCGTCATGGCTGGCAGGCAGGCCTGCGCGTGCGTGTCGAATTTGGGCGGCGTCAACTCGTCGGCGTGATTGCCGAGCTACGCACGGAGTCGAGCTTCCCGATGGAGAAGCTCAAGCCTGTCACTGAAGTCATCGACGATGAGCCGCTACCTGCTGACTGGCTATGGCTGTGCCGCTTCACCGCTCGTTATTACCAGCACTCGCTGGGCGATACCTTTGCGCAAGCCATGCCCTCTCTATTGCGGCAGGGCCGTGTGCTGGAAGCACGTACCCGAGAACGCTGGCATCTGACAGACAAGGGCCGCGCCACTGAACCGGCCAGCCTGGGTCGCGCGACGCGTCAGATCGCACTCCTGGAGCTACTGGCCCAGCATCGCCATGGTCTAGTCCATACTGCTATCACTGCCCAGGGTTTTACTCGCCAGCAGCTGGAAACCCTGCGTGGCCGTGACTTGATTACCTCTCTCGAAGAACCCGTCACCGGCACTCGCCCTGAACACGCACATAAAGGGGTACTCGCCGAACCTGATCTCTCGCTCAATGATGAACAGGGACGCGCGCTGGCACGTCTCCACGAAGGGCTTGGTCACTTCAGTCCGACGCTACTGGAAGGCGTCACCGGCTCCGGCAAGACAGAGGTCTATCTGCAACTGATCGAGGCCGTGCTGGACCGCGGCGGTCAGGCGCTAGTGCTGGTGCCTGAAATTGGCCTTACGCCTCAGACGCTGGAACGCTTTCGCAGACGCTTCCACGTCCCGCAGGTCATGCTGCATTCAGGTGTCAGTGACGGCGAGCGCCTCGATGGCTTTGAAGCCGCGCGCAGTGGACGGGCGCGCATCGTGATTGGCACGCGCTCCGCGATCTTCACCCCCATGGCCAAGCTTGGCGTCATCATTGTCGATGAGGAGCACGATGGCTCCTTCAAGCAGCAGGATGGATTGCGCTATCACGCTCGTGACCTGGCATTGGTGCGCGGCAAGCAGGAAGGCATTCCCGTGGTGCTGGGCAGCGCCACGCCGTCACTCGAGAGTCTGCGTCACGCTCGCGAGGGACGCTTCGTACATCTGCATTTGTATCAGCGTGCCGGTCGCAGCCAACCCGCACGTTTGCATCCGATAGATCTCCGCGGGCGCATGACGCTTGGCGGTCTCTCGACCCAGAGCCTTGAGGCCATCGAGACGCGTCTTACCCAGGGCGATCAGGTGCTGGTATTCATCAATCGCCGCGGCTTCGCACCGACCCTCACCTGTCATGCCTGTGGCTGGCTGGCCGAGTGCGATAATTGTGATGCACGCATGACATTGCATCGCCATCCACCTCAGCTGACATGTCATCACTGTGAGCGTACCCGTCCGCTGCCCGATGCTTGTCCTGCCTGTGGCAGCGGTGATGTACGCCCGCAAGGAGCCGGTACCGAACGCACCGAAGAGCTATTGGGCGAAAAATTCCCCGACGTGCCGGTGCTGCGTATCGATCGCGATAGCACGCAGCGCAAGGATGCGATGAGCGAGGCACTCGCCGTGATACGTCGCGGCGAGCCGTGCCTGTTGGTCGGAACACAGATGCTGGCCAAGGGCCATCACTTCCCACATGTCACGCTGGTCGTCGTGGTCAACGCCGACAGTGGCCTATATGCCGCCGACTTCCGTGCACTGGAGCAATCGGCCCAGCTGCTGATACAGGTCGCCGGACGTGCGGGGCGTGCCGAACGCCCCGGCGAAGTGCTGATTCAGACACGGCACCCCGAAGACCCTAACCTGCTGACACTGATTCAGGCCGGCTATCCGCAGCTGGCCAGCGAATTGCTCGAAGAACGACGCGTTGCGCAATTGCCTCCTTATAGTCATCTGGCGCTATTGCGCGCTGAAGCGCCGGATCAGCAACAAGTAGAGCAATGGCTGCTCAAGATTGGCGCCGCGCTTCGCCAACATCTGACAGATTCCAGCCTGCGCGTGGACTGCCTTGGACCGGTACCGGCACCAATGGAGCGTCGACAGAACCGATATCATGCGCAGTTGTTGTTGCGCGCCGATAAACGTGGCGCCTTGCACGAAGCCGCTGCCTGGTTAGTGACCCTGTGCGAGAAGGACCGTGACGCCCGTCGCCTGCGCTGGTCACTGGACATAGATCCCATCGGCATGGCGTAAGTCATGCCATTGATCGCCGATTGATCGCGATGTGATTGCCCGCGGCGGTTTAAGCAAGACGCCGGATCGGTGATAATGACACCCATAGTGCATTCCTATCCGCACCCCCCTACTGCATCGCAGGCCTACCGCCTGCAGCTTCTGTCACCGTCATGCCGGCGATGGAAGCGCGATCTGAGCCGTGAAGAGACTGATATTCCATGAAAGAGACGATCATCGAACTGCTGGGCCAGGCCCTGGACTCCCTCAAGGCTGACGGCACAATCCCGAGCGATGCCAGCCCGCAGATCAAGGTCGATCCGACCAAGGACAAGACCCACGGCGACTACGCCAGCAATCTGGCGATGATGCTGTCCAAGGCTGCTGGCATGAAGCCGCGCGATCTGGCTGAAAAGTTGATTGCCGCACTACCAGCGTCCGAGGCCGTCTCCAAGGTTGAGATCGCAGGGCCCGGCTTCCTCAACTTCTTCGCCGACACTGGTGCTGTCGCCGACATCGTGCGCCGCGTGTTCAGCGAAGGCGAGCAATTTGGTCACAGCGAATTCGGGCGTGGCGAGAAGGTCCAGGTCGAGTTCGTATCAGCCAACCCGACTGGTCCGCTGCATGTCGGTCATGGCCGCGGCGCCGCGGTCGGTGACGTGCTGTGTCGCCTTTTATCCGCGACCGGACACGACGTCACCCGTGAGTTCTACTACAACGATGCTGGCGCACAGATCGATAATCTGGCGCTCTCCACCCAAGCACGCACCAAGGGCCTGGGCCCGGATGATGCGAGCTGGCCGGAGAACGGTTACCGCGGTGACTACATCAGCGAACTGGCCGCCTCCTACATGGCCGGCGATACAGTTGAAGCTGATGGCAAGCAGGTCACTGGGGCAGCTGATACTGACGACCTGGACGCCATCCGTGTCTTCGCCGTTGCCTACCTGCGTCATGAGCAAGACCTTGACCTCAAGGCCTTCGGCGTCGAATTCGATGTCTACTTCCTCGAATCCTCGCTCTACAGCGAAGGCAAGGTCGAAGAGACCGTCAAGCGTCTGGTCGACAATGGCTATACCTACGAAGATGACGGCGCGCTATGGCTGCGCACCACCGACTTCGGCGATGACAAAGACCGCGTAATGCGCAAGCGTGACGGCGGCTACACCTACTTCTTGCCCGATGTCGCCTATCACTTCGACAAGTGGCAGCGTGGCTTCACCCAGGTCATCAACGAGCAGGGTGCTGATCACCATTCCACCGTGACCCGTGTACGCGCTGGTCTGCAAGCACTCAAGGCCGACATCCCCAAGGGTTGGCCGGACTACGTGTTGCACCAGATGGTGACCGTGATGCGCTCTGGCAAGGAAGTAAAACTCTCCAAGCGCGCCGGTAGCTACGTGACACTGCGTGATCTGATCGAGGAAGTTGGCCGCGATGCGACCCGCTACTTCCTCGCCGCGCGTCGTGCAGATTCCCAGTTGACCTTCGATATCGACCTGGCTCGCTCGCAGTCCAACGACAATCCGGTCTACTACATTCAGTACGCTCACGCCCGCGTGCACAGTGTCCTGCGCAAGGCTGATCGCGAAGACAAGTCCTTCGACGAAACCCTGGCCATGGCTCAGCTCACACTACTGACCAGCGATCAGGAAAAAGCCGTCATGAATCGCATGGCGCAATTCCCGGATGTCGTGAGCCACGCTGCACGCGTGCGCGAGCCGCAGCAGGTCGCTCAGTACCTGCAAGACCTCTCCTCCGACTTCCACACCTGCTACAACGCAGTGAAGGTGATGGTCGAGGACAATGCCACCCGTAACGCGCGCTTGGCGTTGGGGCTGGCGACCGCACAAGTCATTCGTAACGGCCTGGCCCTGCTGGGTGTCAGCGCTCCCGAGGAGATGTAAAACATGGCTGCTCGCCGTCCCGCCAGCAAGAAGCCCGCATCCCGTCAGGGCGCAAGCCCTCGCCGGCAGTCCGCTGCAACTCAAAGCCGCGGAATGCCGGGGTGGCTGTGGGGCATCATTGGCCTGATCGCCGGCTTTGCACTGGCGCAATACTTCGAGAAGCAGGCACCGCGCCTGCCAGTGGCCGCCATTGTGCCCAAGGCCAATACTCAACAGAACGGTCAGCAAGGCAATACGTCAACCAGCGACAAGCAGGGCAGCGCTAAAGAAGGCGCCAGCAGCGCCATGCCGACCTTCGAGTTCTACACGCTGCTACCGGAAACCGAGGTGATTGCACCCAAGGTGGAAGCATACAAGTCCACTCCGCGCCCGGGCAGCAAAGAGAGCACCAAGGCATCTACGGCATCCCTGACGAACTATATGCTGCAGGCGGCTTCATTCCGTGAGATGGGTGATGCCAAGAAGCTGGCGGGCAAGCTCAAGGACCTGGGACTGCTGGCCAAGGTCAGTGATGTCAATGCTTCGGGGGGAACGGTGTGGCATCGGGTGCAGGTCGGTCCTTATAAAGACACTCGCGAGCTCAACCGCGCGCAAGACCTGATGAATACTCAGGGCATCGAGCCGCTACTGATCAAGCTCCAGTAACATGGTCGCCGGCTCAGGCTAGATGGCCAGGCCACGGCATGCGTTATCTGCAACACATCAGCAGCAGCCAACAGCCGATAGCAAACGGGCCCGCTCATTACATGAGCGGGCCCGTTTTGTTTGTGACAGCACCAGTCCCCTTCAACGCACCTTGACCGGCCACTTGAAACCCATCATAGCGCCCCCATTTAGTGCTTTCCGGCGAGTGGTCAGCACTGATGACAAGTACTCGACAGCCGCCAACCGTATTCCGCCGATGAGGCCTATGCCTTGTCTGCCCAGTCATATCATGCCCGGCTCTGTTCATCTTATTCCAATCGCCGACATGTTCTCTCAGGAGTCTCCCATGACCACGATCGTCTCCGTGCGTCGCAACGGCCAGGTCGCTCTGGCTGGTGACGGCCAGGTATCCCTTGGCAACACCGTAATGAAAGGCAATGCCGCCAAGGTGCGTCGCCTGTATCGCAATCAGGTGTTGGCCGGTTTTGCAGGCGGCACCGCTGATGCCTTCACGCTATTCGAGCGTTTTGAAGCACAGCTGGAGAAGTATCAAGGCCAGCTGGTCAAGTCAGCCGTAGAGCTTGCCAAGGAATGGCGCTCCGACCGTGCTCTGCGCAAGCTGGAAGCCATGCTGGTCGTCGCTGACAAACATTCCTCGCTGATCATCACCGGTAACGGCGATGTCGTTGAACCCGAGCACGGCGTGCTGGCCATCGGCTCCGGCGGCAACTTCGCTGAAGCCGCTGCCCGTGCCCTGCTCGATAATACTGAGCTATCCGCTCGCGAAATCACCGAGAAATCCATCGCCATTGCGGCCGATATCTGTGTCTTCACCAATCACAATGTCATTGTCGAGGAGCTGTCCTGAGATGTCCCAGATGACCCCGAAGGAAATCGTCAACGCCCTCGACCAGCACATCGTTGGTCAGCCGGAAGCCAAACGCGCCGTCGCAGTGGCCATGCGCAATCGCTGGCGTCGCATGCAACTCGATGACGATCTGCGCCCTGAAGTCACGCCCAAGAACATTCTGATGATTGGCCCGACCGGTGTCGGTAAGACTGAGATCGCGCGTCGTCTGGCCAAGCTTGCCGGTGCGCCCTTCCTCAAGATCGAAGCGACCAAGTTCACTGAAGTGGGCTATGTCGGCCGTGACGTCGAATCCATCATTCGTGATCTGGTCGAAGTCGGCCTCAAGCTGGTCCGTGAAGATGCGATGAAGGAAGTGCGCGACAAGGCAGAAGATGCTGCCGAAGAGCGTATTATCGATGCCCTGCTACCGCGTGTGCGAGGCGAAGAGTATGACGCTGCCTCCAACAACAGCAGCACGCGCCAGATGTTCCGCAAGAAGCTGCGTGAAGGTCAACTGGACGACAAGGAAATCGACATCGAGCTGAGCCCAGCCAGCCAGAGCCTTGATTTCGCCACCCCGCCGGGGATGGAAGAAATGACCAACCAGCTGCAATCCATGTTCTCCAACATGGGCAAGCAGCAGAAAGAAAATCGTCGCATCAGCGTCAAGGAAGCCCTCAAGCTGGTCCTTGAGGAAGAAGCGGCCAAGATGGTCAGCGACGAAGATCTCAAGAGCCGTGCCATCGAGGCGGTCGAGCAGAACGGCATCGTGTTCCTCGACGAAATCGACAAGGTTGCCAAGCGCGGCGAAACCGGCAGCGGTGGCGATGTCTCTCGTGAAGGTGTGCAGCGCGATCTGCTGCCGCTGATCGAAGGCTCTACCGTCTCCACCAAGCACGGCATGGTAAAGACGGATCACATCCTGTTCATCGCCTCCGGTGCATTCCATCTGACCAAGCCGTCGGACTTGATTCCCGAGCTACAGGGGCGCCTGCCGATTCGCGTCGAACTCAATGCACTGACGCCGGATGACTTCAAGCGCATCCTGACAGAGCCGTCCGCCGCACTGATTCGTCAGTACAAGGGCCTACTGGCGACTGAAGGGGTCGAGCTGACCTTTGCTGACGATGCAATTGAGCGCATCGCGCAGATCGCTTATCAGGTCAACGAAGGCACTGAAAATATCGGTGCCCGTCGTCTGCACACCGTGATGGAGCGTCTGCTGGAAGAGATATCCTACGAAGGTGCTGATCAAGCGGGAGCACTCACCATTGATGCTGCCTACGTCGATGAGCGCCTGGGTGATCTGGCACGTGACGAAGACCTGTCACGCTATATCCTGTAAAAACGCGCCACTCTTCTGCACCCAGCACTTCTGACGCCGATCCGGCTTGGCCCGGCTCGGGCGTCAGTGCATCATGGGGGAGCCGTCACGTTGCGGGCCACTGATACTCAACGAGCCCAGCCATTACGCCTAATTCTGCCGACTAGCGCTTGCTTGTCTGGCCGCCTGAGAGGATTTCCCGATGAGCCACGACACACCCTCCGAGCCCAGCGCACCCAACGAACATCAATATCGCGTACATGAGCGTCAGGCGCGTAATGCCGAGGAAGCGCCAGTCCCCACTCGTGTGCACTATCACAAGTCCGAGCGCGAACTGGAACTGGGCTACGCCGATGGCCAGACCTTCCGACTCAGCACAGAATTCCTGCGCGTGATGTCGCCGTCTGCCGAGGTGCGTGGTCACGGGGCGGGACAGGAAACCTTGCAGGTCGGCATGCGCCACGTCGGACTGGCCAATATCACCCAAAGTGGCCGCTACGCGCTCAAGTTGCACTTCGACGACGGCCACGACAGCGGACTCTACACCTGGGAATATTTGTGGGAACTGGCCAATCGCCGCGACGCCATGTGGGCCTATTACCTGCGCCAGCTGGAAGAGGCCGGTGCCTCCCGTGAGCCGCTGGGCATTCCGCTCAATCAGTTATAGAGCGCAAGGCAACACCACAGTGCTGCGGCATCATGCCAAAAGACAGCCCGCTGGCCAGCGGTTACAATCGAGCCACTGCGAAAGCTCACCATATGCGCTGATGCCGCCTCGCGCGGCATCACAACAGGGGAAGTCATGGACAAGCGTACGACCCACTTCGGTTATCAAGAAGTTGCCGTGGAAGAGAAGGCAGGCCGCGTCGCCGATGTCTTCCATAGTGTCGCCGCCAAGTACGACGTGATGAACGACCTGATGTCATTTGGGGTCCACCGTCTGTGGAAGCGCATCACCCTGGAGCGGGCCGGTGCCCGTCCGGGTCATACCGTGCTGGATATCGCCGGGGGGACTGGCGATCTGACGCTCAAGTTCTCGCGTCTGGTCGGTCCGCGTGGCCGCGTGGTGCTGGCAGACATCAATGCCTCGATGCTCAACGTCGGTCGCGACAAGCTGATCGACAACGGTGTCGGCGGCAATGTCGAGTACGTGCAGGCCAATGCCGAGGCGCTGCCCTTCCCGGACAACACCTTCGACATCATCACCATCGCCTTTGGACTGCGTAATGTCACGGATCAGGCCAAGGCCCTGCGCTCGATGCAGCGCATCCTCAAGCCGGGCGGCCGTCTACTGGTGCTGGAGTTCTCCAAGCCGGTCAATCCGCTACTCTCTACCGCTTACGACCAGTACAGCTTCCGCCTGCTACCGAAGATGGGTGAGCTGGTCGCTGGCGACGCCGACTCTTATCGCTACTTGGCTGAATCCATCCGTATGCACCCTGATCAGAAGACGCTGGCCGGCATGATGGAAGACGCGGGACTTGAGCGTGTCGAGTACACCAATCTGACGGGCGGTATCGTCGCACTGCACCGCGGCATCAAGCTCTGAGGCTGCCATGGCACTGCTGACTCCCCTGCTATTGGCGACGGCTGAGCGAACGCTCAATCAGCTACTCGCCCGCGACCCGGCTTCCACCACGCGTCTCAATGCGCTGGCCGGCCGGCGTCTGCTCTTGCGGATCGAACGACCCGCCTTTGACCTGCTGGTGCACTTCGATCTGCAGGGTCTACATCTGTTACGCCTACCGGACGCGAAAGAAAGCGACGGCGATGTCGTGGTAGAGCTCAACATGGAAACTGCTGCCGCGTTGCTCTCCGGCGAGCCGATCGAGCGATTGATGTTCGAGGGCCGTTTGGCAGTCCGCGGACGCATTCATCTGCTGGAAAGTGCTCGTGATCTGGTGATGGATCTTGATCTGGACTGGGAAGGCGCGCTAGCCGAATGGTTTGGCGAAACCCCCGGCCATAGCCTGGCCAATGGCCTGCGCAGTCTGGGGCGCTTTGGCCTGACCAGTCATCGCGAGCTGGAGCTCGACCTACGCGAGTACCTCACCGAGGAAGCGCGTTGGCTACCCGGCCATGCGCAGATGAAGGTCGCGCGTGACGAACTGACCGAGCTGACCCAGTGCCTAGACCGTACCGAGGCACGCCTCACACGCTTGCACCGCCACCTTGAAGCCACAACGACTTCATCGCCCCTCCCATTTAATCCTTATGACCGGGAGTGCCAGCCGTCGTGAGACTCTATCGCCTGCTGAGCATCCTGTGGGTCATCGCTCGCTATCGACTCGACAACCTGATTCCTCTCGCGCGCGTGCCGGCGCTGCTACGGCCGCTGGTCAAGCTATCGCCGCTGTGCCTGTTTCCTGTCGGCAGCCGCTCGCGCGGTGAACGACTGAGACTGGCACTGGAAGCACTAGGGCCGATCTTCATCAAGTTCGGTCAGATGCTATCCACTCGTCGTGATTTGCTGCCAGCTGATATAGCCGACGAGCTCAAGCGCCTTCAGGACCAGGTGCCCCCTTTCGAGAATCAGGTGGCGCGTGAGCTGGTGGAGCAGGAACTGGGCATGTCAGTCGAGGAGGCTTTCGCCGAGTTCGAGGCGCAACCGCTGGCTTCGGCCTCGATCGCTCAGGTGCATGCGGCGCGCCTTCATGATGGCTCGGATGTCGTCGTGAAAGTCATTCGCCCCCGCATTGATCAAGTGATGCGTCAGGACATTGGGCTGCTATATCTATTCGCGCGCATCCTGATGAAGATATCACCGGAAGCGCGCCGTCTACGCCCGGTAGAAGTCGTCTCTGACTACGAAGCGACGCTGTTCGATGAACTGGACATGCACAAGGAAGCGGCCAACACCTCCCAGCTCAAGCGCAACTTCCTCGACTCGCCACTGCTCTACGTACCCGCCATCCACTGGCCGCTGACACGGCGCCGGGTGATGGTCCAGGAACGCATTCGCGGCATCCCCGTCGCGGAGATCGATGAGCTGGAGGCACAGGGCACTGATCTGAAGAAGCTGGCAGAGCGCGGTGTGGAGATATTCTTCACTCAGGTCTTCCGCGACAACTTCTTCCATGCTGACATGCATCCCGGCAACATCTTCGTCTCGCGTGAGAACCCCCATGATCCGCAATTCATCGCCATTGACTGCGGTATCGTCGGCAGCCTGACGCGTGAAGATCAGGACTATCTGGCGCGCAACCTGCTGGCCTTCTTCCGTCAGGATTATTACGAGGTGGCCGTCCTACACATCGAATCTGGCTGGGTCGGCGAAGGCACGCGTGCCAATGAGTTTGCCGCTGCCATTCGTGCAGTCTGCGAGCCGATTCTCGAGAAGCCGCTCAAGGACATCAGCTTCGGCCAAGTGCTGCTGGGCCTGTTCCAGACCGCGCGGCGCTTCAACATGGAAGTTCAGCCACAACTGGTGTTGCTGCAAAAGACACTGCTCAACATCGAAGGGTTGGGCCGCCAGCTGTATCCGGAGCTGGATCTGTGGGCCACCGCGCGCCCCTATCTGGAGCGCTGG
This sequence comes from Cobetia crustatorum, assembly GCF_000591415.1. Classification (GTDB taxonomy): domain Bacteria; phylum Pseudomonadota; class Gammaproteobacteria; order Pseudomonadales; family Halomonadaceae; genus Cobetia; species Cobetia crustatorum. The sequence continues at coordinate 81,106 of NZ_JEMF01000018.1, read as the reverse complement.
ATGAAGGAGCGCGCCGGTCCCAAGGCGTTCTGGAACGAGATGCTCAAGCAGGCTCCTGAGCTATCTCATCAGCTGCCACAGCTACCGGTGATGGCCTTCCAGGCGCTTGAGCGCATAGAGGACGAGCACCGTGCACGCACGCGTCAAACCGAGGCCATCACTACGCTGCGCGATCGTGTCTCAGGTGCTGCCAGCACCAGCTGGCGCCTACGAGCAGGAGCGCTACTGGTCGCAGGTGCACTGGGGTGGCAACCGCTGATGGCCTGGGCGGATACTCAGCCTCCGTTAGTACTGGTCGGCGCAGGACTCGGCATACTATTGCTGCTGTGGCGCTGAGCCTATCCGTAGGCCGTATATGGGCTTATTGTCAGCGTGGCTTGCCCGCCCATTGAGTGCAGTGCAATATGAATGTCATGTAACGCTTGCATCCTGAGTCGCATGCCCGAGAGACACTCGCGGGTAGCTGACGAGATGTACGCTCTGTTCTATAGACGACACGTCTGCTTCACGTCTGTAGAACACGATTTGATGCTTTTTGCAGTGATGCTTTTTTTGCAGAGATGCTTTTTTGAAGCGATGCTTTCAGGAACGATGATTCATGAGTGATATTCTCAACCGCCTGTCGGTAGTACTGGCAGAGCGGCGCGACGCTGACCCGACCTCCTCCTATGTCGCAAGCCTGCATCACAAGGGGCTCAACAAGGTACTGGAGAAGATCGGTGAAGAGGCGACCGAGACAGTACTGGCCGCCAAGGATTTCACGCAGGACGATGTGGACTCCCATCGTGCACTGATCGGTGAAACTGCCGACCTGTGGTTCCATTCCTTGGTCATGCTGTCGCATCTAGGGTTGGACCATCAGGAAGTGCTGGATGAGCTGGCGCGCCGCTTTGGCGTTTCAGGCCACGATGAAAAGGCCGCTCGCGGTCAGTGATGGATCAGCAATCTCCCGGCGCAAGCCGTATTCCTCGGCAGCGGTGATGACACCCTGCAAGACTCAAGGCCTCATGACCTGGTGTCAGCGGCCAAAACGGAGAACTTCCCATGTTAGGTGGCATTAGTATCTGGCAGCTCCTGATCGTCCTCGGCATCATCATCTTGATCTTCGGAACCAAGAAACTACGTAACGTCGGCTCGGATCTTGGCGGCGCGGTAAAAGGCTTCAAGGGCGCCATGAAGGAAGAAGAGAAAAAATCAGAAGAGACGGCTGCTCAGCAGAAGGTCGCTCATGAAGAGTCGCGCGGCGAAACCATCGATGTCGAGGCTAAAAGCCACGATACCGCTGACAAGCGCTCGTAACCCGCATGTTCGATATCGGCTTTTTTGAACTGGCACTGATCGCGCTGCTGGCGTTGATTGTGCTCGGCCCGGAGCGTCTGCCTCGGGCCGCCCGTACGGCGGGCCTGTGGCTGGGCCGCATCAAACGCAGCGTCTCGGGTATCCAGCAGGAAATCAGTGCTCAGCTGGAAGCCGAAGAGCTGCGCCAGACGCTCAGTGAGCAGAAGAAGCAGCTCGATGAGACTTTGGCTCACGCACGCAATGAAGCACGTGATGTGGAGAACAGCATCGCACAGCCGACATCCCCTGCTGACCCGGTATCTTCTGTCGCCAAGGCACCTTCTCTCGACAAGGCTTCTGCTGTCGACAAGGCACCGACTGTCGATAATACATCTACCGTGCTGCCTACGCCCGAGAGCTCCCGTCCCGCTGGGACTGGCAAGCCCGACGGTGAGCCGGACGCCGCATCCATCACCAGTGAGTCACGGGAGCCGCGTTCCTGATGAGTGATCCGCATGCCCCGGAGTCGGGTTCGTCCTCTACGGGCGAGACTGTCCACGCCCCGCTCATCGAGCATCTGATCGAGCTACGCTCACGACTGCTGCGTGCCACCGTCGTCGTATTGGTGGTGTTCGCTGCGCTGTATGGCTTCTCCAATCAGATCTATCTCTATGTGGCTGAGCCTCTGATGGCGCTGCTGCCGCCAGGGTCTCAGATGATCGCCACCGAAGTGGCATCGCCCTTTCTGGCGCCCTTCAAGCTGACACTCGTGGTGGCGCTATTCCTGGCCATCCCCATGGTGCTATATCAGGCGTGGGCCTTCATTGCACCAGGACTCTACGAGAATGAGAAAGCACTGGCATTGCCATTGCTCGCCTCCAGCATTGTGTTGTTCTATGCCGGCGCTGCCTTCGCGTACTACGTGGTGTTCCCGCTGCTGTTCAAGTTCTTTACCACTACAGGCCCCGAGAACGTGGCGATCATGACGGACATCAATCAATATCTGAATTTTGTCCTCAAGTTGTTCTTCGCCTTCGGTGTCGCGTTTGAGATTCCCATCGCTACCTTCCTGCTGATCTGGACAGGCGCCACGTCAGTTGAGGCACTAAGCAAAAAGCGTCCCTACATCGTGATCGGCTGCTTCGTGGTTGGCATGATGTTGACGCCACCAGATGTGATTTCTCAATCACTGCTGGCGATTCCGATGTGGCTGTTATTTGAAGTGGGCATTCTGTCGGCACGCTTCTTCAAGCGTCGTCGCGCATTGCCAGCGAAAGATGCCACACAAGAACCATCGTAAGCGTGCGACAAGCTAGCTAGCCGTGCATCGTCCAAACGCAAACACCCCGCCATTGGCGGGGTGTTTGCGTTTTATATCTTGAAAGTCGTGTCTGGCTTCATGAGTGGTTAACGCGAGTTACCATTCACCGGCGGCTAGTTCTGCTTATCCGCCTCACGTGCCTGATCATCCGTGATCCAGCCATCGATACGATCCACCAGCTTGAAAATACCTTCGGCTGCTTCACTGATGCGCTCAGCCAGCATGTAGGCAGGCGTGGTAATGACGCGATTGGCAGCGTCGATCACGATATCCGTCACTTCACAACTCTTGTGCAAGCCCCCCTGCGCACTGATGGCACCTGCGACACTGGCATCGCTACCCACGGTAACGGAAATGCCCTGCCCCAACAGCTGCGGCACCATTACCGGCGCAATGCACATCACACCAATCGGCTTGCCTTCCTCATGGAAGGGCTGCACTGCGGCGCGCAGGCCCTCGACAACCTCTAAATCAGCACCCTTGACAGCAAAGTTGCTCAGATTCTTGGCGGCACCAAAGCCACCGGGCAAAATCAGTGCATCAAAATCATCGACAGAGAGCTCATCCAGCGGGCGCGCCTTGCCACGCGCCAGACGTGCAGACTCGACCAGTACATTGCGGGTCTCGTCCATCTCTTCACCAGTGGAATGATTGATCACATGGTGCTGATCGATATCGGGCGCAAAGCATTCATAGACAATGCCCAACTGATCGAGGCGCAGCATGGTCAAGGTCGTTTCGTAGATTTCGGAGCCATCGTAGACACCGCAACCGGAAAGGATCAGGGCTACCTGCTTGGTCATGGGGTACTCCATTGACGGTGAGATGTTTCCGGCGGCGGCCGGATAGGTCAGAAAGACATACTCAAACAACGGGCAGTGACAACCGTGCAGGTGAAGGATGCCAATGCGCCAATGACTCAAGACTATGGGCAGGCCAGCGACAACTCAAGCCATGACCGCGTCATCTCATTTCACTGCATCCTGCGCTGTACCATTGCTATGTATCACAGCCTTACATCCAACGCGACATCGTGCCTCACACCACGCCCCTGCCGCAGCCGGATAGCACTGATATACTCAAGACACCGACGCTGGCCCTGTGCCAGCACCTTGCTTCCCGTCCGTATCGACCGGCCGTCCTTGTAATATCATTGAAATATTATAAATCTAGACTGCCAGCGTCCATCACGAGACCGGACCAGCCGACCCGGAGAGTGATTCTTGAGCCAACGTACCCCGCGCCAGTTTCCTGCGACTCGCATGCGCCGCATGCGCAAGGACGATTTCTCTCGCCGCCTGATGCGTGAAAATCAGCTGACGGCTGATGACCTGATCCTGCCTGTCTTTGTGCTGGAAGGCGCACAACGTCGTGAGTCCGTGCCCAGCATGCCTGGTGTCGAGCGACTGTCCATCGACCTTCTGATCGAGGAATGCCGTGAAGTGCACGCACTAGGCGTGCCCGCCATCGCACTCTTCCCTGTGGTGGATACCGAGGCGAAGACGCTCTACGCAGAAGAGTCCTACAACCCCTCAGGCTTGGTACAGCGCTGCGTACGTGCCCTCAAGGAAGCGCTGCCGACGTTAGGCGTGATCACCGATGTGGCACTGGACCCCTACACCACACACGGCCAGGACGGCATCCTGGATGATGATGGTTACGTGCTCAATGATCGCACCGTCGAGACGCTGATCAAGCAGGCGCTGTCGCATGCCGAAGCCGGCGCGGATGTCATCGCGCCCTCCGATATGATGGACGGTCGCATTGGCTCGATTCGTGCCATGCTGGAACAGGAAGGCCTGATCAATACGCGCATCATGGCGTATTCGGCCAAGTACGCCTCGAACTACTATGGCCCCTTCCGTGACGCTGTCGGTTCCAGCAGCAATCTGGGCAAGGCGGACAAGCAGACCTACCAGATGGACCCCGCCAATAGTGACGAAGCGCTGCATGAAGTGGCGATGGACCTGAGCGAAGGCGCCGACATGGTGATGGTCAAACCGGGAATGCCGTACCTGGATGTCGTCACGCGCGTGAAGACCGAATTGCAGGTGCCGACCTTTGCTTATCAGGTGAGCGGTGAATATGCCATGCACATGGCCGCCTTCCAGAATGGTTGGCTGGAGGCTGACAAGGTCATCCTCGAGTCGCTGATGTGCTTCAAGCGTGCGGGTGCCGACGGCATTCTCACCTACTTTGCCCGCCGGGCTGCCGAGCTATTGGCGGAAAAGAATCACCTTTGACAACCCCGGCGACTGCGGCTGACCGGGATCATGGAGTTGATGATGGAACAGACGCACAAGCACACCCGTGACGACCCCTCGGATACTCTGGCAGAGGTCAGTACACGCAACTCGGAAGCTGTCACACCGGCAGCTTCCGGCGATATTCAAATCAGCGGGTCTGATCTACCGACGGATGAGCCGCCAGCGCTTGAGCCTCCTCCTTTGCGCGTCAATCGGACTCGGACCGGCATTCATGCCAAGGTCACGCCCTCACCGGAAGCGGACCTCGCCGACCCTGCCCTGTACTTCAACCGCGAGCTGTCCAACCTTCAGTTCAACATCCGCGTACTCGAACAGGCGCAGGACACCTCGCACCCGCTGCTAAATCGGCTGATGTTCCTGCTGATCTTCACGTCCAACATGGACGAGTTCTTCGAAATCCGCGTGGCGGGTCTCAAGCATCAGATCGCCTTTGATCGTACTGACCCCGGTCCTGATGGACTGCTGCCTGGCAAGGTGCTGGATGAGATATCCCGCGTCACCCATGAGCAAGTGGAGCGCCAGTACCGCATTCTCAATGAGGAGCTGATACCGGCCCTCGAAGAACAGCACATCCGCTTTCGCCGCCGCAATCAGTGGAATTCCAAGCAGAAAACCTGGGTGCGTAGTTACTTCGAGGACGAGATTCAGCCCGTCATCAGCCCTATAGGCCTCGACCCATCTCATCCCTTCCCACGACTGGTCAACAAGAGCCTCAACTTCATCGTCGAGCTCGAGGGTAAAGATGCCTTCGGTCGTGAAGGCGGCTTGGCCATTCTGCCCGCCCCGCGCTCATTGCCTCGCCTGATCCGCGTCCCCGATGCCATCACCGATGCCGGTTACACCGAGTATGTCTTCCTGTCGTCGATGATCCACGCGCATGCCCAGGAGTTATTTCCGGGGATGAAGATCAAGGGCTGCTATCAGTTTCGTCTGACGCGCAACGCCGATCTGTCAGTGGATGCAGAGGATGTCTCGGACCTGGCCTCCGCGCTGCGTGGCGAGCTGCTGGCACGCCGCTATGGCGACGGTGTACGCCTGGAGGTAGCGGACAACTGCCCCGAGACGCTCTACACCTTCCTGCTCAAGCAATTCGAGCTGGAGCTGCGTGATCTCTATCAGGTCAAGGGACCCGTCAATCTCAATCGTCTGATGGAAGTGATTGGTGATGTCGGCCGTGAAGACCTGCTCTACACGCCCTTTACTCCCGGCATTCCCAAGGCGCTCAAGGGCGACGGTAGCCTGTTTGATGCCATCCGCCGCGAAGACATCCTGCTGCATCACCCGTTCCAGTCGTTCTCGCCGGTCGAGAATCTACTGGCCGAAGCGGCGCGCGACCCCAACGTGTTGGCGATCAAGCAGACGCTGTATCGCACCGGTGCCGATTCCAACATCGTCTCATCACTGGTGGAAGCCGCACGCCAGGGCAAGGAGATCACGGTCGTGATCGAGCTGCGCGCCCGCTTCGATGAAGCAGACAATCTGCAGCTGGCGTCACGCCTGCAGGAAGCCGGCGCCATCGTCATCTACGGCGTGATGGCCTACAAGACGCACGCCAAGATGCTGCATATCGTGCGTCGTGAGCATGGTCAGTTACGTCACTATGCACATCTGGGCACCGGCAACTATCACGCCAAGACGGCACGCCTCTATACCGACTACAGCCTGCTGACCTCCAACGAGACGCTGTGTGAAGACGTTCACAAGGTCTTCCAACAGCTGACCGGCATGGGTAAGCAGCGCACGATCGAAAAGCTGCTGCATGCGCCCTTTACCCTACATGAGCGCATGGTGGAGATGATTGATCGCGAGACACGCAACGCCGAGAAAGGCAAACGGGCGCACGTCATCGTCAAGTGCAACTCACTGACCGAGCCCAAGCTGATTCGTGCGTTGTATCGCGCCTCGCGCGCGGGCGTACAGTGTGACCTGATCATTCGGGGTGTGTGCTGCCTACGCCCGGATGTACCGGGCATCTCCGACAACATTCGCGTACGCTCAGTGATCGGACGCTTCCTTGAGCACACTCGCACCTTCCACTTCCACAATGCAGGCAATCCAGAGACCTGGTGCTCCAGCGCGGACTTCATGGAGCGCAACATGTTCCACCGCGTCGAGACCTGCTTCCCATTACTCGACAAGAAGCTGGCCCAGCGCGTGCGCAAGGACCTGGACACCTATCTGGTCGACAACTGCCAGAGCTGGCGCCTGGAGAGCGATGGGCATTACACCCAGCTGGATGCAGGTGATGCCGAACCGATCAGCGTGCAAGAAACGCTATTGTTCGCCTACGCCGCCAAGGCCTGATTTCGTATTTCTTATTTCTTCCCCGTTATCACCGACACTCTCGGCCCTTTCGGCCCTTTCGGCCTCATGCTAACGCGTGAGGGCCGTTTTCGTTATGAGCAACATCGCACAACACCATCACACAGGATGTTCGTCACGACTCTGCTCGCTTGATGAGCGCTGGTCTGACACAGACACACATGAAAAAGCCCCCGCATCACAGATGCAGGGGCTTCATTGACACTCTGGCGTGATCCGTCACACCGCCAGCGTCTCAGACACCGACCTGGCCGCCATCAGCGCGCTGAATCACGACGGTGGATGCACGCGGACGCACGCTCCCTTGTGTCACGGCAGTAGCATCATCGCCCTGCGGCCAGTTCCCCGGATGCTGGATGTTGACGAACAGCGCTGTTCTGTCGGGTGTCGCGAAGATTCCAGTCACTTCACAACCATTCGGGCCAACCGCGAAACGCTTGAGTTGCGCCTGGTTATCGGCACCAATCACGGCTGCATCGCCTTCAGCCTGCTGAAGTGCAGCCGGTACAACCGCCAGCACCTGATCATTGGTGGCTTCTGTCACGCCCTCATAACCGTTATCGGTCTCGATCCACAGAATACCCTGCCCTCCTTCGCGCTCATCGAAGTACAGGCCATCCGGGCTTGCAAACTGATTCATCTCGGTCAGGCCTGACAGGTTGTCAGCATCGCTGGCGGCAGCGCCAAAAACGAAAATCTCCCAGTCAAACTCGGCGTGCGCATCAGACTCGCGCCAGCGGATGATCTGGCCCGCCTCATTATCTGCGCGTGGGTTGGCTGGGTTAACCGGTGCTGTCTTGTAGCCGACACCCAGTTCTTCAATCGCCTTGCCATCGGCCGTGAAGGCCGCAGCAGATCCCTTTTCGCTACGATCAGTGTTGTTGGTCAACGTCATGTAGACCTCACCCGAGACCGGATCGACAGCGCCCCATTCAGGGCGGTCCATCGGCGTTGCCCCCATCAGGTCTGCTGCATCGGCGGTATTGATAATGATACCAGCGAGGTCATCAGTGGCCAGATTCAGCGCCGAGGCGAGCGTACGGCCATCTCTGGTGACGGAATCCGGCACCAGCTTCAACCACTTGCCCGTGCCATCTGCCGCAAATTGGGCGACATACAGCGTGCCCTTGTCCATGTACTTGTCGCCGATCGCCAGGCGGTCCTTCACCTCACCGGCAACATGCGCATCCGCGCCATTCCAGACGACATCCGACACGAACTTGTAGATGTACTCGTTGCGGGAGTCGTGGCCGGAGTAGAAGACGACCGGCTGACCCTCGACCAGCTTGCCCGGCCAGCAGCCTTCGTGCCGAAAACGTCCCAGTGCGGTACGCTTGACGGCCTTCTCGCCGGTGTAGGGATCAATCTCGACGATATAGCCGAAAGCGCGTGGCTCGTTGCGATAATCCTTGTCGGCGCTGTCAGCGGTGGGAGTATTGTCGAAACGCGCGAACTCACCATTGATCTCGCTGGCATCGCCAGCTGCCGTTTCCCAACCATAACGTCCACGCTCAAGCTCGAGACCGATACGATCATCATCCTGCTGGCGATCGTCACGCTTGACGAAATAACCCGGCCAGTTCTCTTCACAGGTCAGGTAGGTGCCCCACGGCGTATAGCCATTGGCGCAGTTGTTATTGGTGCCACGCGCCAACATGCCGTCCGGCGAGAAGACCGTCTTGACGTGATCACTGCCTGCCACCGGTCCGCTCAATTTCATCTCGCTGGCACTGGTGATGCGCCGGTTATACTTCGAATCTGTGACGACGCTCCACTTACCGGCCGTATCTTTCTTTATCTCGACGACGGACACACCATGCGCATTGATCTCGGTGCGCACTTCATCGGCAGGACGCTTGCCTGTCTCGGCGTTGGTCGCGCCGCCTTTCGGTGCCCACAATGCGTCCTGATCGATGTATTCGTTGTTCATCACCAGCAGGAAATGACTGGAGGCCGTCGCGGCGCTCAGAGCAAAGTTGTGCATGCCATCGTGATGCATGCCGATGCTATTGGCCTGAATCTCGGGCGTCAGCGCCAAGTCTTCACGCCACTGTGGCGCAGCGTCATTGAGCGGTGTGCCCCACGGTGCAAGTACCTGAGCGGTATAGCCAGCGGGTACCACGAAGGCATCGGTACGTGAGCCATTGATGGACTCGAAGGCCAGGGTCAGTGGTGTCTTCTCAGCCGCGGGCGCCTTCTGTTTGCTGGCATCGCTATAGGCAGCACCACTGACACCAGCAAGACCAAAGCCTCCCAAGACGCTGACAGCCGCCATGCCCAGGCCGCCCTGCAACACATTACGGCGCGAGACATGCTTTTCGATGACAGATGAAAACGGCTCATTGCTACTGGAATTCAGCAGGCGATGATCTTCAATTTCCTTGCTCATGAATATTCCCCGGGTCAGGTGGCGGGTGATTCTTCTGGGACATGGCAGCTAATCGCATGCCAAAGACCACGAGAAGTGATACGCGAACCGGATGACATTCATGTGACGCGGCCAAGGCAGCACCCCAGAAACGACAACGCCCAGTGGCGAGAAAGCCACTGGCGTCAGGGATGGAGGAGGTCTTGCGAGTCATCATCACTCTATCGAGCACTGCAGACCGTGACGACATCTGCTGATCAGAGTCAGACGTTACGCAACCGTTCCGCCGCCAGCGTCAGCAAGTGTTCGGTGGTTACCCAGCCAAGGCAAGCATCGGTGACTGACACCCCATGGCGCAGCTGGGACAACCGTGAGGCGGCTGGTAGCGCCTGCTTGCCTTCATTGAGATGGCTCTCGAGCATTACGCCAATCAACGCATCATCACCCTGCATGCGCTGCGCCAGCACGTCGAGCATCACTTCACTCTGACGACGGTGATCTTTGCGCGAATTCGCATGACTGCAATCCACCATCAGCCGCGGCGCCAGACCGGCACTCTCCAGTTCACGGCGGCAGGCAGCGACGGATTCGGCGTCATAGTTGGGTTGACCGTGGCCGCCGCGCAACACGACATGTGTATGCGGGTTACCGGCGGTCTCGATCAAGGCCGGACGGCCATCGTCATTCATACCGAAGTGGCGATGACCATGGGCGCTGCGCCAATCGCCTGTACTGCCACCTCGACTCCACCATCGGTGCCATTCTTGAAGCCCACTGCGCAGCCAAGACCAGAGGCCATCTCACGATGAATCTGGGACTCGGTGGTACGAGCCCCAATAGCGGCCCAGCCCAACAGATCTTCCAGATAGGCAGCCGTCAGTGGTTGCAGTAGCTCGGTCGCGACGGGCAGGCCCATCTGATTGATTTCCAGCATCAGCTGGCGCGCCTGGTGAAGACCCGCTGCCATATCGTCGCTACCGTCCAGATGCGGGTCGTAGGCCAGCCCCTTCCATCCCACTGTCGTACGCGGCTTCTCGACATAGACACGCATCACCAGTTTGAGGCGATCCCGTACTTGAGGCTCAATGGCTACCAAGCGAGCGGCGTACTCACGTGCAGCCTTCATGTCGTGGATCGAACACGGGCCCACGACGACTAACATACGGTCATCCTCACCGGCGAGAATGGCATTGATCTCGGCGCGATGTTGACAAATCTCGGCGTCCAACGTCGCACTGACTGGCAGAGTCACTCGCAGTTCAGCGGCACTGGGCAAGGCTTCGCGACTGATGCGTCCAGTAGTCAGAGAAGGTATCGAGCGGGCATCAGGGATTGTCACAGTAGCGTTCTCAGTCACATTCTCGGAAAGGTCGTTAGCAGTCAGGACACGTTCAAGGCTGGCATTCATGATCTTTATCTCCGGTGATGAAGCACCTGCTTCATCACACAATATTCAGTCTGGCAAACAGGGACTTCGCGACATGTCACTCCGGTGGATATCGCCCTGTCCCGCGGTGACAGCGGCAAGAGACAGGACGCCACTAAATCGCCAGCGCCAATAACCATGCACGACCCGTAAGGAAGCGAGGATAAAGCGAGTCAATGTGGTCGTGGTGCGCATGGAAATTCCTCTGTTCATTCAAACTGCGATCATTCGTGTCGCGATTGCTGACCTGCCAGTCCCGAGACTGCGCCTCTTATCGTACAAGTTGGCCGGGCCATAAATGCAAAAACCCCCGGCCGTGACTGCGACCGGGGGTTTCTCAAGGTGGTGGCAGCCCGTACAAGACAGGCGCGCCGTAACCTCAGGCGCGCCCCTGTATAAACCAATACCAATAATCCGCAGCACACGTACTGCTGGCTACCTGACCCGAAGGGCAGACAGTGGCAGAACGCAAGCTGGAAGATATCGGGTGGTTCATGGGCAAGGCCAGTATCCATTAACAACAATAAAGTGACATTATACCAATAACGTAACGCATGAAGCGCGAGATCTCTATCCTTGCATCCAGAACCGTCGTGCGCAAGCGTGATCAGGCAACTATTCGTTGCCAGCTTGGCGTAAGGGAGACTATCGGCTTAGATATGCATCAGTATAATCATTATCATTGGTTGCCGCTGCTAGTCATGACTGGCAACACGCATTCATCCAGCGGTGCCTGGCACCGCGCCCACAGCTTGGAATGCATGCATGCAGGATTCCCGAAATGATGCACTGGTAGAGTATCTGTTGGGATGTGCCCGGCAGGATGCCCAAGCACTGGATCGACTCTATAGAGCTACCAGTGCGCATCTATACGCTCAGTTGCTGCGTATCTTGAGACATGAGGCATCAGCGCAGGACTGTCTTCAGCAGGTTTACATCCGGATATGGGCGGCAGCAGGCCAGTACGACGCCAGTCGCGCTCGACCGATGACTTGGCTCGGCACCATGACTCGCAATATCGCCATCGACTGGATTCGTCGACAGCGCCCTAGCGAGCATGACAGCGATGAATTGATCGCCGCCATGCCAGGGCTCAGTGATATCGAGGCAGATGTCGACCTGGCCCAGCATAGTGGTGAACTCCATCAATGCTTGGCCGAGCTGAATGAAGATCAGCGCCGCGCTCTGGAATTAGCCTATTTCGAAGGGCTAACTCACCAGGATCTTGCCAATCAATTGGACCAGCCCTTAGGCACCGTCAAGAGCTGGGTCCGACGTGGACTCGAGAGGTTGAAGACATGCATGAGTCATTTGATCTGAGCGACCCCCATCTGCGCGAAGCCGCAGCGGGAGAGTACGCGCTCGGTACCCTGACACGTGACGAACGCGCTGCATTTGAGTCGTTGCTGTCAGTCAGTCACGATGTACAACGCGACGTTGAACGCTGGCGTGAACACCTGAACGTGTTCAACGAGCAGCTGACACCCATTGCGCCCCCTGCCAGTGTCTGGAAAGGCATCGCCGAGGCGACCGGTACAGCCCGCCAGCCGTGGTGGCGTCGCCTTGGCCTCTGGCAAGGCATGACGGCCACGGCATTCAGTCTAGCGCTCGCCGTAACGCTGACCTTCAGTCTCGGACAGAACGAGAGCATGGAGAGCGACTATGTGTTCGTGGTCAGCAATCCTGACAGCAGCCCTGGCTGGATCGTCAATGCGTCTCACTCGGGCGAGATGATGGTGCAGGCCGTGAGCCCCAATGCTCCCGCCCCTGGCAAGGTCTGCGAACTCTGGCTGATGACCAAGGATGGCGAGAAGCCCATGTCATTGGGCATCCTGCCGCACTCCGGCTCCATGAAGGTGGAAGTGCCGAAGGAATATCTCGCGGCCTTCCCTGACAGTGATCTCGTGATCACGCTGGAAAACCCGGGCGGCGCCCCCTCTGGCAAGCAGATGGGACCGACGCTCAAGAAGGGTCAGTTCACTGCTGTCGAAGGGCGTCATATCCTGTAGATGACAGGTCGCAGCGCGATATGCCATCAACGAAAATGCCCCCGCTGAAAAGCAGGGGCATTTTTTTGTGCATCATCTGGCTAGCCTTCTGGCGCAAGCGATGCCAGAGGCATCATTGGTCAAAAGCCCCATCACTTGAGGTGACGACCTCCATCTACCGGCATGGTGGTACCCGTCACATAGTGGCTGTCGAGCAGGTAGCGCATCGCCTGCCAGATCACACCCGGCCCCGGCACGCTCTGCATCAGTGACTTGGCTTTCGCCCGTTCGGCATAGTCATCGTCGTCGTCAGGCTTGAGCATGATCAATGCTGGCGCAATCGTATTGACCTGAATGCGTGGGGCAAACATGGCCGCAAACGATAGCGTCAGGTTCTCAAGACCTGCTTTGCTCGCGGCGTAGGCAGCATGCCGGCTTGAGCCCTTCTGCACCACGAAATCACTCATGTGAATGATGTCGCTTGCGACTCGACACCTGCTTCGAGCAGATCGCGCAGCGCCAGATTGATCAGATACGGCGCCTGCATGTGAACACGGAACAGATGCTCGAAATTACTTCCTGCCGCCTCTCCACCGGTGTCCGGCAACCAATCGCTGGCATTGTGCACGATGGCTCTGAGTGTCGGTGTCAGTTCTCGAACCGCCGCAATAAACGCCTGAATGCCGGTCTCGCTGGAAAAGTCCGCCTGCACAGTACGCACGCCAAGTGCTCGCAACGCTTCCAGCTCATCACGCTCCCGGCGATAGCTGATGATGACTGAATGGCCATCATCCACCAGCCGCTCGGCACAATAGCGACCTAGTCGCTGAGCGCCTCCAGTAATCAGAATCGGGGACTGGCTCATCCTCTGGCCTCCTTCAAGCCCTCAAGCAGATGCAAGCACCGGATCAACCAGCGGCACGCGTGGTGCGTAGCTGAACACATCAGAACTCAGCGCTTCGGCTTCGACACCCAAGGGCGTCAGTGCATCAACGCAGGCGTACACCATGCCCGGCGAACCAGACAGATACACCCGCTTACCGGCCATGCTGCCAGCATGCTCACTCAGTGCGGCATCGATACGCCCCAGATGGCCTGTGAAGCCCGGCTCAACGCCGGCGGCTTCCAGTGCCTGATGATGAGCATCACCAAGTGCTGGCGCCTCTTCCAACACCGGGATATAGCGGAAATTGGGCTGACTGGTGGCCCAATTGAGCGCCGCGCTTTCCAGATACAAGTCACGACGCTCACGCGCGGCCCACCACAACTCAATAGGCTGTGTCAGGCCACGCGCGAAGGCAGCCTGCAGCATGGCATGCATCTGGGAAAAACCGGTGCCGGCACAAATCAGCACGATCGGGCTCGGATCCTCGAGATCGAGAAAGCACTCACCGTTCGGCAGCCGTAACTCCAACTGATTGGCTGCAACCAGCAACGAGCGCAGTCGTGCCGAGTTACTGCGCTCCGGCCAGTGCTGGATATGCAGTTCGAGCACACCATCGTCACTGGCAGCATTGGCGATGGAAAACGGTACCCAAGTGGTGTCATCGAGCTTCATCTCGAGATACTGGCCTGGCGCATGCGCCAGAGCCTCGGGACGTGCGGCAAAACGCACACGAAACACGTCCGGGGTCAGATCTTCCACACTCTCGACATGACAGGTCAGGGTCCGCGCCGTCATCGTATCCTCTTGTTGTCTGAAGCCTGCCACCACGTACTCGCGCAGCGACAGGGTGTATGCGTAGGTGCCGATAGAAAGGAAGGGTATCAGTCCAGAATGCCCAGACTGTCCCAGCGCTCATCGACACGGGATTTGATCTCGTCACTCATCACGATGGGTTCGCCCCACTCGCGATCCGTCTCCCCCGGCCACTTGTTGGTGGCATCCATGCCCATTTTCGAGCCCAGACCCGCCGTCGGCGAAGCAAAATCAAGATAATCGATCGGCGTATTGTCGATCAGAACGGTATCACGGCTCGGGTCCATGCGCGTGGTGATTGCCCAGATGACATCCTCCCACTTGCGGGCATCCACGTCGTCATCCAGCACGATCACGAACTTGGTGTACATGAACTGACGCAGGAAGCTCCAGACCCCCATCATCACGCGCTTGGCATGACCGGGATACTGCTTCTTCATCGTCACGACCGCCATGCGGTAGGAGCAGCCTTCCGGTGGCAGATAGAAGTCGACGATCTCGGGGAACTGTTTGCGCAGAATCGGCACGAAGACTTCATTGAGCGCCAGGCCAAGAATCGCCGGCTCATCAGGCGGACGCCCGGTATAGGTGGAGTGATAGATGGGATCACGCCGATGAGTAATGCGCTCGATAGTGAAGACAGGGAAGCTCTCCACTTCGTTGTAGTAGCCGGTATGATCACCGTAAGGGCCTTCCGCCGCCATGTCCTCCGGATAGAGGAAGCCCTCAAGAATGATTTCGGCGCTCGCCGGGACTTCGAGATCCGACAACTCGCACTTGACCAACTCGGTACGCGAACCTCGCAGCAGACCTGCAAAAGCGTACTCAGAGAGCGAATCAGGCACCGGCGTCACGGCGCCCAGAATCGTCGCAGGATCCGCCCCCAGTGCCACGGCTACCGGGAAGGGCTCCCCGGGATGTGCCTTCTGCCATTCACGGAAGTCCAGCGCACCGCCACGATGCGCCAACCAGCGCATGATAAGACGATTCTTGCCTATCTTCTGCTGACGATAGATGCCGAGATTTTGACGTTCCTTGTGCGGCCCACGCGTGATGACCAGCGGCCAGGTCACCAGCGGTGCAGCGTCGCCCGGCCAGCAATGCTGGATAGGAATCATGTCGAGATTGACATCATCGCCCTCCAGTACGACTTCCTGACAAGGTGCGCGCTTGACCCGTTTGGGGCCCATGCTCATTACCTGCTTGAAGATCGGCAGCTTGTTCCATGCGTCACGGAACCCCTTGGGCGGTTCCGGCTCCTTGAGGAAGGCCAGCAACTCACCGACCTCACGCAATGCCTCGACTGACTCCTGCCCCATGCCCAGCGCCACGCGCCGCGTTGTACCGAACAGGTTGCCCAGCACCGGCATGGTATGACCCTTGACGTTCTCGAACAGCAACGCCGGCCCACCCGCCTTCAGGGTGCGATCACAGATCTCGGTCATCTCCAGATAAGGGTCAACCTCAACACTGATTCGCTTGAGTTCACCCTTCTCTTCCAGCGCCGCGATGAAATCGCGTAAGTCTCGATACTGCATGGGGGTTTCCGCTCGGCTTGGACAAGTCCCGAGCATACCATTGCCAGCCAGCCATCGGCAGGCCATCAACGCAAGACGCCCGCCTCCGGATCAGGGAGACGGGCGTCCTGGTGAAGACAACCTTTTACAGCATGGCTCGGCTCAGAGAGCAAAGCCCGCGCGAATCAACGGCGCTTCATGGCCTCGAAGAACTCGAGATTGGTCTTGGTATCTTTCAGACGATCGATCAAGAACTCTGTAGCAGCCACATCCTCCATGGGATTCAGCAGCTTACGAAGAATCCACATGCGCTGCATTTCATCTTCAGAGGCAATCAGGTCTTCACGACGCGTGCCGGAGCGACGAATGTTGAGGGCCGGGAAGACACGACGCTCGGCCAGCTTGCGATCGAGGTGGGCTTCCATGTTACCGGTACCCTTGAATTCCTCGAAGATCACTTCGTCCATCTTGGAACCGGTATCGACCAACGCCGTGGCGAGAATGGTCAAACTACCGCCTTCTTCGATGTTACGTGCGGCACCGAAGAAGCGCTTCGGCTTCTCGAGGGCATGTGCATCAACACCACCGGTCAGCACCTTGCCGGAGGACGGCACGACGGTGTTGTAGGCACGCGCCAGACGAGTGACGGAGTCGAGCAGAATGACGACATCCTTCTTGTGCTCGACAAGGCGCTTGGCCTTCTCGATCACCATCTCCGCAACCTGCACGTGACGTGCCGGCGGCTCATCGAAGGTAGAGGCCACGACTTCGCCACGCACGGTGCGCGACATCTCGGTGACTTCTTCAGGACGCTCATCGATCAGCAGCACGATGAGGTGACATTCGGGGTTATTGCGCGTGATGGATGCAGCAATGTTCTGCAACATCATTGTCTTACCGGCCTTGGGCGGCGACACGATCAAACCACGCTGACCCTTACCAATTGGCGCGGTCAGATCCAGAATTCGTGAAGTGATGTCTTCGGTAGAACCATTACCAATTTCCATCAGCAGACGCGACTGAGGGAACAGCGGCGTCAGGTTCTCGAACAGAATCTTGTGCTTGGCATTCTCGGGACGGTCAAAGTTGATCTGACTGACCTTGAGCAGTGCGAAGTAACGCTCGCCTTCCTTCGGCGGGCGAATCTTGCCAGAGATAGAGTCGCCCTTGCGCAGATTGAAACGTCGAATCTGGGAAGGTGAGACATAGATGTCGTCAGGGCCAGCAAGGTAGGAAGAATCTGCACTACGTAGGAAGCCGAAGCCATCCTGCAGAATTTCCAACACACCATCACCGTAAATATCCTCACCGCTTTTCGCGTGCTTCTTGAGGATGGCGAAGATAATGTCCTGCTTGCGCGAGCGTGCCAGGTTATCAATACCCATGGTCTGGGCAAGTTCCAGCAGTTCGGGGACGGTATTTTGCTTGAGTTCGGTAAGATTCATCGGCTTTGTTTGAACGTGGCTCATGTCAGCAGGGCTGAAAGAAAAGAAGGGAATCGAGAAGACAGACAGGAGGCAGAGACTGGCACCCAAAGGTGCAGGCAGAACTCGACAGCATTCCCGGGGGCAAGCGCCTGAGTTGGATAAAGACAGGTGCTAAAGGTTCAGGAAAGATCACTCACCACAACCGCACAACAACAAATTTAGCGACGGAGTGTCGAGTCACTACGGCCCAGTCATGATAGACATGGGGCGTCGTGCTTCCTGACTGAAAAGTCTTCTCGATATGGAATCTAGCGGTATGAATCGCCTGGTGGCTGACCTGTAATGGTAGGACAGAGTTACCAGAGGGCTGGCTGACAACTGAGGGACCGTGGGACGGTCGGCATGGCGCAATCAGAGAGCGTGTAATCAGGCGAACGCCTCGATGGTAGTCAAGCCGACGCCTGAACGCAAGCCCCTACGTCAAGGGCCGGAGTCAGAGAGGCATTCACGGAGAACCTGCCGACACCATTAGCATGAACATAACTTAGAGATTGGCATCCAGAAAGGCTGCTAGCTGAGCACGCGGCATGGCACCCACCTTGCTGGCTTCGACATTACCGCCCAGAAATAGCATCAACGTCGGAACACCACGTACACCGAAGCGGGCCGCAAGTTCAGGGGCTTCATCGACATCTATCTTGACGATATTCAAACGCCCGGCATATTCCTCGGCCAGTGCCTCAAGCGTCGGCGCGACGGTCTTGCATGGCCCACACCAGGAAGCCCAGAAATCAACCAGTACCGGCTGCTCACTTTCTAACACGGCTGACTCGAAATCCCTTTCTGCAATCTGTGCCACACGCTCGCTCATCGCGATGTTATCTCCCAGGCCACTTCAGCCTTGCTGATTATTATCAGTAATAATGCTCAAACCATGCACTTTTCTGTCATATCACGAATCTAGAATACCATGCCCTACGCGACTCATGTGCTGCCAAGCTCTCTCCCGCATGGTAGTAGAGAGCTACCTGAGGTTTGACACCTCTCGCAAGTCGTCGCAACCTTGCAAAAGCCTCCTGTCATCACCGTATGCGATGACCATCTGTTGTTCGACAGGCTCGGCGCATCATCTCACGCACATAGCCATCAGGTCCGTGCCGTGCCCTTGTCGTGAAAGGCCTGTCATAAAGGACTCTGCCTCTTGAGTGATTCTGCCCCTCTTTCCTCTCTACGGTCCGTGAATGCTGCCGATAAAAGCTTAAGCAGTAGCGATGATGCGCCACTGCTTAAGCTGGCCGCCATTGATCTTGGCTCCAACAGCTTTCATTTACTGCTGGCCAATTATCAGGCAGGACAGTTACAGGTAGTCGCCAAACAGGGTGAGAAGGTCCAGCTAGCCGCAGGTCTCGACGAAGATGGCATGCTCAGTGAAGACGCGATGCAGCGCGCACTTAATTGCCTTGGCCAGTTTGCGCCCTTCATCGATGGCATTGAGGCCGACAATCTACGCATCGTGGGCACTAACGCATTACGCGCTGCTCACAATAGCCAGACCTTGATTGATCGTGCCGAAGAGCTGCTAGGACATCCCATCGAAATCATCGCCGGCCGTGAAGAAGCACGCCTGATTTATCTTGGGGCGGCTCACGCGCTCGCCGACGTGCATGGCAAGCGCCTGATCGTCGACATTGGTGGCGGCTCTACCGAATTCATCATTGGTGAACAGTTCGAGCCACAGCTATTGGAAAGTCTGCACATGGGCTGCGTCGCTTACACCAAGGCCTTCTTTACTGATGGCGAGATCAGCGAAAAACGCATGCGCCGCGCCGAGCTGGCAGCGCGCTCCGAATTGGCCAGCATTCAGCGTAGTTATCGCGAAATGGGCTGGGAGGATCCTGTGGGGTCATCAGGCACCATCAAGGCAGCCGCCAGCGTACTGGAAGCCCATGGATGGGCAGCACACGGGCTCGTCACACGCGAGGGGCTTCAGCGCCTGCGCGCAGTGCTACTGAGCTTCAAGCGCCTCGACAAGGTTAATCTTCCAGGCTTGAAGAGTGATCGGGCTACTGTCTTCCCTGCCGGCATCGCTATCCTGTGCGCGGTGTTTGAAGCCCTTGGCCTTGAACAGCTGCGCTACTCAGATGGGGCGCTACGTGAAGGAGTCTTGTTTGATCTGGTCGGCCGCAATACGGCCGAAGATTCTCGCATTACGGCCATCGATCTGCTGCGTCGCCGCTATGCGATTGATACACGGCATGCTGACAATGTGCGCACCACCGCGCTCGCGCTATTTGATCAGGTCGCTGACGCCTGGACATTGGGCACGACATCTCGCCAGATGCTGGCCTGGGCAGCAGAGTTGCATGAGGTGGGCCAAGCCATCTCTCACAGCCAGTTCCACCGCCATGGCGCCTACCTGATTGAGCACTCCGACCTGCAGGGCTTCTCACGACCAGAGCAGAAGGCGCTGGCCTTTCTGGTCCGCGCTCACCGTCGCAAGTTTGCCAGTCGAGAACTGGCAAACTTGCCACTGACACTACAGCCGCGTATCGCGCGCCTGGCACGCCTGCTACGCATTGCGGTGATGCTCAATCATTCACGCCCGGAGCAGCCAGTACTCGGCACGCGCATGAACGCGAAAGGCGATGAGCTAACGCTCTCGTTGGCAGAGGAATATCGTGATCACAGTCTGATCTGCGATGACCTGAACCAAGAGAGCGACTTGCAGAAAGCTGCTGAGATGACGCTGATTCTCAAGGGCTTCGACTAGACATTTGAGGCCAGCAGCCACCAGCCACACGAGGGATGCCACAGCCCCTCAACTTGCTCCTCGCCTACTTCCTTGATTCGCCCTTCGCACTGCTCGCTATCCGTCACTTGCCTTGCGACACGCAGCAGGTGACGCTGCCAGGGGGGAATATCAGCCTCTTGCAGCAATCGCTTGAGATCGCGTCGCCCACGCCCCGGCACACGCAACATGTCGCCGGGCTGGCGTGGCGTGATAAGCACTGCTTCGGGATCCCTCCCAAGGGTCTGCCACGCCAAATATGCCTGCACGTCCAAAGCACATATCGCGCCAGCATCTTCATCGTCTTCAACACCAACCCCATTGACCTGCCACCACAGTTGGCCTCGCCATACACGCACGACGACGACATAGCGAGCATTCGTCCAACGCACCTCTCCCACCGAAGTGGGTGGCGTCGCAATCAACTGCTGCAGGCTCATCAGTCGACCACGTGGTGGCACCGGCCAGCCGTGTACCTGACAGAGATGACGCAGCACCAGTCGCTGACGCGCCTCGCTTAGTGCGGCCATTCTCGCGAGTGATAGACGCAACACCTCACCTTCCGCACACGCCCCCTCTGCACTCACTCCCTCTTGCAGATCCGCCAGCAGTTCAGCGGCTAGCTCATCGAGTAACTGCTGCTCTTCCTGTAGCTGAAGAGCTGAACGGGACAGACTGGCGCTAGACTGCGGCCAGCGCTCCTCAAGTTTTGGCACAACAACGTGACGTAGATAATTACGATCGAAATGCTGATCAGCGTTGCTCGGATCTTCGCACCAATCATACGCGACGCTCATACCTTGTTCTCTTGCCAACCCCACCAGCTCACACCGTGAGATATCCAGCAATGGTCGCACCAGCCGCGCGACGCCTCGGCTCCCCAACATCAGCGTACGCTCGTGCGGCATGGCCGCCAGACCGCGCCCACCACTACCACGCAGTGCATTGAGCAGTAGCGTCTCTGCCTGATCATCACGATGCTGTGCTAGCCACAAGCTGTCGCCATCGCGTAAACAGTCAGCCAGCGCCGTTAGACGTCCCTCACGTGCCGCAGCCTCAAGCCCACGCGCCTTCAGCGCCGCGGTAGACAACACCAGATGGCATACGCTGAGCGGCAAACCCAGCCGCGAGGCTACTCGGCGTGCCAATTGCTCAAAGATGTCATTGGCCGCCTGCAGGCCGTGATGTACATGCACTAGCCGTATGCGTCGCGGACAGCCATCCGCCGCTTTCGCCACCAGTCGTACCAGCATCACCGAATCCAGCCCACCAGACAGCGCAATCCATACCGTGCGATCAGCGGCAGTCTGCGCCAGCGCATGACGCACGACACTCAAGGCGGGGGACTCCAGCATTTCACGACACGGGTGGGCCATACGAACTCCTGAATAAAGGGAAGCACAGGCTTGAGTACGATCAGTCACACGATCTTGAACACGGCCGGCAACGAAAAGACGCCTCCGGAAAGCTTCCGGAGGCGTCTCGATTATTACATGCCAGCTCGATAGTCGTTCAGGGCTACCTATCGACTCACGCCGGGGCGCCGTAGCTCATCAAGCGCTTGTAGCGACGTTCCAGCAGGGCTTCCGTATCCAGAGCACCAAGACGCTCCAGGCCTTCGCTCAGTACCGCCTTGATGCTGTCGGCTGTCGTTTGCGGGTTGCGATGCGCGCCACCCAGCGGCTCCTTGATCAGGTTATCGACAAAGCCCAGCTCCTTAAGGCGCGAGGCTGTGATGCCCATGGCATCCGCCGCGTCAGCAGCACGCTCGGCGCTCTTCCACAGGATGGAGGCGCAACCTTCCGGCGAGATCACAGAGTAGGTGGAGTACTGCAGCATGTTCAGCTCGTCACACACGCCGATGGCCAGTGCACCACCGGAACCGCCCTCACCGATGACGGTGGAGATGATCGGGGTCTTGAGGCGCGACATCACTGCCAGGTTGTAGGCGATGGCCTCGGACTGACCGCGCTCCTCTGCACCGATGCCCGGATAGGCACCCGGGGTGTCGATGAAGGTCAGGATAGGCATCTTGAAGCGCTCGGCCATCTCCATCAGACGGCAGGCCTTGCGGTAGCCTTCCGGACGCGGCATACCGAAGTTGCGGCGTACCTTTTCCTTTACGTCACGACCTTTTTGATGGCCAATCACCATCACCGGCTTGTCGTCGAGACGCGCGATACCGCCAACCAGTGCTTCGTCGTCAGCGTAGTGACGATCACCGTGCAGCTCATCAAAGTCCGCGAACAGGTTCTCGAGATAGTCGAGGGTATACGGACGCTGCGGATGACGCGCCAGCTGGGATACCTGCCAAGCACCGAGATCTTTAAAGATAGACTCGGTGAGCTTGGTGCTCTTGCCCTGAAGGCGTTCGATCTCGTCAGCCAGGCTCACTTGGGAGTCGTTACCGACCAGACGGAGTTCCTCGATCTTGGCCTGCAGCTCGGCGATCGGCTGTTCAAAGTCCAGATAATTGGGATTCATAAGGCGTTTCGTTCGTCGTCTCGGGCAGCCAGGAAAGCGAGTCGGCCGGGTCACTCCCCCTGAGCGAACGCTCAGGCGATCTGTGGCTCGCGGCGGTCACAGTCGGCATGGAAAAAGAAAGAAGAGCATTATCGCACCCTGTTCGACAGGTGCAAACCTTGCCCGCCTGTATCGATGTTCGTTCACAATATTCCGACAGCAGACCGAGCATCGTTACGGCCTACTGTCGGAGGGTATCAGTCGCGATACTTGAGGCGCACGCCCCGCTGTCCCTCTACCTCAGCCAACTGTATCAACAGCTCATCACTGGGAGACACTCGCCAATTCTCTCCCAGCTCCAGCCAGGCTTCGGCAGAGGCATTGCGATAGCGCAAGCGCATAGGTAGTCCTTCGCGTGCCAGATATGGCGTCAGTAAATTCGACAGATCACGCGTGAAGCGTCCACCAATATCTTCGGCCGCAATACTTATTTCCACGGCCTCACCGAAGCGCGTCCGCGCATCGATAATCGGCGTAACATCTTTACCGCGCAGTCGTAGACCACCTGAATAATCATCCTGACTGACTTCACCTTCGACAATCACGATCGTGTCTGGTGCCAGCTTGTTTCGCACCTGATCGTAAAGCTCACCGAACATTGATGCCTCGATACGACCGGTACGATCATCCAGTGTCACGAAGGCCATGGTATCGCCACGCTTGGACTTCATGGTGCGCATGGCAATGACTAGTCCGGCAATGCGCTGCGGCTCGCGTGAAGGCTTGAGATCACTGATACGCGCATTGATGAAGCGCTTGAGCTCGCCTTCGTACTCATCGATGGGATGACCCGTCAGATAAAGGCCAAGAGTATTCTTCTCACCGGTCAGGCGTTCCTTGTCAGTCCACTCGCGCGCCTGACGATAGCCAGCATAAACATCCTTCTCTGGCTCGCTGAAAGCATCACCGAACATGTCGATGATACCCACATCGTTGTTGGCATGATTCTGTGAAGCGGCCTTGAGCGCATCTTCGACAGCCATCATCAGCACCGCGCGTGATGGACCGATGTTATCCAATGCCCCCGAACGAATCAGCGCTTCCAGTGTGCGCTTGTTGATCTTCTTGGCATCGATGCGCTTGCAGAAGTCGAAGATGTCGCTGAACGGGCCACCCTCGGCACGCGCACTGACGATGGCCTCGATCGGGCCTTCACCCACGCCACGGATGGCGCCCAGGCCATAGACGACGCGCCCTTCCAGATCAACGGTGAACTTGTAGCCACCGAGGTTCACATCCGGCGGCGTGACCGTCAGGCCGATATGGCGGCACTCCTCGATCAGCGGCACCACCTTCTCGATGGTTTGCATCTCGGTAGAAATGACCGCCGCCATGAACGGCCCCGGATAGTGCGCCTTCAGCCAACCCGTCTGGTAAGAGACCAAACCATAGGCCGCAGAGTGCGACTTGTTGAAGCCGTAGCCAGCGAACTTCTCCACCAGATCAAAGATATTACCCGCGAGATCTTTATCGATGCCCTTATCGGCACACCCCTCCATGAAGCCAGCACGCTGCTTGGCCATTTCTTCCGGCTTCTTCTTGCCCATTGCACGGCGCAGCATATCGGCCTGACCTAGCGTATAGCCGGCCAGTACCTGCGCGATCTGCATGACCTGTTCCTGGTACAGGATGATGCCGTAGGTCGGTTCCAATACCGGCTTGAGCAGCTCATGCTGATAATCCGGGTGTGGATAAGATACTTCAGCGCGACCGTGCTTACGGTTGATGAAGTCGTCCACCATGCCGGACTGCAACGGGCCGGGGCGGAACAGGGCGACCAGAGCGATCATGTCCTCAAGGCAATCGGGCTTGAGCTTCTTGATCAACTCCTTCATCCCACGTGATTCCAGCTGGAAGACGGCCGTCGTCTCCGCCTTCTGCAGCATGTCGAAGGTCTGAGCATCATCCAGCGGGATGTCGTCGATCTCCAACGCACCGAGCCCTTCACGCGCACGGATCTTGTCGACCATCTCGGTCGCCCAGTCGATGATGGTCAGGGTACGCAACCCCAGGAAGTCGAACTTCACCAGTCCGGCTTCCTCGACATCATTCTTGTCGAACTGCACCACCAGGCCGTTGCCATCCTCGTCACACAATAGCGGCGCGAAGTCGGTCAGCTTGGTCGGCGCAATCACCACACCACCCGCGTGCTTGCCGGTGCCGCGCGTAGTGCCCTCGAGCTTGAGGGCCATCTCCCAGATTTCCTGAATCTCTTCGTCCTTCTCGACGAATTCCTTGAGCTGCGGCTCCTGCTCGATGGCCTTCTCAAGCGTGATACCCACTTCAAAGGGAATCAGCTTGGAGAGCTTGTCACCCATGGAGTACGGCTTGCCTTGCGCACGCGCGACATCACGCACCACGGCCTTGGCGGTCATGGTGCCGAAGGTCACGATCTGCGATACCGCGTTGCGTCCGTAACGCTCTGCCACATAGTCGATGACGCGATCACGCTTTTCCATGCAGAAATCGACATCGAAATCGGGCATCGAGACACGTTCGGGATTCAGGAAGCGCTCGAACAGCAGGTCATATTCCAGCGGATCAAGATCGGTGATCTTCTGCGCGTAGGCCACCAGTGAGCCAGCACCAGAACCACGCCCCGGGCCGACCGGCACACCGTTGTCCTTCCCCCACTGAATGAAGTCCATCACGATCAGGAAGTAACCGGGGAACCCCATCTGCAGGATGATATCGAGCTCGAAATCCAGCCGCGCGCGATAGCGTTGCTCAATCTCGGCCCAAGCGTCGGTACCCCGCGGGTGCTTGACCAGTGGATACAGCTTGTCGAGACGCTCCGTCAGACCATCATGTGAGACCTTGCGGAAGAATTCATCCATCGTCATACCTTCCGGCACCGGAAATTCCGGCAGGAAGTAAGTTCCCAACTGGACGGTAACCGAGCAACGCGCCGCGATCAGCACACTATTTTCGAGTGCCTCGGGAATATCAGCGAACAGCTCCCCCATCTCCTCGGCGGTCTTCAGATACTGCTCATCGCTATAGCGGGTTTCGCGACGCGGGTCATCCAGCGCCTTACCCTCGCCAATGGAGACTCGAGTCTCATGTGCCCAGTAATCTTCACGTTTGAGGAAGCGCACATCGTTGGTCGCGACCACGGGCGTATCGGTCGCCTCGGACAACGCCACCGAGAGGTGCAGGCACTCTTCCTCGTATTGACGCTGTGTACGTGTCAGCTCCAGATAGAAGCGATTACCGAAGATGGCCTTCCACTCAGCCAACAAGGCGCGCGCGCTGTCTTCATGATCAGACAACAGATGGCGGCCAATTTCCCCTTCACGGCCACCCGATAGCACGATCAACCCCTCGGCTTGATCGAAGATCCATTGCTTGTCGAGATAGGCACGCCCCTGCTTCTGGCCGTCCGTCCAACCACGCGAGATCAGCTCGGTCAGGTTGCGATAGCCGGTGTCATTCATCGCCAGCAAGGTAATGCGATACGGGCGAGAGGCATCCTGGGCATTGAGCAGCCATAGATCGGAACCAATGATCGGCTTGATACCCGAGGCGCGCGCATTGGAATAGAACTTGACCAACCCGAACAGGTTGGCCTCGTCCGTGACAGCGACCGCGGGCTGGCCGGCAGTCGCCGTCGCCTTGATCAGCGGCTTGACGCCGGGCAGGCCATCGACGAGAGAGAACTCGGAGTGAACGCGCAGGTGAACAAAGGGCGTGGTCATGGAATCGGCTCGTGAAGTCTGCGTAACGGTGAAAGATTCAATCGCGGGTACGGTCGAGGCGGTGGAGATTCCCTGATGAGGTACATCATAGGGTAGTGGCGTATCAGAGGCAGACAACAAGGATAGCGCGTCAGCTTGCTCAGCTGTAGTGACGACTGTAGCGACAACAGGCGCTTCTTGCGGCGCGAAAGCGCTCGTCTCAGGCGTCACGAATGACGGCAACGCCGCGGGCTCACTAGCATCAGTCAGACCACGGCTGGCAGCTTTTTTTCAGCGGCCTCCGCACCCTCTTCGTACGGTGTCGGCAGCGGAATCAGCGCATCTTCCGGCACGACTTGTGGCACATGTCCTGCCATGAAGAGACGCTTGACCGGCCCAAAGCTCTTGCGGTGTAGGGTCAGAATGCCATGTGCCTCAATCGCGGCCTGGTGCTCTCGCGTCGGATACCCCTTATGACGCGCAAAGCCGTAGACCGGAAAATGTGTATCCAGCGCAGCCATCTGAGCATCACGGTGCACTTTAGCCAGAATCGAAGCAGCACCAATGGCGGCGTGACGCAGATCCCCCTTGACCACCGCCATACCGGGAATGTCATGACCCGGCAGCCGATTGCCATCGACTAGCAGATACTCAGGCCGTACGCCAAGAGCATCAATCGCGCGACGCATGGCCAAGTGAGTCGCTTGATAGATATTGAGCGCATCGATCTCCTCGCTGGTAGCCTCGGCAATCGCCCAGGCCCAGGCACGAGTGCGGATCTGCTCAGAAAGTGCCAGCCGCTTCTTCTCGCTGAGCTTCTTGGAATCGGTGATACCTTCGATGGGGTCACGCGGATCAAGAATCACGGCTGCCGCCACCACTGGCCCGACCAGTGGCCCGCGCCCCACCTCATCGATACCTGCCAGCAATTCACCTTGATAAGGAATAACGAGGGCAGGAAAGTCATCGGCGGGTTTGCGCTTGCGCGTCGAGGGCGAGGAAGTCGTGGCGTCGGCAGAATCAGTCATGGTATCTCGAGGGCGTCAGACAACAGGCAGATCGCTACTGCGGCCAGCCTGTCAGGATGAATCAATATTGGGGAAAAGCGATGCCAGAACAGAGCGATGAGTCCATGGACAAAAGGCGTCAGACAATGCCGCCTAGCGACCCGCCAGTTCACCGATAGCACGTGCAGCAGCAGCGCTGGCATCGCAGGTCAACTCACGATGCATAACTTCAAAGCGATCGCGCAGCTCACGCTGACGCGAGACATCGCCAGCGGCACGTGACAGAAGCGGTGCCAGACTTTCTTCGATGGCTTCGGGGGTAGCGTCATCCTGAATGAGCTCCGGCACCAGCGTTTCACGCGCAATCAGATTGGGCAGCGAAATCCACTCAGTCTTGACCAAGTGACGCGCGATACGGTGTGTCATGGGTGCCATGCGATAAGCCACGACCATCGGGCGGTGGCACAACAGGCACTCAAGCGCTGCCGTGCCTGAGGCCAACAGCACGGCATCTGCCGCGGTCATTGCCTCACGCGACTGCCCATCGACAAGATGAACGCGCGCACGATCGAGAGACGTGCGGCCATCCATCAGAGCTTCAAGTTCTGTGCGACGCAAGGGCGTCGCTGCAGGAATCACGACTTCAAGGTCAGGATAACGGACACACAACCGCTCGATGGCCGAGAGGAAGGTATCACCCAGAAAGCGAATCTCGTTGCCACGCGAACCCGGCAACACAGCCAACAGCTGAACCTCAGGATCAAGACCCAGTTGCTCGCGTGCAGCAACACGGTCGTCTATCAATGGCAATTCGTCAGCCAGCGGATGACCCACGAACGTCACCGGCACTTGATGCTCACGATAGAAAGCGGCTTCAAAAGGCAGAAAGGTCAGCATACGATCAACAGCACGCCGAATAGTCTTCACACGGCCCTGACGCCACGCCCAGACAGAGGGGCTGACATAGTGTGCGGTGGTGATGCCGCGCTTGCGTAGGCGTAACTCAAGTCCGAGGTTGAAATCAGGAGCATCGATACCGATCATCACATCCGGTTGCCATTCCAGCGCATCGCGCAACAAGTGACGACGCACCTTGATGAGTTCTGGCAGATGCTTGAGCACCTCGACCAGCCCCATCACTGAAAGGGTTTCCAGTGGATAGAGGCTGTCGAAACCTTCGGCTTGCATCCGCGGGCCACCGATGCCCCGAAACTCGACCTCGGGATAGCGCGCCTTGAGGGCCCGCATCAGGCTGGCGCCGAGGATGTCACCGGAGAGCTCCCCGGCTACCAGATAGATGCGCATGCCTAGCGTGTCAAACCGCGAGTAGACGCCTTGAGCGAGGTGATGAAAATATCACGCTCGGCAAGTGGGGGTTCGGCTTCCAGCTGCTCGAGTGCCTGCGCCAACGTCAGCCCCTGACGGAAGACCGTCTTGTAGGCTGTATTCAGCGCAGAGATGGTCTCCCGAGCAAAGCCACGACGCTTGAGGCCAACGCTATTGAGGCCATGGGCCTCAGCAGGATGGCCGTTGACCATCACGAAGGCAGCGATGTCCTTGGTAATGATGGAGCCGCCGCCGGCCATGGCATGCTCGCCGACATGACAGAACTGATGCACGGCAGACAGTCCACCCAGAATGACGTGGTTGCCAACATGGACATGGCCGCCAAGCGTCGCCTGGTTGGCCATGATGCAGTCGTCACCGATGATGCAATCATGGCCAACATGGGCGTACGCCATGAGCAGGTTACGACTGCCGATACGCGTGAGGCTGGCATCCTGGACAGTACCACGGTGCAGCGTCACGCCTTCGCGAATGACATTGTCATCCCCAATTTCCAGCCGAGTTGGCTCACCAGCGTATTTCTTGTCCTGACAGTCTTCGCCTATCGACGCAAACTGAAAGATACGATTACGCTCACCGATGATGGTAGTGCCCTTGATGACGACGTGCGGCCCCACCATCGTGCCAGCGCCGATCTCGACATCGGCCCCGATCACGCAAAACGGACCGATCTCGACATCATCGGCCAAGCGGGCGCCGGGATCGACAATGGCAGTAGGATGTATCAAGCGACCTTCCTCTCAGCACAGATGATTTCGGCCTCACAGACCACGTCGCCGTCGACCTTGGCCTGACAGGCGAATTTCCAGATTCCGCGCTTTTCGCGTAGCACTCGGGCACTGATCTCAAGCTGATCACCCGGCATCACTGGACGTTTGAAACGTACCTTGTCACTACCAACGAGATAATAGATGTAGCCATCAGCAGGACGCTTATCGACAGTCTTGAAGCCCAGAATACCAGCCGCCTGAGCCATGGCTTCCACGATCAGCACACCCGGCATGATCGGGTGACCCGGGAAGTGGCCATTGAAAAACGGCTCATTGATGCTCACATTCTTGCGCGCAACGATGTACTCGCCAAGGGTCAGCTCCATGACCCGATCGACCAGCAGGAAAGGATAGCGGTGCGGGAGATACTCACGGATCTCGTTGACGTCCATAACCATTGGCTTACAACCTCTGAAATAACGAAATGCCTGCCGCGCTCGGGCAGGCATGTAATGACGGTCCGGACCGCCGTTCAGGCAATGGCGCGCATTATAGCGTCCTTGCGCGTGGCTGGCAGCCGCTCATTGACCAAGAGGTCACCGAGCAAGCACGAGAAGCCCTTCAGAACAGGAGCTACTTGTCCTTCAGACGCTTCTCAACCTGGTTCAAACGCCGCGCCAGCTGGTCGAGTTGCTTGAAGCGCACCGCATTGCGACGCCACAAGCCATTATCCATCGCACCGGTGCCGGAAGAATAAACACCCGGCTTGCTGATGGAATTAGTGACCAGACTCATGCCAGTTACCTGCACGCCGTCACAAATCTCCAGATGGCCTGCCAGGCCGACACCACCGCCCATCAGGCAGTAACGCCCCACCTTGGTAGAGCCGGCAATGCCGACACAGCCTGCCAGCGCAGAGTGATCGCCAATCTGCACGTTGTGCGCAATCTGTACCTGAGAGTCGATCTTGACGTCATTGCCAATAATCGTGTCGCCCAGTGCGCCTCGATCAATGCTCGTACAGCTACCCACTTCCGCATCATCACCGATCAGCACACCGCCCAGCTGGGCAATCTTGTGCCAGCCCTTGCCGTCGTGCGCAAAACCGAATCCATCAGCCCCGATCACACAACCACTGTGCAGCACGGCACGCGCCCCGATCATCACACCATGATAGAGCGTGACATTCGGGTGCAGCAGAGCACCCTCGCCTACCGAGCTATCGGCCCCGATGACGCAACCAGCCAGAATGCGGGAATTATCACCGACACGAGCACCCGGACCGATCACGACCTGAGGACCGATTTCGACATTTGCCCCCAATTGCGCAGTCTCATCAACGACAGCACTGGCGTGAACACTCGTTTGCGGTGTTCCTGCCAGCGGGTCAAACAGACGCGACAGCTCAGCGTAAGCCAGGTACGGATTGTCCAGCACCAGTGCGTTGCATTTGCATTCCTCGAGATGACTCTCGTGAAGCAGGACAGCAGTGGCCTCGGATTCACCTAAATACTTGAGATAGGCGCGGTTAGCGAGGAAGGCGATATCGCCTGGCGCAGCATCCACCAAGGTCGACAAACCGGAGACGCGAACTGCTGGGTCACCGACGAGCCGAGCGCCCAGGCGCTCGGCCAAATCCTCGAGAGTGTAGGAGAATTGTTGCTTTTTCATTCTGTCTCTGGGCGCTGGGCGCCTCTGGCTCGCATTCGTGTTGGCATACTCGGATGCAACACACCCCGCACGCTCAGCGCGCGGAATGCACTCAGTTGAGCGAGTTGAACACCTGAGTCACTTCATCAGTCAGGTCAAGCCCGTCCTTGCTGTAGACCGTCGCATTGCGATCTACCACCAGCTCAACACCGTGCTTGTCGACCACTTTCTGGATGGCCTGATCAAGTTTCGGCTTGGACTGCTTGAGGAAAGCCTGTTCCGCCTGCTGCTGCTGCTGCTGTACCTGACCGCGTAGCTGCTGGAACTGGCCGCCCTTCTGGCGTAGTTGCTGCTGCACAGACTGACGCTCGGAATCAGACATCACCGCGCCATCTTTCTGCAGCTTCGCCTGAAGGGACTCGAGCTCCTTGGCAAGTGCCTTGGCCTGATCCTGCTTGCCGGCCAGCTGGTTCTTGAGCTGATTCATGGAACGCTTGGCAGTGTCAGAGCTGAGCAACGCCTGACGCCAGTCAATGACAGCAACATCAGAGGCCTGTGCCAGCATTGGAGTTGCAAAGGCGGCGAGGCCACCTGCCAGACACAGCGCGCGGGTCAATTTACGCATCACAATAACTCCTTGTTGTAGGCCTGTTGTTCGATAACCGACGGCAGAACAGGAACGGCGGCGCCGGTGGTCGTGGCAAAGAGCCGCACCGGCATCAGCGGGTGCGGCATAAAACGACCCTAGAAGGTCTGGCCCAGTGAGAACTGGAAGACCTCGGTATCATCGTCATCATCGCTGCCGATCGGTTGCGCGACACTGAAGGTCAACGGCCCCACCGGCGTGATCCACGACAAACCGATACCTGCGCTGTAATTCAGATCACCGAGATCCACACCGCTTTCACAGCTGCTGCTGTAGCTGGAACTCACGTCATAGCAAGAAGTCTGGAACGTGTTACCGGCATCGACGAAGAATGACGGCTGGACGCTACGCTTGTCCTTCACGAAGGGCATCGGGAAAATCAGATCGATTCCGCTTTCAATCAGGATGTTACCGCCCAGGGTATCGTCATCACCATCGTCAACTTCCGTGGAGGACTGGCCCAAGGTATTTGAGCTATAACCTCGCACGCTGCCAAGGCCGCCCGCATAGAAGTTCTTGAAGAACGGATAGCTGTCGCCAGAGAACGAGTTGGCGTAGCCCAGTTCGGTACGGAACTTGAGTGACCAGTCATCATGCAGCTCGAAGAGCTTCTGGCCCTTGTAGCGAAACTTATAATAATCCGCATCAGAGCCGGGAACAGCAACCTCAAGTGACAAGGTCTGCGAACTCCCCGCCGTCGGCAAGATGCCGCGGTTGAGGTTGTTGCGCGACCAACTGGCGGTCAGCTTGTAGAGATTGAAGTCTTCGCCTTCATCCTCGAGGTACTCGGTGACCTCTGACGGGCTGTCATCGAAGTCCTTCACACGCACGAATTCATAGCCGGCACCGAAGTTCAGACGCGACAGCTCATTGATCGGATAACCGAAGTTGATGCCGCCACCAAAGCTGTCTGTCGCATAGCTTGCAACATCATCATCATCGTCATAGTCCACCTTGCGGTAGAAGATGTTGTAGCCACGAGAGATGCCGTCCAGCGTCCAATACGGGTCGGTATAACCGAAGCTGACGTTGGTGTAGTCATCCGACTTCTGGGCATTGATGTTGACTTCGTTACCGGTGCCCAGGAAGTTCTTCTGCGACAGGCCGACCCCGTAGATGACACCATCGCCCTGCGAGAAACCGACAGACGCCGAGATAGAGCCTGACGGCTGCTCTTCGACGTTGTAGTTGACGTCCAGCTGATCCGGCTCTCCAGCCACGGGACGAGTATCAACATCGACCTGCTTGAAGAAGCCAAGACGTTCAAGCTTCTGCTTGGACTGCTTGATCTTGTCGGTAGAGGCCGGTGCACCTTCATATTGGGTCATTTCACGACGCAGGACTTCGTCTGCGGTCGTGGTATTCCCCTTGAAGTTGATGCGACGCACATAAGCACGCTTACCCGGATCGACAGCGAAGGTCAGATCGACGGTATCGGTCTCCTCATTCACCTCGGGGATAGCGTTGACCTTGGCAAAGGCAAAGCCATCGGCGCCGAGCGCCTGGCGCAGCGCCTCGCTGGAGGCCGTCACCTCGCGCTGAGAGTACAGAGCGTCCGGTGCCAGCTTGACCAGGTCACGCGCACGCGGCTCCTTCATCTTGATGTCGCCCGCAAAACCGATCTTGCCAATCTTGTACGGCTTACCTTCGTCGACATTGATGGTGACAAAGATTTCGGACTTGTCCGGTGAGATGGAGACCTGAGTCGAGCGCACCTGGAAGTTGACGTAGCCGCGATCAAGATACCAGGACTTGAGTGTCTCGATATCGCCAGTCAACTTCTCGCGGGAATACTCGTCATCAGAGAACCAACCGAAGAACCAGCCTGGGCGATCCTCGAGTTCCAGTTGTTCGCGCAGGGTCTCATCATCGAAGGCACTGTTGCCGACGATATTGATCTGATGAATCTTGGCGACCGTACCTTCCTTGACGTCGATATTGACCTGCACGCGATTGCGCTCAAGTTCTTCGACTGAGGTTTCGATACGTGCGCTATAACGTCCCTGAGCCTGATAGACACGCTCAAGCTCACGCTGCATTTCTTCCAGCGTGGAGCGTTGCAGCACCTGTCCTTCAGCCAACCCAGCTTCCTTGAGGCCCTTGCGCAGGTCCTCATCGGGAATCTGAGAATTACCATCAATTTCAATCTTGGAGATGGTAGGACGTTCGACGACATCGATGATCAATACATCGCCGTCACGCTTGAGGCGTATGTCATCGAACAAGCCAGTGTCGAATAGCTGACGCGCCGCAGAGGACAAATCATCCTCTGCGACATTCTGATCTGCAGACACGGGGAAGGCGTTGAAGACGGTGCCCGCAGACACACGCTGGAGCCCCTCTACCCTGATGTCCGATACTTTGAAAGACGCGGCCAAGGCGCCCTGGCTGGCCCCGAGCAGCGCAGCTGCCAATCCAATGGTCTTGAGTTTCATGCAGTCGCTTCGCTTCTCTGGATTCCGCCCGCTTGGGTGAACAGGCACCTTATACACAACCCCCTGCAACTGACAAGACAGCTATCAGCGGAGGTCGGTAATCGGGGCCGAAGTCGTGTGGGCATGATGACGGGAGTTGGGCACATTGACCAGCCCGCGCAATGAATTGACCCTCATGGGCACTGACAGTTCAGATTCGGTTCATATTGCCGAGGTAGCGATACACCTTCCCCGGCCGAATTCATCACCACAGACGCATGAGGTCGAAGTAGATGGCCATCAGCATGAGCGATCCTACCAGTGCCATGCCGATCTTGAGGCCTGCATTCTGCACTTTCTCGGACAATGGCTTACCACGAACAGCCTCGATCAAATAGAACAGCAGGTGCCCCCCGTCCAACACGGGAATGGGCAGCAGGTTCAATACGCCAAGACTGATAGAGAGATAGGCCATGAAACTCAAGAATGATTCAAGTCCGGAGCGCGCCGTATCACCCGCAATACGCGCAATGGTAATCGGGCCTGACAGGTTGGAGGGGGCAATCAATCCCACCAGCATCTTGCGAATGGAATCGAGCGTCAATACGGTCATTTCACTGGTCTTTCCGATCGCCTGACCCACAGCTGCGAGCGGACCATAGCTCAGCTCGCGTTGATATTCAGCCGGCCAGCTGATGTTCTCGACGCCCGCCCCCACCTGGCCAATGGTACGGCCATCTTCCAGAGAGTGACTGGCCGGTGTCAGTGACAAGGTCTGCTCGCCACCCTCGCGCGCGATCAAGACTGACAATGTCTCGCCTGGCGCGCCGCGCACCCTCTCAACGAAATCGATCCAATCGACCACCAACATGCCATTGATGCTGACGATGCGATCCCCTGCCTTGAAGCCGGCTGCCTGTGCGGCGCCGTCATCCAGCACCTGCCCCAACACTGCGGGCAACTGTGGACGCCAGGCAGTGATGCCCAGCGTTGCCAGTGGACGCGGCGGATCCTGGTCGACCAAGAAGTGATTGACCGCAAGCGCCTGCTCACGCGTCACGCTGGCACCGGCAGCACGCGTGGTGATACTCAAGCGATCATCGCCGATGGCACCGATCAACCGGAGGTTTATCTCGTCCCACGAACGCGTCGGCTGCCCATTGATCGCGACTATCTCAGCCTTGGGTGAAAGTCCCGCCTGCGCTGCTGGTGAATCCGCCGTCACGCCACCGATCATCGGTACCACAGTGGTAGTACCCGCGACGAAGAGTGCCCAGTAGGCAAAGATGGCAAGCAGGAAGTTGGCGAGCGGCCCGGCACAGACCACCGCGATGCGCTTCCATACGGATTTGGTATTGAAGGCAAGATGGCGCTCTGAGGGATCAACCGGACCTTCGCGCTCATCCAGCATCTTGACATAACCGCCCAGCGGTATCGCTGCCAACCCATACTCTGTGCCATGACGATCCGTCCACGACCACAGCGGCTTACCGAAGCCGATGGAGAAGCGCAACACCTTGATACCGCAACGGCGTGCGACCCAGAAATGGCCATATTCATGGATGGTGATCAGCACACCCAGCACGACAATCACCGCAAGAATATTCTGGATCACACCCATCATTCGCTCCTGGAAATTAGTGCCCGACATGGGCAGCCCGCCCACCGCTTCTCATATCGAGAGTGGCAGGCGGGCCAAGGTACGACTCAGGGACCGAGAACGGCAAGCTGTGCGCTGGCCAGTTCACGTGCAGAGGCATCTTCAGACAAGATGACCTCAAGGCCATCCACCACCTGAGGTGGTCGCGCCTGCATCACCGCCTCAACCAGCAGGGGGATACGATCAAAGGCCAGCTGGCCTTCAAGGAATGCCGCGACAGCGACTTCATTGGCAGCATTCATCACCGCAGGCCAGGTACCGCCCGCCGCAATAGCTTCACGCGCCAACCGCAGACACGGGAAACGCTCTTCATCGGCGGCGCGAAAATCGAGCCGCGCAACCTGAAACAGATCGAGGGGTTCGACACCAGCATCGATGCGTTCCGGCCATGCCAGCGCGTAGGCAATCGGCGTACGCATGTCCGGGTTACCCATCTGCGCCAGTACCGAGCCATCGCTATAAGCTGCCATTGAGTGAATGACGCTCTGTGGGTGCACTACGACCTGAATGTCATCGGGGCGACAGGCGAATAGCCAGCAAGCCTCAATCAGCTCCAACCCCTTGTTCATCAAGGTGGCGCTATCCACTGAAATCTTGCGCCCCATCGACCAGTTGGGATGCGCGCAGGCCTGTGCTGGTGTTACCGCTGCCAGACGCTCTGGCGGCCACTCCGTTTCATCACGAAAGGGGCCACCAGACGCCGTCAGCAATAATTTTTCGACGCCGATCGGGGCAAGTCCTTCTCGATGCTGAGCCGGCAGGCATTGGAAGATGGCGTTGTGCTCGGAATCGATCGGCAGCAAGGTCGCACCATGCTGCTTCACAGCATCCATGAATAACTGACCGGCACACACCAGCGCCTCCTTGTTGGCCAGCAAGACACGCTTGCCAGCACGCACAGCGGCCAGCGTCGGCAGCAAGCCTGCGGCACCGACAATCGCCGCCATCACGCTGTCGACTTCAGGCGCTTCGCTGATATCGACCAACGCCTGCTCACCGTAACGGACTTCGATCGGCGCACCGGTATAGCTCTCAATACCTGACAGTGCTTCACGCAGCACTTCTGCTGCGCCAGCAGACCCGATCACGACCACCTGAGGCCGGTGCGTCAGGCACAGCGCCAACAACGCTTCATGCCGGCTGGCGGCGCTCAGGGCGTGTACGCAGTAGCGCTCAGGGTGGCGCGTTATCACATCCAGCGTGCTGGACCCGATGGAGCCAGTAGCACCGAGGATAGTAATGCGCTGTCGAGCAGGAAGGGGGGCGGCGGCACTCATGCGCCACCTCCCAGGATCCATGGCAGCAATAGTGCGAACATCGGCACTGCTGCTGTCAGGCTATCGATACGGTCCATGATGCCACCATGCCCCGGTAACAGCTGACTGGAGTCCTTCAGCTTCCGCTCACGCTTGAACATGCTCTCGAGCAGATCTCCCAGTACCGAGACAGCCGTCACCCCCAGCGTGACCACCAGCAGCGGCAGCCAGTCGGCCTGCCCTGCCAGTGCATAGCCGGTGGCCAGCAATCCGGTGGCGACCAGCCCGCCGTAGACGCCTTCCCAGGACTTGCCCGGACTGACACGTGGCGCCAGCTTGCGCTTTCCGAATCGCTTGCCAGAGAAATAGGCACCGATATCCGCCGCCCACACCATCAGAAGTACGTACAGCAGCCACTCAGCACCACCGGCCTTGAGCTGAATGAGCCCAAACCAGGTCGGCAGCAATGCCAATGCACCCACGCCCAGACGCACGCCTGTTGCACGCCATTCCTGACTTGCAGCGGGATAGCGCATCACCCAGCGCAGATTGATTGCCCATGCCATCGCCGCCAGATACAGCGGCCAACGTGCTTCAAGACCATCCGACATACCCGCCAGCAGCATCAGAACGACCAGTGTCAGCGGAAATAGCAGACGAGCCTTACCCGCACTCACACCGGATAGATTGGCCCATTCCCAAGCGCCCAGCGCCACTATGCCGCCGGTAAAGACGGCAAAGGGCGCGCCATCGAGGCCGAACAACCCCAACAGTGCCAGTGGCGCGAGGATAACTGCGGTAATAATACGTTGTCTGAGCACTAGAGCCCCTCGGCGTCGAGTTGTTCGCTGGTCATGCCATAACGACGCTGACGCAGGGCATAGGCATTGAGCGCCTCATCAAAGGCCGCCGCATCGAAATCAGGCCATAGCACCGGCGAGAAGTAGAACTCGGCGTAGGCCAACTGCCAAATCAGGAAGTTGGAGATACGCTGCTCGCCGCTGGTGCGGATACATAGATCCACTTCCGGCAACTCATGCAGACATACCTCAGCTCCTAAACGCTCTTCGTTGATATCGGCTGCCATCAGCTCACCACGCTCGACCTGCTCCGCCAGACGACGAGCCGCCTCAGCGATATCCCAGCGGCCACCGTAGTTGGCACAGATCACCACGTGCATGCCGCGGTTATCGCGCGTCATGTCTTCGGCGCTCTGAATATGCTTCTGAATAGAACTGGAAAAACGACTGCGCTCACCGATGACGGAGAGGCGAATATCATGACGATGAAGCTTCTTGACCTCACGCTTGAGCGCCATGAGGAACAATTCCATCAGCGCGCTGACCTCATTGGCCGGACGCTTCCAGTTTTCACTGGAGAAAGCAAAAAGGGTCAGCACCTCGACGCCCTGCTCAGCAGCGCGACGAATGGTACTGCGGACGGTCTCGGCACCGGCACGATGGCCGCGTATGCCTGCCCAGCCGCGGGATTTTGCCCAGCGGTTGTTGCCGTCCATGATGATCGCCACATGGCGTGGCGTAGAGAGGGAATTCGGTGACGTCATGGGGTCTCACTACGAGCACCGGATGCCGCCGACAGAGCGCCGGCGACAGACCCGATCAGACCTGCATCAGGTCGGTTTCCTTGTGCTCCAGAGCACTGTCGACTTCCGCCACATACTTGTCGGTCAGCTTCTGGATCTCATCTTCTCCGCGACGTGCATCGTCCTCGGACACGTCCTTGTCCTTGAGCAGGCTCTTGATGTCGCCGTTGGCATCACGACGAACATTGCGGAGTGCAACACGGGCGTTTTCGGCTTCAGCGCGCGCTTGCTTGGTGTAACCACGGCGCGTCTCTTCCGTCAGCATCGGCATCGGGACACGAATCACGTCACCGTTAGAAGACGGGTTGAGGCCCAGGTCGGAGGTCATGATCGCCTTCTCGACCTTCTGCACCATAGGCTTTTCCCACGGCACAACTGTCAGGGTACGCGCGTCTTCGGTGGTGATGTTCGCCACCTGATTCAGCGGTACCTGACTGCCATAATAATCGACGGTCACGGCATCCAGAATACTCGGATGCGCACGCCCCGTACGGATCTTGCTGAAGGCGGCACCGAGAGACTCGATGGTCTTCTTCATACGTGCTTCGGCGTCTTTCTTG
Organism: Cobetia crustatorum; assembly: GCF_000591415.1. Lineage (GTDB taxonomy): Bacteria > Pseudomonadota > Gammaproteobacteria > Pseudomonadales > Halomonadaceae > Cobetia > Cobetia crustatorum. The sequence goes on along the minus strand of NZ_JEMF01000018.1, from coordinate 41,652 downwards.
ATGTCGTTGATCACAAACTTACCCTCTTCTGTCAATCAGCGTGCCTTCCTTGCCACCCACCACCAGGTTGAGCAGCGCGCCTACCTTGTTCATGTTGAACACCCGCACCGGCATGTCATGGTCACGCACCAGACAGATGGCGGTCAAATCCATCACGCCAAGCTTCTGATCAAGTGCGTCGTCGTAGCTCAGACTGTCGTACTTCACGGCATCCGGATATTTGACCGGATCCTTGTCGTAGACACCATCGACCTTGGTTGCCTTGATGACCGCGTCTGCATCGATCTCGATACCACGCAGACAGGCCGCGGAATCGGTCGTGAAGAACGGGTTACCGGTTCCGGCGGAGAAGATGACCACATCTCCCGACGTCAGATAGCGAATCGCGGTACGGCGATCGTAATGCTCGACCACACCACTCATCGGAATGGCAGACATCACGCGAGAGCGAATATTGGAGCGCTCAAGAGAATCGCGCAGCGCCAGACCATTCATGACAGTCGCCAGCATACCCATATGATCACCGGTCACACGCTCCATACCAACTGCCTGCAGGGCTGCGCCGCGGAACAGGTTACCGCCACCGATCACGATGCCGACCTGGACGCCGATACCCACCAACTGACCGATTTCCAGCGCCATGCGATCAAGCACCTTGGGATCGATACCAAACTCGCCATCGCCCATCAGGGCCTCACCGGAAAGCTTGAGCAGTATGCGCTTGTACTTGGCATTGCGTTCAGCGGGAATGGTGGCCATGCGAAACTCTCCTGATACTGACACTACGGGGAACGGGGTGGCCCGAAGGCGGGGGCCAGATACACGATGGCGTGCGACTATGCGCACGCCATCGTGAGAACGGAATCAGTCAGCCATTACGCGCGGCTGACCTGCTCCCGGACTTCAGCTGCGAAGTCGACTTCTTCCTTCTCGATACCTTCACCGACTTCCATGCGTACGAAGGACACCACTTCACCACCGGCGGCTTGGTAAACTCGGCGACGGTTTGGTTCGGATCCTTGACGAACGGCTGTTCGGTCAGGCTGTTCTCAGCCAGATACTTCTTCAGACGACCCAGGGACATCTTCTCGGCGATTTCTGCCGGCTTGCCAGCCATGTCCGGCTGAGCAAGGATGATGGCCTTTTCTGCGTCCATCTGTTCCTGCGGCATGTCGGACGGACGTGCACAGACCGGATTGACGGCTGCGACGTGCATGGAAACGTCCTTGGCCACTTCACCAGTACCACCGGTGAGCAGCGTCAGCGCAGCGATACGACCGCCGTGGACGTAACCACCGACGACACCGCCAGCAGGCGCTTCGACCACTGCAGCACGACGAACGGAGATATTCTCACCGATCTTCTGAACCAGTTGGCCACGAGTATCTTCCAGCTCACCTTCCATCAGGGAGGCGATATCGGTGTTCTTGGTAGCGAACACGCGATCGGCGATCAGGTTGGTGAAGGCCTTGAAATTGTCATCACGAGCGACGAAGTCGGTCTCGGAGTTGATTTCGACCATCACACCATAGCTGGCATCGTCGGCGACCTTGATGACGATGGCGCCTTCAGCGGCCACACGGCCAGCTTTCTTGGAGGCCTTCAAGCCGGAGTTCTTGCGCAGGTTCTCAATCGCCAGCTCGATGTCACCACCGGCTTCGGTAAGAGCCTTCTTGCATTCCATCATGCCGAGCGCAGTACGCTCACGCAGTTCCTTTACCATAGATGCACTGATAGCTGCCATGGGATGAAACCTCTGTCGTGTCGACGTCTTTGAATACGGGAATTCGGTCACGACCGCACAAGGCGGTCGCAAATGAGGGGGCCGTGGCCCCCTCATTGCCTGACCTGACTGCCGCTTGGCTAGGCCATGCCGCACTTAGTGTAGCGCAGCGTGTGTGACAGTCAGATCAAGCCGCCAGGATCACTCTGCTGCGTCTTCTTCAGCCGCAGTTTCGACGAACTCACCGGCCAGCTCTTCTTCCTTGTTCTTGCCACAGGCGTTTGCAATTGCCTGGACATAGATCTGGATGGCGCGGATGGAGTCATCGTTACCCGGGATGACGTAGTCCACGCCGTCCGGGTTGGAGTTGGTATCGACGACGCCGATGACCGGGATGCCCAGCTTGTTGGCTTCGTTGATCGCGATGCGCTCGTGGTCAACGTCGATCACGAACATTGCGTCCGGCAGGCCGCCCATGTCCTTGATACCGCCGATGGAACGCTCGAGCTTGTCTTGCTCACGAGTGGCCATCAGGACTTCTTTCTTGGTCAGCTTCGCGAAGGTACCGTCTTCATGCATCTGCTCGAGTTCACGCAGACGCTTGATGGACTGACGGATCGTCTTGAAGTTGGTCAGCATGCCGCCCAACCAACGATGGTTGACGTACGGCTGGCCTGACTTGCGAGCTTCTTCCTTGATGATCTTGCCGGCAGCGCGCTTGGTGCCCACGAACATGATCTTGTTGCCATTGGCAGCCATCTTCTCGACCACAGCGACGGCTTCATTCAGTGCCGGCAGGGTGTGCTCAAGGTTGATGATGTGGATCTTGTTGCGAGCGCCGAAGATGAACTTGGACATCTTCGGGTTCCAGTACTTGGTCTGGTGACCGAAGTGTGCGCCTGCCTTGAGCAGATCGCGCATGTTGACTTGCGCCATGTGAATATCTCCTGGATATCGGGTTGGGCCTCCACGTCCCCCATGGATCCGACCGCTTGCGCGGCACCCGGGACCATGTGACGGAACGTGTGTGGATTGGGGTTATGTACGCGTTTCTGCAAGCGATTGCCGTTTGGTCTGCCTAGAGGTGACCTGTCGGGTAAATTTGCAGGAAAGCGCGCGGCTTTATACCATAGCTCAACTGCGATATGAAGTCGTCGATGTCCTGGCGGATATGCGACCCATCCAGTCGCCACCCCGCCACGCGCGGTCTAGCGGCGTTTCGCCTCCCTCATTCCCACCTCGAGTCCTCATGAACATTCCCATCAAGACAGCTGAAGAAATCGACAAGATGCGCGTCGCCGGCCGTCTGGCGGCCGAAGTACTGGAAATGCTCGACGAACACGTTCGTGCCGGAGCCACTACCGGCGAACTCAACAGCATCGCGCACCATCACATCACCGAGATTCAGGGCTGCATTCCGGCACCGCTCGATTATCACGCTTCCCCAAGTCCATCTGCACCTCGATCAACCATGTGGTGTGTCACGGCATCCCTGATGACAACAAGAAGCTGAAAAAGGGCGATATCCTCAACATCGATATCACCGTGATCAAGGATGGCTACCACGGCGACACCTCAAAGATGTACATCGTCGGCGAGCCGACCATCCAGGCCGAGCGCCTGTGCCGCGTCACCCAGGAATGCCTCTACAAGAGCATTGAACTGGTACGCCGGGCGTACGACTGTCAGAACTGGGGCGTGTCATTCAAAAACATGCAGAGTCCGCAGGTTATAGTGTCGTGCGCGACTTCTGTGGCCACGGCATCGGTGCTGGCTTCCATGAAGATCCGCAGGTGCTGCATTATGATGGCTATGAAGCACGTGCTGACGCAGAGCTACTCGAAGGCATGTGCCTGACCATCGAACCGATGGTCAATGTCGGCGGCTACAAGGTGAAAGTCCTCAAGGATGACTGGACCGCTGTCACCAAGGACAAGAGCCTGTCTGCCCAGTGGGAACATACACTGCTGGTCACGGCTACCGGCGTCGAGGTGCTCACGCGTCGCGATGAAGAGGACTTCTCCTTCCTCGAGGGTTGATCACGATGCTCCTGCACCACTACCACTTCGTCGAACGCGAAGCGCTTTACGACGCCGCCACCTTCGATCGCGAGCTGGCCACGACGAAGACGCCCATCCCACTGTTCAAGCGGGCATTGGCGCAGGTTCAGGAGCGGCTTGAAACCCGCTTCAAGGCAGGCGCCGATATCCGCGACCTCATTCATGGTCGTGCCCGCGCATTGGACCGCCTGCTGGCCATCGCTTGGCATCGACAGGCCTGGCCGGACACGGGTATTGCACTGCTCGCCGTGGGCGGCTATGGCCGCGGCGAACTGCACCCTCATTCTGATATCGACCTGTTGCTGCTATTGGAGCAGGACGATGACACGCACTATCGCGAAGCGCTGTCCGCCTTCATCACCTTCTTATGGGATATCGGGCTCGAGATCGGCCAGTCAGTGCGCTCGTTGAATGATTGCGAGCGTGAGGCACGCGCTGATGTCACCGTCATCACCAACTTGCTCGAGTCGCGCATTGTCGCCGGGCCTCAGCGGCTACGCGAAGCCATGCGCGAACGGCTGGCGACCGAACACCTGTGGCCAGCCGAGGCCTTCTTCGAGGCCAAGTGGCAGGAGCAAATCACTCGTCACCACAAGTTCGCCAACACCGAGTATCACCTCGAGCCCAACATCAAGTCATCACCGGGCGGGCTGCGCGATATCCAGATGATCGGTTGGGTCGCCAAACGCCACTTCGGGGTTGAGCGCTACGACAATCTCGTCGAGTTGGGTTTCATGAACGATGCCGAGCTGCGCATCCTCAGCCAGGGCCAGGCCTTCCTGTGGCAGGTACGCTTTGCCCTGCACATGCTGGCCGGCCGCGCCGAGGACCGCCTGTTATTCGATCACCAGCGTGCTATCGCTGAGCTATTTGGCTTCATCGACACGCCGGAGCACCTCGCGGTCGAGCAGTTCATGAAGCGCTACTACCGTCACGTCACCGCGCTGGCCGGCCTCAACGACATGCTGCTGCAGCATTTCGATGAGGCAATTCTACGGCGCGATGAATCCGTCAGCACCATACCGCTCAATGCACGTTTCGAGATTCGCAGTGGCTATATCAGCCTGCGCGAAGAAGGTGTGTTTCGGCGGCGTCCTGCCGCGCTGCTGGAGCTATTTCTGCTAATGGCGCAGCATCCGGAAATCGAAGGCGTGCGCGCTGACACCATCCGTGCGCTGCGCGATCATCGCCATCAGATCGATGATGCCTTCCGTGACGATGTCCGCCATCAGAGCCTGTTCATGGAGCTGATGCGCTGCGGCGGCAACGTGCCCCGCGTACTCAAGCGCATGGCGCGCTACGGGATTCTCGGCAAGTATCTACCGGCCTTCGGTCGTGCCGTGGGGCTGATGCAGCACGATCTGTTCCATGTCTATACGGTGGATGCTCATACGCTGCGCCTGCTCAAGGTCGCGCAGGAATTTCGCGCGCCAGATGCCGAGGAAGAGTTTCCGGTTGCGGCCGCCCTGATTCGTGAACTGCCCAAGCTGGAACTGCTGTGGATCGCTGGGCTCTATCACGATATCGGCAAAGGGCGTGGTGGCGATCACTCAGAACTTGGAGCGCTCGAGGTAGAAGACTTTGCGCAGCGCCATGCACTCAGCCTGCGTGATACCCGTACGCTGAGCTGGCTGGTGCGCCATCACCTACTGATGTCAATGACCGCTCAAAAGCAAGACATCGCCGACCCGGAAATCATCACGCGCTTTGCTGAAATCGTCGGTGACGAGACGCATCTGGATTATCTCTACGTGCTGACGGTAGCTGATATCAACGCCACCAACCCCTCGCTGTGGAACGGCTGGCGTGCATCGCTATTACGTCAGCTACACATGGAAACCCGACGCGCACTACGACGCGGGTTAGAACATCCACCGGAGCGTCACGAGTGGATTGCTGAAACACGTGAAGAAGCACTCTCGCTACTGATCGGCATGGGCACCACACGCAGCGATGCCGAGGCGCTGTGGGCCAGCCTGGGCGATGACTATTTCGTGCGCTACGCCCCCAGTGAAGTCGCATGGCATACCCAGGGCATTCTCGCGCGCCAGGCCGCTCCCCAGTACGACGCAAACGGTGAGCCGCTGCCATTGGTGCTGACCAGCGCACCGACCGAAGAGATGACCGAAGGTGGCACCAAGGTCTTCATCCATACCCGCTCGGTGGACAACCTGTTTGCCGCCACGGCGGCGGCACTGGAGCAGTTGGGACTCTCGATCCACGACGCACGCATCGCCACCTCCAGTCACAACTGGACGCTCAACACCTTCATCCTGCTCGACGATGACGGTGAGCCGATCCGCGACGCCGCACGTCTCGCCGACATCCGCACCCATCTGGTCGAAGAGCTGGATGATCCGGATGACTACTCGGTGATCGTCAATCGCCATACGCCGCGTCAGCTCAAGCATTTCCGCATCGCGCCACGCATCACGCTCAGCCAGGATTACACCAACGGTCGCAGCGTGTTGGAAGTGGTCGCCTCGGACCGCCCGGGCCTGCTGGCGCGCATCGGCCGTGTGTTCATGGAGCAAGAAATCGCCATCGATGCCGCCAAGATCGTCACCCTTGGCGAGCGGGTAGAAGATATCTTCTTCATCACTGATCGCGACGGCGACCCCATTACTGACCCTGCTCGTCAGGAGCGCCTGCGCGACGCTCTGACGGAGGTCCTTGAAGTCGGCGAACGCGGCTAGATAGCACATAGAGAGGCTGGGCGGCGCGCACACGATTGAGGGTACCGCCTCGCTTCCTTATAATTGCGAATCGACTTGCATGGCCGTCCAACACAGTCGCCGGACGCCTTTTCCTCTTGCTCGGCCCTATGCGTCACGCCCACGGCCATCACCCATGGAATGTGCATGAATCCGGATCTCGACCAGCTCAAGCCCTACCCGTTTGAAACCTTGGCCAAGCTGCGAGAAGGCATCGCCCCTAACCCGGCGCTGGAACCTATCGCACTGACCATTGGCGAGCCACGCCATGCACCGCCCGAGTTCGTACTCGACACCCTGCGCGAGCACATCATGGGCGTGGCCAAATACCCCGCTACCGGTGGCATGCCGGAGCTGCGCACAGCCATCGCCCAGTGGTTAGAGCGTCGCTTCTCACTCAATGCCACACCCGATATCGAGCGACAGGTGCTGCCGGTCACCGGTACCCGCGAAGCGCTATTTTCCTTCATCCAGGCCGCGCTGGACCGCACCCGCCCTGCGCGCGTACTGGTGCCAAATCCTTTCTATCAAATCTATGAAGGTGCGACGTTACTGGCCGGTGGTGAAGTGACCTACCTGCCCTGCCCCGCCGAGAACGGCTTCCGCCCCGACTACGCCGCGGTGCCGGCCGATGTCTGGCGTGACACCCAAATCGTCTTCATCTGCTCGCCGGGCAATCCCACCGGCGCGGTAACGCCGCTGGCCGACTTCCAGCAGCTGATTCGCCTCGCGGATGAGCACGACTTCCTGATCGCCTCTGATGAGTGCTATTCGGAGCTGTATCTCGACGAATCCACACCGCCGCCAGGCCTGCTGCAAGCCTGTGCCGCCATGGGTCGCGATGACTACGCGCGCTGCGTGGTCTTCCACTCGCTGTCCAAGCGCTCCAACCTGCCGGGGTTACGCTCCGGTTTCGTGGCCGGCGATGGTGAGGTGATCCGTCGCTTCCGTCATTACCGCACCTATCATGGCTGCGCGATGCCGCAACATCACCAGTACGCCTCCATTGCCGCCTGGAATGACGAGGCGCACGTGCTAGCCAACCGTGATGCCTACCGCGAGAAATTTGCCGCGGTGACCAAGATATTGGCACCGGTAATGGACTTCCCGACCCCCGAAGCCAGCTTCTACCTCTATCCCGCCGTACCAGGTGGAGACGATGCTGCCTTCACGCGTGATCTGCTGCGCGAAGAGGCCGTGGGCGTACTGCCCGCCAGCTATATGGCACGTGAAGTGAACGGCGTGAATCCGGGAGCAGGACGCATTCGTCTGGCACTGGTGGCCGAGCTTGAACAGACCATCGAAGCCGCCCAGCGCCTGCGTCGTTTCGTGGAACGCATCCACTGAGCTCTGCTATTTCTCAAGGCCACTCAAGGAGATCGTCATGCACGTGCTCTACGGCATCAAGACCTGCGACACCTGCCGCAAGGCACGTCGCGCACTCGATACTCAAGGAGTGCCCTATCGCTGGCACGACCTGCGCGAGGACGGCCTCTCCGCCAGCCTGCTGGAATTCTGGCTGGAGCGCACCGCATGGAGCAATCTGCTCAACAAGCGCAGCACCAGCTGGCGCGCGCTAGGCGATGAACAACGTGACAGCATCGATGCCAACAGTGCACGTGCGCTGATGCTGGAGCATCCGACCCTGATCAAGCGCCCCATTCTCGAGCGACATCATGCCGAAGATGAGGTGGATCTGGTGATCGGCTATGACAAAGCGGTCTATGAACCGCAAGACTGACACCCTCTTTTTTACTGGACACCCTGGAGATTGACACGATGTTGAGCCTTGCCCTCGGAATCGGCACCCAGAACACCACCGGCGACTGGCTGGAAGTCTACTATCCTGCCCCGCTGCATACGCCGAACGCTGCCGTCGCTGACGCCGCTCGCAAGGCACTGGACGCGCCGGCTGGCACCACCGCCACCAGCTTCCTGCCGGAACACTGCGCCGCACTGGCCAGCGCCCTGCGTGACGCCGGTGACAGCGCTCAGGCTGAGCTGGCTGAAAGCCTGGCGGCCTCCCAGCGCCCGCTGGTCGCCATGTTCATCGAGGAAGACGCCGCACCGCAGAGCGTGCCGGAGGTCTACCTCAAGCTGCACCTGCTGTCCCACCGCATGGTTCGCCCGCACGGCATCGACCTGACCGGCATGTTCGGACTGCTCAAGAATGTCGCCTGGACCAGCGAAGGTGCCATCGACATCGAAGAACTGCCGGCGCGTCGCCTCAAGGCTCGCCTGGAAGGTCGCACCCTGTCCGTGGACTGTGTCGACAAGTTCCCGAAGATGACCGACTACGTGGTGCCGACCGGCATTCGCGTCGCCGACACCTCACGTGTGCGTCTGGGTGCCTATCTGGGTGAAGGCACCACCGTGATGCACGAAGGCTTCTGCAACTTCAATGCCGGCACCGAAGGCCCGGGCATGATCGAAGGCCGCATCGCCGCGGGCGTCTTCGTCGGCAAGGGCTCTGACCTGGGCGGCGGCTGTTCCACCATGGGCACCCTGTCCGGTGGCGGCAACATCGTCATCAAGGTCGGCGAAGGCTGCCTGATCGGTGCCAACGCCGGTATCGGCATCCCGCTGGGCGATCGCTGCACCGTGGAAGCTGGCCTCTACATCACCGCCGGTACCAAGGTCATGGTCTTCGACAACAAAGGTCAGGAAGTCGAGACGGTCGCGGCACGTGAGCTGGCGAGCCAGGACGACCTGCTACTGCGTCGCAACTCCGTCACCGGCCGTGTCGAGTGCCTCACCAACAAGAGCGCCATCGCACTCAATGATGCCCTGCACGCACACAACTGATGCGTGTGGCGAGTGACTGTCGGACATGACTTTCCGGCCACTCGCGGTACCTTCTGGCCCGGACGCGTCCGGGCCAGTCTGACGATCTACGTCACTCCCCCCGAATTCCGCGCTGTCGCTCCTCGCGACGACGCCTGCAGCGATGGCCCATGATGACTGATTCACACGCACCGCTTCCGCCACGCCCTTCTGACCTCTCACCGACACTGGAGCTGGCGTTCGACCTGATCGAACGCCCCTCCGTCACGCCAGATGACCTGGATTGCCAGGCACTGATGATCAAACGTCTGGAAGCCATCGGATTCGAGATCACACGCTTGCCGTTCGGCGATGTCGAGAATTTCTGGGCGGTGCGCGGCCATCATGGCCCTGTAATGGCCTTCGCTGGCCATACCGACGTCGTACCGACCGGCCCTGAGGCCAACTGGCAGTACCCGCCATTCTCGCCGTGCATCGACGCTGACGGCTTCCTGTGTGGCCGTGGCGCGGCTGACATGAAGGGTTCACTGGCGGCGATGCTGACCGCCACCGAACGCTTCGTGACTGCGTACCCGGACCACGAAGGCCGTATCGCCTTCCTGATCACGTCTGATGAAGAAGGCCCTGCAGTCCACGGCACCCGTGCGGTGGTCGAATATCTACGTGAACACCACGAGCGTCTCGACTATTGCATCGTCGGCGAACCGTCCTCCACCGACTATGCCGGTGACGTCATCAAAAATGGCCGCCGTGGCTCACTGGGCGCGGTGATGCGTGTGCGCGGCGTTCAAGGCCATGTCGCCTATCCTCACCTGGCACGCAACCCGATCCACGAAGCAGCACCGGCGCTGACCGCACTGACCGCTGAGCATTGGGACGACGGCAATGAGTTCTTTCCGGCGACCAGCTTCCAGATTTCCAACATTCGTGGCGGCACCGGCGCAACCAATGTCATTCCCGGTGAGCTGGAAGTCGTATTCAACTTCCGCTACTCCACCGCGCTGACAGCTGATGATCTCAAACGTCGCACCCACGAAATTCTCGCGGCGCACGGGCTGGACGTGGAGATCGACTGGACCTTGAACGGCGAGCCCTTCCTGACGCCGGAGGGTGCGCTGGTCGATGCTGCCATCCACGGCGTGGCGCGTGCACTGGGTCGCAAGCCAGTGTTGTCCACCTCTGGCGGCACCTCCGATGGACGCTTCATCGCAACCCTCGGCACTCAGGTCGTTGAGCTAGGCCCGGTCAATGCCACCATTCACAAGATTGACGAACGTGTGATGGCCAGCGATCTGGATCAACTCTCCAGCGCCTATGAGCACATCCTCGAATACCTGTTCGTCCCCACGACCCGTGAGGCCACGGCATGAGCCATACCATTGACACTATCGACGCCGATGCTGGCGATGAGCAGTATCCAGATATCGAAATCTATCTGAAGCCGCTCAGCCTCGAGGCGCTCGGTGCCTGGCTGAGCGAACTGTTCGGGCAGGTGGTGGTATTTCAACCCGCAGGCAGACTTCAGCATCGCACACGCCTGACACGTGATGGTGACGACATTGCATTGCTGGTGGTAGAAAAAGTGGCCAATGGCTTCGCTAGTCTATGGTTCGACAGTGCAGCAACACCATGGGCACGTGATGTGGACTGCGCCCGCGCTGTTGCCGCTGCCCTACAGGTAGAGAGCCGCTGCTCGCTAGGCAGCTGGCAGCCCGGCGATGAGCCAGACCGCTTTTATCGCATCTTGCCGGATGGTAGCGAAGAGGCCTTTACCTGGCCCGACAAGGGTTGAGCAAATACGCCGCTCTTGCTCGTTAGCCAATGCATCATCGCCAGATACAAGAACGCCCCGCAGACAGAGCCTGCGGGGCGTTCTTGTTTTCACCATGGTCTCCCGTACTGCTCAGGAGACCATGTCACTGATCAGGTGATGACAGTGACATCATCAGCCTGCAGGCCACGTTCATTACTGATGATGTGATAACGCACTTTCTGACCTTCAGCCAACGTGCGATGGCCCTTGCCACGAATGGCACGGAAGTGAACGAAAACATCTTCACCACTCTCACGAGTCACGAAGCCGTAACCCTTGTTGACGTTGAACCACTTGACCTCGCCGATCTCACGATCGTCGTCTTCGACTTCAGCCATGGCAGCAGTACGCGGTGACAGCGCCGGAATGGCTAGCGTCGCGACCAATAGCAGAATAAAGACAGCAGCAGCGGCAGCTGCATAAGCCAGCTCAAAACCCGGCACACTCAATGCATCGTTCAGCGTGGTAGCCAACTCGCCACCGGTCAGCGTAATGAAGACAGCAATCAGCAACGGTGCCGGCAGTGCCAGCAACACACTGATGATGAAACAACGGAAGAACGTCTTGGAACTCATCAAGATAAACTCTCTCAAGTAATGGATGTAGGTAGATCGCGACAGGGCAGAAGGCAGTGCTTCAGATGATCCGTATCAGAATATTCTGCCTCAGTCGCAGCAAGGACAGCGACCCGGATACCCGGCGGTGACTTGCAAAAGGCCCGCTGGGGTGTCGGGAAATCTGTCTGAACGCAGCGCCTCACGGCGGTGCCCGTAGCCCGCACTGACACAAGGAGTGACAGGTTGACCACGTCTTGGCTCGTGGTGCAGGTTACCCTGCATCAGTCGATGGAACCGGCAGTAGAAAGCTTCGAGGAGACCTCGACGCCATCTTTTACCGTCAACAGGTGCGTTACACGAAAAAGGAGTAAATCGCACCATAATCAGTCTATCACGCTCACCCATGCACGCCTGATGCTACTCAGGTGCAATACTTCAACCCTTATCATTCTTCATGGCACGACAGCACTTCTGACTCGACGCCTTAACTATCACATCTCAGCGGAGCGCATTGATGATGCCAACCTCTCTCGATCCTGAGCTTGAAACCCGCTTGGAAGCTCTCGAGTCTCGCCTCGCTCATCAGGATGACTGGCTCGACACGCTAGACCGTACGGTGATCACTCAGCAGCGTCAGATAGAGTCACTTGAGCGTCTTAATGCATTGATGGCGACTCAGCTTCGCTCCCTACGTGAGCCAGTCAACGAGGGAGTCCAGAGGGAAAGCGAAGATCACACGCCGTTGCAAGACGAGCTGCCGCCTCACTACTGATCTTTTCAGGATCGAGTCAGGCAAACCCGCTCTGCAACGTAAACCGGCCCCGCAGCAAGGCCGCGGGGCCGGTCAGTCATTCTGTCGGGCATGAGCTAGTGGCTCATCAGGCGATCAGATCATCCAGATAACGTTCGGCATCCAGCGCGGCCATGCAACCAGTGCCTGCTGACGTGATGGCCTGACGATAGACGTGATCCATCACATCGCCGCAGGCATATACGCCAGGGATACTGGTCTGGGTAGCATTGCCTTCCAGACCAGACTGCACCTTGAGATAGCCGCCCTGCATATCAAGCTGGCCTTCAAACAGGCTGGTGTTCGGACGGTGGCCAATAGCGATGAACACACCCATGACATTCATGTCCTTGGTGGCACCACTCTCGATCTGACGGAGACGCACGCCGGTCACACCAGAGTTGTCGCCCAACACTTCATCAAGCGCGTGATGCCATTCGATGGCCATGTTGCCGTTTTTGACCTTCTCGAACAGCTTGTCCTGCAGAATCTTCTCAGCACGCAGGCTGTCACGACGGTGCACCAGCGTGACCTTGGAAGCGATATTGGACAGATACAGCGCTTCCTCGACGGCAGTATTGCCGCCACCGACGACCACGACTTCCTGATTGCGATAGAAGAAGCCATCGCAGGTTGCACAGGCCGATACGCCCTGGCCCATGAACTGCTGCTCGCTCGGCAGGCCCAGATACTGGGCACTGGCACCGGTGGCGATGATCAGCGCATCGCAGGTATAACTGCCATTGTCGCCCTTGAGCATGAACGGACGCTCGCCAAGCGTGACTTCATTGATGTGATCAAACAGCACTTCGGTCTCGAAGCGCTCAGCATGACGGCGCATGCGCTCCATCAGCTCTGGCCCCTGAACGCCAGCGTCATCACCCGGCCAGTTATCGACATCAGTCGTGGTGGTCAGCTGACCACCCATCTGCAGGCCAGTGATCAGCAGCGGCTTGAGGTTGGCGCGCGCAGCATAGACGGCAGCGGTGTAACCCGCTGGGCCGGAACCGAGAATGATCAGGCGTTCGTGACGGACATTACTCATGGATGACCTCGATAACAGATAAAACAGATGGCATCGGCTTGCCATCCGCGCGCGGGACAGCAAGCCAGTCAATGTACTGAGCGATGCAGGCCATCGAATGGCACACCACGTGATGACAGGCGATCAACATGGCTCAGTGCACTGCATGTAGTGATAAGACACCTGATGCTCGCGCAACAGGATTGGCAGGGTAGCGCAGACAGCGACGGCTTTCAGCATTGGCCTCAGACCGGCATGGCAGAAGCTTATGACTGACGCCTTCCTCCCTTGATATGCAGACCAAGCATTCAGATCAGAAATGCAGAAGCCGCCGCCAGAGGCAGCGGCTTCTGCGTCATCTACCTCGCGAGAGTGTCGAGAGGTAGATGACAAGTCGCTCGGCAATCAACTTACCGAAGGACAGCCTAGCGGCTTACAGGCTGCTGGAGTGGCCTGCCAGATACTTAGCGACGCCTTCAGCAGTATCCTTCATGCCTTCCTGACCTTCTTCCCAGCCTGCCGGGCAAACTTCGCCGTTGGTCTGGTGGAACTGCAGGGCCTTGACCATGCGGACCATCTCGTCGACGTTACGGCCCAGTGGCAGGTTGTTGACGACCTGGTGCTGAACGACACCATCTTCGTCGATCAAGAAGGAAGCGCGCAGCGCGACGCCTGCTTCCGGATGCTCAATGCCGTAGGCCTGGACGATTTCGTGCTTGACGTCAGCCACGATCGGGAAGCCGACTTCACCGATGCCGCCAGCGTCCGGAGAGGTCTTGCGCCATGCGTGGTGAGTGAACTGGGAATCGATGGACACACCGATGACTTCAACGCCGAGTTCCTTGAACTTCGCCAGACGGTTGTCGTGGGCGATGATTTCAGACGGGCATACGAAGGTGAAATCCAGCGGCCAGAAGAACAGCACGCGTAGCTTGCCCTTGGAATCGGACAGCTTGTAGTTGTCAACGATGGTGCCGTCGCCCAGTACTGCTGCGGCTTCGAAATCCGGGGCTTGACGTCCGACCAATACGCTCATGGTGATCTCCTGAGGAAATGATGATGTTAAAGGCAGCGGGCTGCCTTTGTGATGAATCGCCACACAGACTAATCGTCACACGTGGCGGATGCCAAATGTTTGCCACAATTAGCATCATAGAAATTGGCTATGGCAGCTCAATGACAGTGCTACCAAACACCTTCCGGCAAGGGTACTCGCACTATGAAGCCAAAGCACTGCATGACCAGAATATCCTGCTAGAGGAATCGTGCGGCGTCTGGATTATAGAACGTCGTCGTCCTGACCGATATCCAACCCCTCCAGCTCACCACTGACCGGATCGACATGCTGGCGTACCTGAATCGGCTGACAGCAACGTTCGCAATCGACAATATTCAGCAAGCTGCCTTCATCGAGATCAAGAAACAACGTGAAGGGAGTATCGCAGTAAGGGCAGTTGATCTCGGCTTCATGCAGCGCATCATTGGTCGCCTCCTCTCCTTCACTCTCGAGTAACTCATGCCCTGGCCATTCATCGGGCTGGCCAGCAGAATGCTCCGCCAGCCATTGCTCAACGGCAGCATCCAGCACTTCATCATCATCCGGCAGCCCCGTGGGCTCCGGGCGTTCAGTGGTATCATTACGCATGGCAACCTCCATGACTTCAGTATCGGCGACCGCCGACTCTCACCTGTATGGCAGCGAACGCGACGCGGGGTTCCTTACTTATACTGCGGCCAATGCGTTGCGAATGCTTGAATTCCTGTCACATGATGACCATAGCTTTAACTATGCCGACATTGGCGATTTGGATATCGCTCGCCTGCGACGCTTCGCATCCGGCCAGACAGCACCTGACATCGCTGTTCGAGATAGCTGCGTGATGAATCATCAGTTGTCGGACCGGGCAAGATAATGACAAGGAGGAGAATCATGGGTTCCCAGCACTCTCAGTCACTGGATTCGCTCAACACGCTCTCGGAACTGAAAGTTGGAGACAAGCAGTATCACTACTACTCGCTGAAGAAAGCGGCCGAGACGCTGGGTGACCTGACGCGCCTGCCCTTCACGCTCAAGGTACTGCTGGAAAATCAGCTGCGCTTTGAAGACGGCGAGACCGCTACCAAGGCTGACATCAAGGCATTGGCAGACTGGCAGAAGACCGCCTCCAGCACACATGAGATCGGCTATCGCCCCGCTCGCGTGCTGATGCAGGACTTCACCGGTGTGCCGGGCGTGGTTGATCTGGCCTCGATGCGTGATGCCGTCAAGAAGCTGGGCGCTGATCCAGAGAAGGTCAATCCGCTGACGCCAGTTGATCTGGTCATCGATCACTCGGTGATGGTGGATCACTACGGTGATGCCTCGGCCTTCAAGGACAACGTGCGTATCGAGATGGAGCGCAACCGCGAGCGCTACGAGTTTCTGCGCTGGGGCCAGCAGGCCTTCGACAACTTCTCCGTCGTACCGCCAGGCACTGGCATCTGCCACCAGGTCAATCTCGAGTACCTGGGACGTGCGGTCTTTACCCGTGAAGAAGACGGCAAGACATTCGCGTATCCCGATACCCTGGTCGGCACTGACTCTCACACCACCATGATCAACGGTCTGGGTGTACTTGGCTGGGGGGTTGGTGGCATCGAAGCGGAAGCTGCCATGCTCGGTCAGCCGGTATCGATGCTGATTCCCGAAGTGGTCGGCTTCAAGCTGAACGGCAAGCTCAACGAAGGCATCACCGCCACGGATCTGGTGCTGACCGTCACCCAGATGCTGAGAAGCCGTGGTGTGGTCGGCAAGTTCGTCGAGTTCTATGGTGATGGCCTCGATGACCTGCCGCTGGCAGATCGCGCCACCATCGCCAACATGGCACCGGAGTATGGGGCTACCTGCGGTTTCTTCCCTCTGGATGGCGAGACGCTCAACTACATGCGTCTGTCTGGCCGCTCCGACGAGCAGATCGCGTTGGTCGAGGCCTATGCCAAAGAGCAAGGCCTGTGGCGTGAGCCCGGTCACGAGCCGGTGTTCTCCGATACTCTTGAGCTGGACATGACTGAAGTCGTGGCCAGCCTCGCGGGCCCCAAGCGTCCGCAGGACCGCGTCGCACTGACCGACATCAAGCAAGTCTTCGAAAAGATTCTCGATGAGCAGCTTGGTGAGGTGCCGGATATCGAAGAAGGCAAGTGGCTTTCCGAAGGCGGCCAGACCGCCGTCGATGTCGAGCAAAGCTATGGCAAGGACGCCGGTTACAGTGAACTTGAGGGCGAAACCTTCCGCCTTGATCACGGTGATGTCGTCATCGCGGCCATCACCTCCTGCACCAACACCTCCAACCCCAGCGTAATGCTGGCCGCTGGTCTGGTGGCACGCAAGGCGCGTGAGAAGGGCCTGCGCAGCAAGCCATGGGTCAAGACCTCGCTAGCACCGGGCTCCAAGGTGGTCACCGAATATCTGACGTCCGCCGGTGTGCAGGAAGATCTCAACGCGCTGGGCTTCAATCTGGTCGGCTACGGCTGCACCACCTGTATCGGTAACTCCGGCCCACTGCCTGACCCCGTCGAAGCTGCCATCAACGAGCGAGACCTGACGGTCGCCTCGGTGCTATCGGGCAACCGCAACTTCGAGGGCCGCGTGCATCCCAACGTGCGCACCAACTGGTTGGCGTCGCCGCCCTTGGTGGTCGCCTATGCGCTAGCCGGCACCGTGCGTACCGACCTCTCCAAGGAGCCGCTGGGCAAGGATACCGAGGGCAATGATGTCTTCCTCAAGGACATCTGGCCGACCCAAGCGGAAATTGCCACGGCTGTCGAGCAGGTGCGTACCGACATGTATCGCAAGGAGTACGCCGAGGTCTTCAATGGCGACGAAACCTGGCAGGCCATCGAAGTCCCGGAAGCCGAGGTGTATGAATGGAAAGACTCCACCTACATTCAGCATCCTCCATTCTTCGAAGGCATGGGCCGTGAGCCGGAACCCATCAAGGACGTCGAGAACGCCCGTGTACTGGCCATGCTTGGCGACTCGGTGACCACCGACCACATTTCGCCGGCTGGCGCCATCAAGCCGGATAGTCCAGCGGGTCGCTACCTCAAGGAGCACGGTGTCGAGGTCAAGGACTTCAACTCCTATGGTTCACGCCGTGGTAACCACGAAGTGATGATGCGCGGCACCTTCGCCAACGTGCGTATCCGTAACGAGATGCTCGATGACGTCGAGGGCGGCGAGACACGTCACGTGCCGTCCGGCGAACAGATGGCGATCTACGATGCTGCCATGAAGTACGCCGAGGACAAGACCCCTCTGGTTGTGGTGGCGGGCAAGGAATACGGTACCGGCTCCTCACGTGACTGGGCAGCCAAGGGCACCCTGCTACTGGGCGTGCGTGCGGTGATTGCCGAATCTTACGAGCGCATCCACCGCTCCAACCTGATTGGCATGGGCGTGGTACCGCTGCAGTTCCCTAAAGGCGAGAGCCGTCAATCGCTGGGGCTGACTGGTGACGAAGAAGTCAGTATCAGCGGATTGAATGATCTGAGCGCTGGCGGCAAGGTCAAGGTGACTTTCAAGGGCAAGAAAGGCGAGCAGAAAGTCGAGGCGCTGTGCCGCATCGATACCGATAACGAGCTGGAGTACTACCGCCACGGCGGTATCCTTCAGTACGTGCTGCGCGGCATGCTGTAATCCTCAATCCCATTGAAGGTGGTTGAATCTTAAGTACCAGAAAGACAAAAACCCCCGCAGGCTGAGCCTGCGGGGGTTTCTTTATGCGGCACTCTCATGATGAGAGTTTAGAATGCCTTGCGACGGTAGGAGCGATAGCGTGGCTGCCAGAAGTTCTTCTCGATGTTGGCGAGAACCACTTCTTCGCTGGAGGCCAAAGCCACACCATCGGTTTGTGCCTGACGCGCCACATCAAAGGCGATCTGGCGGCTGATGGACTGGATGTCGCCCAGAGACGGCAGCAGTGCACCTTCACCCTTCACGACGATGGGCGCGTTGTTGGCCAATGCATTGGCGGCGGCCATCAGCATGTTGTCGGTGATACGCGAAGCATTGGCTGCCAGTACACCCAGACCGATGCCCGGGAAGATGTAGGCATTGTTGCACTGGGCAATCGCATGGATGTGGCCGTTGTGCTCGACCGGTGCGAACGGACTACCGGTCGCGACCAACGCCTTGCCGTCAGTCCATTCGATCACTTCGGCCGGCGTTACTTCGACACGGGAAGTGGGATTGGACAACGGCATGACCAGCGGGCTTTCGCAGCCGGCATGCATGGCACGAATCACCTCTTCGCTGAACAGGCCACGCTGACCGGACACACCGATCAGTATCGTTGGATGTGTGCCTTTGACCACATCCAGCAGACCGCGATCGCCAAGTTCGGTAACGCTTGCAGCGTCATGTGCCAGACGATTCTGGAAGTCATACAGTCCTTCCATGTCGCTGGTCAGCAGGCCGAAGCGATCGACCATATAAACGCGCTTGCGTGCTTCGCGCTCGTCCATACCTTCCTTGACCATCGCCACGACGATCATCTCAGCGATACCACAACCGGCGCTACCAGCCCCCAGGAAGGTGACGCGCTGATCGGAGAGCTTCTCACCTTTGGCCTTGCAGGCCGCCATCAGGGTCGCGACGACCACGGAGGCAGTGCCCTGGATATCATCGTTGAAGCAGCAGACCTCATCACGATAACGCTCGAGCAGCGGCATGGCGTTGGCCTGCGCGAAATCCTCGAACTGGATCAGCGCTTTCGGCCAACGGCGCTTCACGGCAGTGATGAAGTCAGCGACAAAGGCGTTGTAATCATCGCCAGTGACACGCTCGTGACGCCAGCCCATGTAACGCGGGTCGTCGAGCAGCTTCTGATTGTTGGTGCCCAGATCCAGCGAGATCGGCAGAGTGTAGGCTGGGCTGATGCCGCCACAGGCGGTGTACAGCGACAGCTTGCCGATGGGAATGCCCATGCCGCCAATACCCTGATCGCCCAGACCCAGAATACGCTCGCCATCGGTGACAACGATGACCTTGACGTTGTCCTTGGTTGCGGAGCGCAGGATGTCATCCATGTGCTCGCGGTCTGGATAGGAGATGAACAGGCCGCGGTGATTACGGTATATGTTAGAGAATTCCTCGCACGCCTGACCAACGGTCGGGGTGTAGATGATCGGCATCATCTCTTCGAGGTGTTCTTCAATCACACGGAAGAACAGGGTCTCGTTGTCGTCCTGCACCGAGCGCAACAAGATGTGCTTGTCGAGATCATTGGTGCATTGCTGATACTGACTGTAGACGCGCGCGACCTGCTCCTCGATGCTCTCGACATTCTGCGGCAGCAGGCCCATCAGATTGAAGCTGACACGCTCTTCAAGGCTAAAGGCGCTGCCTTTGTTGAGCAGCGGCATTTCGAGCAGGCTCGGGCCGGCATAGGGAATATACAGGGAGCGCTTGGAAGTATCGGTCATGGCGGGACTCTTGAATCAGTTGGGACGACCTCACGTCCGACACTCACCGCAGAATGACTGCAGGCTGCCGTACGCCCGAGGGACCTGTCGACGTGCGACTACCACGTACGACCAAGGCCGGATGATAACATGCGCACCTTATGCTTCGGCAGTCTGGTCGGGGTTGCCTGACGTTGCGTAGCGAGGAGACCCTTACAACGCAAAACGCCTCGCTTAATCCATCACTGATGGCTCAAACAAGGCGCTTACATTGGCTTAAGGCACCTGATTTCATGCCTTTCTCGTGCGTTCTTTATGCGAGGTCAGCTCGCGAAACCGCCTTACGCGGTGCCAACGAGAAGAAGGGTCGCAGACGCACCCCCAGCATATTGCCAGCGAAGGCTGCTACCAACCACAACCAGCCGTGCAGGCTGCCGGAGGCGATGCCGCCGAAGTAGGCACCGATATTGCAGCCGAAGGCCAAGCGTGCGCCGTAGCCAAGCATTAACCCACCCAGCACGGCCGCGACCAGCGAACGTAGCGGAATGTTCCACTTCGGTGCGAACTTGCCTGCCAGTAGTGCCGCCG
Source organism: Cobetia crustatorum (assembly GCF_000591415.1). GTDB lineage: Bacteria > Pseudomonadota > Gammaproteobacteria > Pseudomonadales > Halomonadaceae > Cobetia > Cobetia crustatorum. The sequence continues at coordinate 21,158 of NZ_JEMF01000018.1, read as the reverse complement.
CCAGCGCACCGACAATGATACCGATATTCATGACCGTGGTGATGTCATGGTAAAGCGGTGCAGCCAGCGCCTTGGCATTACCTGCTGCTTGCCAGTAGCCCCAGTCGCTGACATCGAAACCCAGCGCGGTATAGGCCTTGGTGCCCCACAGCGCGAAGGCCGAGGTGATGCCCCACGGACGGCCAGCCAGCGCCAGCGTCGCAAAGTTGAGCAGTGCCAGTGCCACGGCCCCCGCCAGCAGCGGCCAGGGCCCTCGCAGGAAGCGTGACAGGCCGCGCGGTTGGCTATCAGTCACGGCTGCTTTCTCAAGCGAACCATGACGGCGCTTTTCCAGCGTACGCGTCACCACCACGATGATGGCGAACAGCACCAGGCTTACGATGATGCCACCCAGTGCGCCGAAGCTATCCACCAGCGAGACCGCCGGCAGTGATGGCAGGCTCTGCCACCAGCTGAAGTGCGCGGTACCGATCACGGAGCCAACGCAGAAGAAGATCAGGGTGATCATCATGCGTGCATTGCCGCCACCGACGGTGAACAGCGTGCCCGAGGCGCAACCGCCGCCCAGCTGCATGCCGAGCCCGAACAGGAAGGCACCGACCACCACTGAGGTGCCCAGCGGCGAGACGAAGCCAGAAACCTCCTGCCCCCACAGACTGCCCCCCGCCAGCACAGGGAAGAACAGCACTACGGCAATCGCCAGCATCAGCATCTGAGCGCGCAGGCCACGACCACGGCGATCTGTGATGAACACTCGCCATGCCGAGGTGAAGCCGAAGGCGGCGTGATAAAGCACCACACCCAGGCACCGCCGATCAGTAGCAACAGGCCCTGACGCCAGCCAGACACCAGCGTCAGCAGCACTGCGGCAATCACTAGCAGGCCACCAGCCCAGATGGCCCGCGGACTGATGGTGGTAGAGGGCAGAGCAGGCTCACTGGCCTTGCCCGGCATCGCTTGGTGACTCATGTCTTGCTCCCCTTGGATATAATCATGTCGCTTTCCTTCAATGCGCCAAGCCTAGCGCGCCTCTTTATGCCTGTGAATGAATTTTAAGCGAGCTAATCATTCTTTTAAGATATATGGAGAGGCTAATACTTTCCCACAACCTCATCCACGATCCCGACCAACAGAAACGCCCGCCATTGAGGTCAATGACGGGCGTTTCACGCTCATGGTGCTGAGCTCATTCACGCGTAAAAGCGATGGAAGGAGGATGCACTCGAAGGCAACCTGACAGGTGGGCTTAGATGAAGTTGCCCAGGCCCACTGCACTCCGTAGACGCGTCATCATCGGCGCGGCCTCATCACGTGCACGCTCGGCACCACGTTTGAGAATGGCCTCGACATGCGCCGGATCATCCATCAGCTCGACGTAACGCTCACGCGGAGCCTTGAGATGATCGTTCAGATACTCGAACAGCTGATTCTTGGCATCGCCCCAGCCAATGCCGGCGGCGTACTGCTCACGCATGGCGGCGACTTCCGCCTCGGTGGCGAAGGCCGAATAGATCTGGAACAGGGAACAGGTATCCGGGTCCTTCGGCTCCCCCGGCTCCAGCGAGTTGGTCTTGATCTTGCGCACGCTCTTGAGCAGCTGCTTCTCGGTGCCGAACAGCGGAATGGTGTTGTTGTAGCTCTTGGACATCTTGCGGCCGTCGAGGCCCAGCAGCAGCTGGGATTTCTCGTCGGTCACCGCCTCGGGCATGGTGAAGTAATTGCCCTTGAAGAGGTGGTTGAAACGCCCTGCCATGTCACGTGCCATCTCGATATGCTGGATCTGGTCACGTCCGACCGGCACCTTGTGAGCATTGAACATCAGGATGTCCGCCGCCATCAGCACCGGATAGCTGAACAGACCCATGCTGATGCCGCGATCTGCATCCTCGATGCCCGCTTCCTCGTTCTCGGCCACGGCACCCTTGTAGGCATGTGCACGATTCATCAGGCCCTTGGCGCAGACACAGTTGAGCAACCACATCAGCTCCGGAATCTCCGGCACGTCCGACTGGCGATAGAAGATGGCGTTGTCGGTATCCAGGCCCAGCGCCAGCCAGGTCGCGGCGATCTCACGGCGCGACTCCTGCACTCGCTTCGGGTCCTGACACTTGATCAGGGCGTGGAAGTCAGCGAGGAAATAGAAGGACTGGACCGTTGGGTCCTGGCTGGCCTCAATGGCGGGCTTGATGGCGCCGACATAGTTGCCGAGGTGAGGGGTGCCGGTGGTCGTAATGCCGGTAAGAACGCGGGTCTTGGTCATGGATGCACTTCTTGGCCGTCTGTGTCGGGATAATCTTGCAAGCAAGTCGCATCGGGGCAGCCGCCTCTGACGGATGCCCCGATGCATGATGCCATTATCTTACCCCGAGGTGGATAGCCTTCGTAAGGGCTGCTCCGCCCTCCTCACCACCTTATCTCAGCGCCTCATCCAGTGGCGTGACAGGCATGTCAAAAGCTTCTCCCACTTCAGGCAGAATCAGGTGGCCATCGTGGACATTGAGGCCACCAGCAAAGTGGCGATCTTCACTTAACACCTTGCGGAAGCCACCATTGGCGAGGCGTACGACATACGGAAGCGTGGCACTGGTGAGAGCCTGAGTCGATGTACGCGATACGGCGCCCGGCATGTTGGCCACGCAGTAGTGGACGATGCCATCGACCAGATAGATAGGATCAGCATGCGTGGTCGGTCGGCTGGTCTCGAAGCAGCCGCCCTGATCGATCGCGACGTCGACCAGCACCGCCCCCGGTGTCATGTTGCGCAGATGCTCGCGCCGAATCAGCTTGGGGGCCGCAGCACCGGGCACCAGTACCGCCCCGATGATGAGCGCAGAGTGGCGTACCGCTTCGTCCAGCGCTTCTGACGTGGAGTAGACAGTGCGAATCTGACCTTGATAACGATGATCCAGCGTTTCGAGGCGAGCCAATGAGGTATCAAGAATCACGACTTCAGCGCCCAGCCCCAGCGCCATACGCGCGGCGTTCTCGCCCACGACACCTCCACCAATCACCGTGACGCGCGCTGGAGCGACACCGGGAACACCCGGCAATAGCACGCCCAGCCCGCCCTGGGCCTTTTCCAGCGCATGCGCACCGGCCTGGATGGCCATACGCCCCGCGACACGACTCATCGGTGCCAGCAGCGGCAAGCCTCCTGCGGCATCCGTCACCGTTTCGTAAGCAATCGCGGTCACGCCACTGGCCAGTAAACTCTCGGTCAGTTCACGCGCGGCGGCCAGATGCAGATAGGTGAAGAGCGTCTGTCCCTTCGAGAGGCGGGCCACCTCGCTCGGCTGGGGTTCCTTGACCTTGAGGATAAGCTCAGCGGAAGAGAAGACACGCTCGACAGCGGATTCCAGTCGCGCCCCAACGCCCTGATACTCGGCATCACTATAACCGCTGCCCTCTCCTGCGCCACACTCGACCGTGACCTCATGCCCATGGGCAATCAGCTCACGCACCCCCGCGGGAGTGAGTGCAACGCGATATTCATGGTTCTTGATTTCCTTCGGCACGGCGATCTGCATGGCGAATTCCTTGTACTGCTGGCGGAGTACTGCTGGCGGAGTGGAACTTGCAAAGTACTGTTGGCGAAGCACTACTAACGAAGTGCAGCTAGAGAATGCCGCACATTACACATGACACTCTCTAAGCACAGCAGACATAACGCTGTCTCGCCAGCCAGATGCTAGCGGCATCCACCAAATCACATCCTCTTCACAGAAGAATGCAGGGAATGTTGGCTACTATGCAGAATCCTCGCTCACCAACGCTGCCCCGTAGCACTCACGATAGGCAGCTGGCATCCGTCGCGCGCGCCCACTCGAGAGCTCAATACATACAAAACGTGTGCGCGCCGCCAATAATGTCAAGCCATCCGAGCAGCGTCGCAGTTGGAAGCGTCGTGTCAGACTGAGGCGACCATCACAGTCCACCAGCCAGGTCGCCAACATCAATGATTCATCAAGGCGGGCACTGGCCAGGTAATCGATCTCATGACGATGTACCGCCATGCCGCGATCATGCTCTCGGTAGTGCTCAATCCCGAGCCCAAGTGCCTCGGAATGCGCCCAGCTGATGCGCTCAAGCCAGCGCACATACTCGGCGTTATTGACATGACCATAGCCATCCAACGCTTCCCGGTTCACCGTGATGGGCAACAGAAAAGGACGCGGCAGCGCCCAGTCTCCAGCAGAGGGCTCCTTCAACGTATCAGGCCCGGTGGGCGCCTCAGTCGTCTGGCCATCAGCACTCATGCGACAAACTCCGGATCATCGTGAACATCACCATCGCGCTCCTCCTTGTGCCTTCCTTCGCCCAGCGGTGCACTGGCGCCACAGGCCCAACACTCACTGAAGCTACCTTCGAGCTGCTCTCCACACGCACACTGCCAATCCGGCTGCGTAGGCGCCGCCTCAATACGCGCCAGTAGACGTTTGGCACGCGACAGATTGTGCTCGGCCACCCACAGCTGAGGTTCGCAATCGTGCACCGGCAACTCACCCGCTGCCGCGCCAAGCAAACGGTTGCGCAATTCACAGGGAATCCCTTCACTCTCCAGCAGATTGCGCCAGTGATCGATGAGCACGAGATTGTGATGTGATGTCAGTCGTTTATACATGCTCTCAGACTATCAGAGTCCTTGGGCTGAAAACGACTGACTGAGCGCGATGTAATCAGAAACGGACAGGCCAGAACGAACAGGCCAGAAACGACAATGCCGCCCCGAGGGGCGGCATTGTCATGATCGAGCGGCAACAAGAGATCAGTCGCGATAGACCCGCAGACCAAGCGCCTTGAGATAGGACGTCTCGGGAATCGATGGATGCACCGGATGATCACTGCCCTGATGCCCCTGGAAGATGACCTGACCGTGGCGATCCTGATGGCGCACAGCACCACGTACGACATCCATCAGACGGTCCGGCGCCAGATGCATGGAGCAGGAACCTGACATCAGCAAACCGTCACGACCCAGCAGACGCATGGCTTCACGATTCAGACGCGCATAGGCACGCTCGCCGTTGGTGATGTCCTTGCGCTTGCGGATGAAGGCCGGCGGATCGACGATGATCACGTCAAACTGCTCGCTTTCAGCACGCAGTGCAGCCATGGCCTCGAAGACATCACCTTCCGCGGTGGAGACACGGTCTTCGACACCATTGAGCACGGCATTGTCAGAGACGCGTTGCAGTGCGGCAGCAGAAGAGTCGACACACAGCACTTCACTGGCACCATTCGCTGCTGCCTGCACGCCCCAGCCACCGACATAGCTGAATAGATCCAATACGCGCTTACCCTTTACCTGGCGATTGAGCCAGGCACGGTTGTCGCGGTGATCGTAGAACCAACCGGTTTTCTGGCCGTCGAGTACTGGCGCAGTGAACTTGACGCCATTCTCTTCCAGCATGACCTGGTCCGGCAGTTCGCCGTAGACAACTTCGACGCTACGATCGAGCTGTTCCTGACGACGACCGCTGGAATCGTTCTTGAATACGATGGCCGTCGGCTTGACGACCTTCAGCAGCGCATCGACGATCACTTCCGCCAGACGCTCCATGCCAAACGTATTCAGCTGACACACCAATACGTCGCCAAAACGATCAACGACCAGCCCCGGCAACAGATCACCTTCACCATGTACCAGGCGATAGTAAGGCTTGTCGTAAAGACTCTCACGCAGGGCCAGTGCCTGATTGAAGCGATGAACCAACAGCGAGCGATCGAGACGCTGCTCCGGGTCGCGCGACACGATACGTGCACAGATCAGCGAGTTCGGGTTGACGTATGCCACGCCCATCGCACGGCCATTGCTGGCCTCGATGATGGCCTGAGCGCCCGGCTCGAAATTCTTGAGCGGTGTCTCGACGATGTCGACTTCATTGGAGTACAGCCACAGATGGCCAGCCTTGAGGCGGCGATCAGCATTCTTTTTCAGGCGCAGACGTTCAGTCACAGGAAATATCCAGAAAGCAGAGAAAGGGGACAGGACGACGACAGGACGCGCCCGAACGGGCCTATTCTAGTCGTCAAGGCGACCCCGGTCACGGAGCCCCCCGGTCAAGCAGTGGTCTAGTGCTGGCAGTAAGGGCAAAAACAGCTCGCCCGCTGGCCTAGCACCAGACTCGTGATCTCATGACCGCATTCGCGACACGGCTCGCCACCACGTCCGTAGACATTGAGGCGTTGGGCGAAGTAGCCCGGCTTACCATCACCGCCAACGAAGTCACGCAGGGTCGTGCCGCCCTGCTCAATGGCCGCCGCCAGCACCGTACTTGCCGATGTGACTAGACGATCGCACTCTTCGCGGGTCACTTCACCCGCAGGTCGACGCGGATCAATACCGGCCATGAATAGCGCTTCGCTGGCGTAGATGTTACCCACCCCGACCACGTTGGCGTTATCCATCAAGAACGGCTTGATCGCGACACGGCGACGGCGCGAGCGCGTGAAGAAATACTCACCGGTAAATGCCGAGGACAGCGGTTCAGGCCCCAGCCGGCTCAACCGAATATCCGCATACGGATCGCCACTCACGAAATCCACGAAACCAAAGCGACGCGGGTCGTGATAGCGAAGTATCTGCCCGTTGCCCAGCACCACATCCACGTGGTCGTGAGTACGCGGCGGAGTGCCCAGCGGTACCAATCTGAGACTACCCGACATGCCTAGATGCCAGAGTAGATGGCCCTCAGCAATAGGCAGTAACAGATACTTGGCGCGCCGAGACAATTCACCAAAGCGATGTCCGACCAACCATTCGGCAAGCTCTCCAGGGACAGGCGTACGCAGACGTGGCTGACGAACGATCACCTCGGTAACTTCCTGCCCCTCAACCAACGGCGCGATACCGCGACGAGTCGTCTCGACTTCTGGTAATTCGGGCATGCTTTGTCCTCGACTTACGGCCAAACGCGCAACAGGGCGACGGCCAGTGCCGACACCCTGTTGCGGGATATGCCCAATCGGGCAGTATCCAGATACTCGAAAACCCGGTCAGGACCGGGTTTTCGAGGATTCCGACAGCACGCTGACGGGAAACAAGATCACTTGATCTTGGATTCCTTGTACATCACGTGCTTGCGAACAACCGGATCGTACTTCTTGAATTCAAGCTTGTCCGGAGTGTTACGCTTGTTCTTGTCGGTGGTGTAGAAGTGACCTGTACCGGCACTTGACACCAATTTGATCTTGTCACGCATTTTCAGTTTCCTTCCACATTCGCATTCACCGAACGGATGAAAGCATTGCTCTCGGTCCGGTTGCCATTGCTACAAGGCTGTCTTCTAAAATTTAGAAGCGCTCGCCACGTGCAGTGAGGTCCTTGAGGACATCGTCGATACCCTTCTTGTCAATGATGCGCATGCCCTTGGTAGAGACACGCAGCTTGACGAAGCGCTGCTGGGATTCAACCCAGAAACGGTGGGTGTGCAGGTTCGGCAGGAACCGGCGACGAGTCTTGCGCTGGGAGTGAGAAACATTGTTACCAGTCACCGGGCGCTTGCCGGTAACCTGACATACTTTGGACATTGGAGCCTCCAACCGCTGCGTTGGCTAAGTTGTTCAAAACCTGTCGGGCAAACCGGAAGTGGCAGGCGCCGCCTCATGCCCTGATTTCAAAGTGTGTTACGTCCATTCCGGAAGACAAGCTTCAGGGTACTGGAACGTGCAGGCGCAGCATTTTACCCGAAGAGTGACGCGAAAGCACGCCCAAGTCGGATTTTTTTCGCCAACACGCCCGTGCCCGAAGTGTCACATCGGTACAGCCGCTTGCTTAGCCGAACGCTTCACTCAGCCAATGTCGGCCAGAGTGGTCGCGAATTCTGTGGTGGGTGATACGGGAGGCGCAACATTACCACAATCAGTGCCCTGTTTTGCAATCCCCCGTCATACAGCATGTCTCACATGACGCTGGCCATTCGCTCTTTTATAACCAGCCACGCTCCGCAAAAGAGATGACTTCACCGTCACCCACCACGAAATGATCCAGCACACGAATATCAAACAGGCCCAGCGCCTCTTCCAATCGTTGAGTGATTCGTCGATCGGCATCGCTGGGCTCAGCAACACCTGATGGGTGATTGTGGGCCAGAATCAAGGCGCCTGCATTAAGTGCTAACGCACGCTTGACCACTTCGCGCGGATAGACCGCAGCAGCATCCAGTGTGCCAGTGAACAGCGTTTCAAAGCGTATGACGCGATGCTGACTATCAAGGAAAAGCGCCGCGAAGACCTCATGCGGCAAATCGCGTAGATGCGATGACAGATAGCGCCTTACCAGGACAGGCGACGTCAGCGCTGCACCGCGCATCAACAAGCTTTCCAGATGTCTACGCGATAGCTCAAGCGAAGCCTGCAGTTGGACATACTTGGCATCACCAAGACCTCTGGCGGCACAGAATTCGTCTTTCGTTGCCTCCAACAACGGTCTAAGCCCACCAAAGGTGGTCAGCAGGTCACGAGCCAGATCAACGGCAGAACGCCCCTTGATGCCGACTCGCAAGAATATCGCCAACAGCTCAGCATCTGACAATGCCGCAGCACCTAGCGAAATCAACTTTTCACGCGGGCGCTCCCCGACTGGCCACTCCCGAATCCCCATGCCCTGCTCCTTCCGTGTTGCCCGAAATACGGCGGCGGATCAATATCCAGCGCAGGCGCCGACAAGTGCTTCACACCAGACTCACCTGGTCGTAAAGCATGAGAAGAGTGGTCACCTCACTCCAAGCCTGCCACCAGCACTCTCAACGCTTATTCCTTCAACGCAAGCCTTGAAAGCCAAGATGGAAGGGCAGGAGGGAAGGCCAGTCAATGCACTCGCGACAGCCGCCGTACGCTGCCGGAGACGCTACGCAAGGTTGCATCACGGTGATATGGTAGAGGGCAGACTCAAGCGCTTAAAAATCGACGAATCAGGGACGCAGGACATACCATGCACTCACTCACCGGACGGCGCATTCTGCTAGGCATTAGCGGTGGCATTGCGGCCTACAAAGCCGCCCTCCTCACTCGCCTTTTGAAAAAGGCGGGGTGTGAGGTACGTGTTGCCATGACGGAGGGAGCCCAAGCCTTCATTACGCCACTGACCCTGCAGGCACTGTCGGGCAATCCAGTGCATACATCATTGCTCGACCCTGAGGCCGAAGCCGGCATGGGTCATATCGAACTGGCACGCTGGGCAGAGGTCATTCTCATTGCTCCCGCCACGGCCGACCTGATGGCGCGGCTAGCCCATGGCCATGCTGATGATCTGCTAACTACGTTGTGCCTAGCGAATGATGCGCACTGGGTAATGGCCCCAGCGATGAATCAAGCCATGTGGGGGCACCCTGCGACACAGCGTAATGCTCAACAATTGGTCGCTGATGGATGGACACTGCTTGGGCCAGATAGCGGCGAACAGGCCTGCGGCGATATCGGTGCTGGCCGCATGCTGGAGCCAGACGACATCTTTAAAGCACTGAGTGAGCAGCTCACTTCAGGCACCGTCGTATCAAGCCACTCAACGGCTGCTTCAAGTGAGCTGCCAGCCAGTGGCCTACGCATCACATTGACTGCTGGCCCGACTCGTGAAGCGCTTGATCCCGTGCGCTACCTGAGCAATCACAGTTCCGGCAAGATGGGATACGCATTGGCCGCCGAAGCCGTGGCACTGGGTGCCAGTGTGCGGTTGATCAGCGGCCCTGTCGCCCTGTCAACACCAGCAGGCGTGGAGCGCATCGACGTAGAGTCTGCACTTGAGATGCAAGCTGCGGCGGAGGCAGCGTTCGAGGACAGTGATATCTTCATCGGTTGCGCCGCCGTCGCTGACTTCCGTCCGACCGAGGTCGCCACGCACAAGCTCAAGAAACAGGCGGGTGAAGAGCAGATGCAGGTCGTGCTGACACGCAATCCCGATATCATTGCCGGTATTGCGAGCCGCAGCCATAAATACCGCACCGCCGGACAGCCAGCGCCTCTGATAGTGGCTTTGCCGCCGAGACGCGCGATGTAGCCCACTATGCTCGCGACAAGCTGACGCGCAAGCGCCTCGACATGATCGTGGCCAATGATGTCAGTACGCCGGGACTTGGTTTCGGCAGCGATTCCAATGCCGCCACCTTGTTGTGGCACGAGCGTGATTCGATCGCGCAGCAGGCCATCGACGCCTGCCCAAAATTCGCGCTGGCGCGTGAGATACTACTCCGCGCGCTGACGCTTCATCACCACAAGACAAGCATGAGTGCCGAGAGTGATGCCCAGCATGGCACCACTTCACCAACCTCACCTGCTGCCATTGACGATCAGGAAACACCTTGATGACCCGCCCCCAGCTCGAACTCAAGATTCTCGACGAGCGCGTTCGCGACTATCCGCTGCCGCATCACGCCACTCCCGGCAGCGCTGGAATGGACCTGCGGGCCCTGCTGGATACACCACTGACACTGGCACCCGGTGCCTGTGAGTTGGTCCGTACTGGCCTCGCAATTCACATTGCCGACCCGGCACTGGCCGGCATGATCCTGCCGCGCTCCGGTTTGGGTCACAAACACGGCATCGTGCTGGGCAATCTGGTTGGCTTGATCGATTCCGACTACCAGGGCGAACTGATGATTTCAGTCTGGAACCGCGGTACCAGCGAGTTCGTGCTGGAACCCGGTGAGCGACTGGCACAGTACGTGCTAGTACCTGTCGTGCAGGCAGAGCTGGTTGAGGTCACGGAATTCGACGCCAGTGAGCGTGGTGAGGGTGGCTTCGGCCACTCGGGCCGCCACTGAGCCCTTGCCATCCCAGGCACCTCAAACGCCTCAGGTATTCGCACCATTCATCACAGGTCAGCAAGCGACCGCACAGTCTTAATGATTGATTCAACCGACAGGGATGCACCATGAGCCAGGTACCCGCTTCAATTTTTCGCGCCTACGATATCCGTGGGATCGTTGACGAGACGCTCACCGAAGACGGCGTACGCGCCATCGGCCAATCCATCGGCAGCGAAGCCGCTGCACGCGGTGAATCCACCGTCGTGGTCGCGCGGGATGGCCGTCTCTCCGGACCACGTCTGTCCAAGGCGCTGATCGCGGGCCTGCGTGATGCCGGCCGTGATGTCATCGACATCGGCATGGTGCCGACCCCGGTGCTCTACTACGCCACCAACATCCTGGAAGGTACCCGTTCCGGCGTGATGCTGACCGGTAGCCATAATCCGGCCAATTACAATGGTCTGAAAATCGTTCTGGCGGGCGAAACCCTGTCTGGCGATACCATTACCGATCTATATCGTCGTCTCGCGGAGAATGACCTGAGCCAAGGCGAAGGCAGTCTGCGCGAAGAAGACGTGCGTGAGCGCTACCTGGAGCAGATCACCGGCGATGTGGTCGTCAAGCGTCCGCTCAAGGCAGTGGTCGACTGCGGCAATGGTGTGGCAGGTGAGCTGGGGCCAGAGCTCATCCGTCGCCTTGGCGTTGACACCATCGCTCTATTCGATGAGATCGACGGCAACTTCCCGAATCACCACCCGGACCCGGGCAAGCCGGAAAACCTTCAGGACCTGATTGCCAAGGTGAAGGAGACCGGTGCTGATATCGGCCTGGCCTTTGATGGCGACGGCGACCGTCTTGGCGTTGTCACTCCCAAGGGGGAAATCCTGTATCCGGATCGCCTGATGATGGCGCTCTCCGAGGATTTGATCGAACGTGTGCCGGGCGCGCGCATCATCTTTGACGTCAAGTGCACCGGCAATCTGGCGACCGTGATCGAGAAAGCTGGCGGCACGCCGGAAATGTGGCGCACTGGTCACTCACTGATCAAGGCGCGCATGAAGGAAACCGGCGCGGCGCTGGCCGGCGAAATGAGCGGCCACATCTTCTTCAAGGAACGCTGGTTCGGCTTTGATGATGGTATCTATGGTGCCGCACGCCTGCTGGAGATTCTGGCCAAGCAGGATGTGGACGCTGACACCTTCTTCGATCGTTATCCGCAGGACCTCGGCACCCCCGAGATCAATGTCGAGGTGACCGATGAGACCAAGTTCGCTATCGTCGAGCGCCTTGCGCGTGAAGGCGACTTCGGGACTGATGGCGTCAAGACCACCCTCGACGGTATTCGCGTTGACTACACTGACGGCTGGGGACTGTGTCGTGCCTCCAACACCACACCAGTGCTAGTGCTGCGCTTTGAAGGCAAATCCGAGGAATCCCTGGAGCGCATCAAGGACAGCTTCCGTGCCGCACTCAAGCAGGCAGAGCCCAGCATCGTGGCGCCCTTCTGATCTGCATCTCTACAGTTTCAAATATGACATGATGGACAGATAGAACGTGCGGCGACGGAAGACCCCGTCGCCGCACATGCTTTTCCGACGACAATTTCCGGACCTAATTTCTGTGGAGTGATACGCTGATGAGCCACGCCAACCGCGACCCACATCAGGTGGTCGAGGTCCTGTCCGAAGCCCTGCCTTATATCCAGCAGTTCTCCGGCAAGACCGTGGTGGTCAAGTACGGCGGCAACGCCATGACCGAAGAAGCCCTGATCAACTCCTTTGCACGTGACATGGTGCTGATGAAGGAAGTCGGCATCAATCCAGTGGTCGTGCACGGCGGCGGCCCTCAGATCGGTGCTCTACTCGCCAAGCTCAACATCGAATCACGCTTCGTTGATGGCATGCGTGTGACTGATGCCGAGACCATGGATGTGGTCGAGATGGTACTCGGCGGCCTGGTCAACAAAGGCATCGTCAATCTGATCAATCAGTGCGGTGGCAAGGCCATCGGCCTGACCGGCAAGGACAACAGTCAGATTCGTGCACGTCAGCTCAAGGTCAGCGGACATATGCCGGGCATGAATGCCTCGGAAATCATCGACATCGGTCATGTTGGTGAAGTGGAGCACGTTTCTACTGACCTGATCGAGCTGCTGACACGCAATGACTTCATTCCTGTCATCGCGCCGATCGGGGTCGATGCAGAGGGCCGCAGCTACAATATCAATGCCGACCTGGTGGCTGGCAAGGTCGCCGAGGCATTGGGTGCCGAGAAGCTGATGTTGCTGACCAACGTAGCGGGCCTCTTGAATGCCGAAGGTGAAGTCATGACTGGCCTGACCACTGAAGCGGTAGACGCGCTCATTGAAGACGGCACCATCTACGGCGGCATGTTGCCCAAGATCAGCTGTGCCCTGGATGCCGTAAAACAAGGTGTCCGTAGCGCACACATCATTGATGGCCGCGTTCCGCACGCTACCCTGCTTGAAATCTTCACGAATGCCGGGGTTGGCACGCTGATCAGCAACGCTGAAGCGGACCCTGTTACGGCTTAAAGAGCCTAAAGCCGGGGTATGCCCCGGTATTTCGCGCGAGGCAGCCAACACGCCTCAGGACACGTACCCGCCCATAGCACATCGCTATAGGCCGCGAGAAACGACAAGATCCCATGACGCAGGCGAATCCAAAACAATCCCGTCGCGAACAGATCCTTCAGGCACTCGCATTGATGCTGGAAGAGGACAGCGGCAAACGTATCACTACCGCGGCATTGGCACGTCAGGTCGGCGTGTCAGAAGCGGCACTTTATCGTCATTTCCCCAGCAAGGCGCGAATGTTCGAGGGGCTAATCGAGTTTATCGAGACCACTCTATTCGAGCGTATCGCATTGATTCTTCAAGACAACGACACAGCTCATGCTCGGGTGCACCATATCCTGAGTCTACTGCTGGGTTTTGCCGAGAAGAACCCGGGCCTGTGTCGATTGCTCAACGGTGATGCACTTACCGGTGAGACGGCACGCCTGCGCGTTCGCATGGCGCAGCTGTTCGAGCGCCTCGAGACCCAGCTCAAACAGGTGCTTCGCGAAGCCGAACCTCGCGAAGGGCTGCGACCGGCAATTACTGTCACAGCGGCTGCCAATTTGCTGCTGGCTTGTGCAGAAGGCCGTATCGGTCAATATGTGCGCAGTGATTATCGAAAACGCCCGACAGAGCATTGGGAAGACCAGTGGATGCTGTTGAGCCGTGATCTACTGCTGAGCAGTCAGGAGCGTATCGCTGTCTGATGAGGCACATCGCTGATTGATCCCAATAAGCTAGACCAACCAAAAAAAGCCCCGCCTGCAATGATTGCAGGCAGGGCTTTTTTGCACCTAGAGCTTTTCTCATGTCCACAAAATGCAGGGCGTGCTAGAGCGATACATCAACTTACTGTCATGAATCGCTCGACAATGGCGTCTGCTGACATCGGGCGTGCCAGCAGGAAGCCCTGATAGGAATCACAACCCAACTGCTTCAGTCCCTCAAACTGTGCTTCGGTCTCGACACCTTCCGCCACAATTTCATGCCCCAGCGAATGTCCCAGGCTGATGATGGCCCCTATGAGTTGAGTGGCTTGATGATTGGGGCAACGATTACCGCTGTCTACTATCGCAAGCGCATCCATCTTCATGACAAAACTGCGATCCACCTTGAGGACATCCAGTGGTAACGATGAGAGGTAGGAGAGCGAGGAATAACCTTGCCCGAAGTCATCCAGCGCCACTCTCACTCCCAGCTCACGCAACGCATTCAATACAGCCAACCCGCCTTCCATATCCTGAATCAGCAGCGTCTCGGTCACCTCAACCTCCAACCGCGTCGGCGAGAGATTCTGGCTTTCCAGTACGCTGATCACCTCATGCTCATATCCAGATGTCAGCTGCCGCGCCGAAAGATTGACGGCCATACGCGGCATGTGAAGCCCCACTTCTTGCCAGCGCACCATCTGGGCACAGGCCTCCTCCAGCACAAAGCGCCCAAGCCGGAAAATCAGCCCTGTCTCCTCTGCCAATGGGATGAACTGCGCGGGCGAGATCATGCCTAGCTCTGGATGCTGCCAGCGCAACAGCGCCTCAACACCTAGCAACTCGCCCTCTGCATTCAATTGAGGTTGGTAGTGAAGGTATAGCTGATCACGGTCAATGGCCTGACGCAGGTCTTGTTCCAGCGTCATGCGTGATGCCACATGCTTGTCCAGCGACGACTCCCAGCACAGCGCATGATCGCCACGCGACTTGGCGTGATAAAGCGCTACGTCAGCATTCAGCATCAGCGCCTGTGCATCACCACCCGATTCCGCCAGCGCGTAGCCTGCTGTCAGGCTGATGATCAGCGGCCGCCCTAGAATCGTAAACGGACGCTCAATCTTTTGCTGGAGCTCTTCTACTACCTGCGCCGGATGCTCATTGCCATGAGGGAGATAGAGACCAAATTCATCTGCCCCAAGTCGTGCCACTAGCCCACCGGGGGGCAATAGACGTCGCAGTCGCTCGCCCATTGATACCAACAGTTGGTCACCAGCTTCATGACCCAACCCATCATTGACGGTGGAAAAGCGATCAATATCGGCATAGATCATCAGCCCGCCAACCGCGACATTTTCATCGGCCGCCGCCATGAAGGCTTTACGATTATGGAGGCCGGTCAGAGCATCGTGTCGCGCAAGGAAGTCGAGCTGCCGCTCGGATTCCTTGTGGGCGCTGATATCGAGCAGCAAGCCCTCCCAGTAGCGCACTCCGTCCTCGCCCTCGATCATCACACTACGTTCCAGCACCCAACGCTCGTGGTCGGCGATAATTCTGAATACCTGCTCATGGCGCATCTGGGCGCACATTGCCCAGTGACGCGCCGTGCTGACAGCCTGACGATCTTCCTGATGGATCAATTCGGACAACGTGACGCCGGCACCCACCAGCGACTCGGCAGAACGTCCGAATAGTTCCGCGGCACCGCTGCTGATAAACGTCAACACACCTGTATTGACCTCAATGCGATACACCACGCCTGGCAAGTTATCCATCAGGGTAATCAGGGTGCGTGAGCGCGCGGTCATGGATTCCAGCGCCCCTTCAAGCTCATCATGACGTTCGCCACGCTGACGTTCAGCACGGGCCACAACGACGACGAGAACTACCAGAAAGATACCGCCCAGCAATAGACCGAACCAAGTACGCTGCCACCAGTACCACCATAGAGTGGACACTGGCTGACTTACCACGCTGAATAGCTTGAGAGGTGCGATATAACTGCCTGCGGCCATGCGGGGGCGTCCATCAAAACCCGGCACATGATAACGACGCACGCCACGCTCCGAGATGTACTTGCCCATGCTGGCCAGAGAAGACAGCGGCAGCTTCCCTGTAATGCCTAGCGCATGTTCCTGAGGACTGGAGAACAACAGCAAACCGTTGGTCGAGAACAAACGCAGGCGCTGACCTTCATCAGAGCCAGGATTGGCCAGTAGGCTACGAGACTCCGAGAAATCCAGGCAACCGATGATTAGCCAAGGCATGCCTTCGACATCCATATATCGATAAAACGGGAGACCTGGTTGCCCGGATGCCAGCGGTAACGCTGACCCAAACAGCAGGCTGCTGCGCCCCGGCAATGCCTGAGCCTCGGACTGAGAAAGCTGCCAACTGCAGCTGCGCCCGACACCAATCTGACGAAGACTACTTCCGCGATAATCAGCGAACGGTACCGCTATCAAGGAGACTAACGAGGGGTGCCGCCCCAGCGCACTTTCAAGCGAGCCACGCCACTGATCATCACTCTCCCCCCGCAACACTCGTTCCAGCACCATCATTTCGCGAGCGACATCTGAAATCAGCTGCTCAGTGGAGATGTGTAGTTGAGTATCCAGCGCCTCAAGTCTTCGCATCTCTTGCTCGCGCACATCGAACCACTGGCTGGCCAGATAGAGCCCCCCAAGCACCACCAGCAAGGCGGCATTGATGCCAAAGATCCGCCATAGCGAATGTGTACCACCGTCACGGGGAGAAATTGGGTCCACAGAGCCACCAATAAAGGAATGAAATATATCGCACTGTAACAGAATGAAACATTATGTTGCACTGTTCAACTGATAACTGCTTCCCTATTAGTATCGACCCTGCCTCAACGAAGATACCCCGTCGAGATTCTCGAGGGGTATCTTTATTCATCGCAGCATTATCCAAGAGTGAACTTAGGCAGCGAAGCCTTCACTCATATCACCCATCGATTCACGCAGCTTCTTCATGGCATTTTTTTCAAGCTGGCGAATACGTTCAGCAGACACGCCATAGATATCAGCAAGCTCATGCAAGGTTGACTTGTTATCGCTCAACCAGCGTTGCTGCAGGATATCGCGAGAGCGCTCATCCAGCGCAGCCAATGCTTTCAGCAAGCGACCATGGGAGTCGTTTTCCATGTCCTGCTGCTCAACCCGAGCGGCCGGGTCAAGGCTATGGTCTTCGAGATAGTTGGCCGGCGCCTGATAAGCAGAACTTTCATCGTCGCTGGGCCCTGCATCAAACCCCGCATCGTGTGCAGAGAGACGGCTTTCCATCTCACGCACTACTGTGGGCTTGACGTCCAGATCACCCGCAATCGCGTCTACTTCATCATTGTTCAACCACCCCAGACGCTTCTTGGCACCACGCAGGTTGAAGAACAGCTTACGCTGAGCCTTGGTGGTCGCGACCTTGACGATACGCCAGTTACGCAACACAAACTCGTGGATTTCGGCCTTGATCCAGTGCACAGCAAAGGAGACCAGACGAACTCCCTGATGAGGATCAAAGCGCTTGACCGCTTTCATCAGGCCGACATTACCTTCCTGGATCAGATCTGCCTGCTGCAAGCCATAACCGCTGTAGCTGCGCGCGATATGTACAACGAAGCGCAGGTGCGACATGACGAGACGACGTGCCGATTCCAGATGATTTTCTTCATGCAGACGTAACGCTAGCTCATGCTCTTCTTCCGCAGTAAGCACAGCGATACGGTTCACCGACTGAATATAGCCGTTTAGATCTTGACCCGGTGACAGATGGCCAAGTGGCTGAAGACTAGTGCTCATAATACAGATGTCTCCATGGTTGCCTAATTCACGCATGCAAGTAGTAAGACTGTGAAGGTTGCAACAGGTTCCCGTCAAGGCTGTACATGACGTGTATAAATGTCATGTCACGTTGCGCGGCGTAACATGACAAAGTGAGAAAAACGTTTAATCGCCCACCCTCCTTTCACTGCCACCCGGTAAAAATGTTGTCGGGGCGTAATCGTTGCCTGCCGTCATGACAATATCGACAGCTGATCGCCAATAATTAACGTGGGGATATGCTGGCGAGATGACGCCCTACCGCAAACCAGGCACCGACCCAGCCCAGTATTGTACTCGAAAACAGCAGTGCAGCGCCGCCTGAAAGCCCCAGTGAAGGCAACACATAGTTGCCGCCATAGCTTTGTACAAGGCCCGTCACAGGAGCTGCCAGCCAGCTACCTCCTAGCGCCAGAATCCCGCAGGCCAGCAACCCGCCCCCCAGCCCATACCAAGCGCCACTGTACAAGAAAGGACGTCGCACAAAGGCATGCGTTGCTCCAATCAGTGTCACCACTTCAATTTCCTGCCGGCGGCTCTCTACGGATAGGCGAATGGTATTACCCACGACTAGCAGAACACCAAGACCAAACAAGACCGCCAATCCCAGCGTCACTTTTTGGCCTAGCTCACCCAATTGGCGAAGACGCTCCAACCAGGCCAGATCGAGCCGCGCGCTCTCCACGCCCGGTTCACTTTCCAGTCGAGTCGCCAGCTGATGCACAGACTCCGGCGTCGTATCGACAGGTGTAATCATGATACTGGCGGGGAGTGGATTATTATCCAGCAAGCTTAAGGAACGCTTGAGGTCCAGCGCCTGAGCGAACTCTTCCATGCCTTCAGCCGCAGTGATCAGACGCACACCGCCGATGCCCTGCTCGTCTCGCAATCGATCTGCCAGGTCCAGCGCCCGCCCTTCACTGACGGAGGTATCAAGATACAGCGTCAACTGAGCACTGTCGTTGAGCTCATTATCCAACAACCGCGCACTATCCAGCGCCAGCCATAATGCCGCCGGTAATGTCAGTGCGATGGCGATAGCAAGCATGGTGAGAAGACTGGCAATCGGTGTAACGAGCAGTCGTCGAGCACTATCACGCGCCATGGCGCCATGATGGCTCAACCAACTACGATAGCGACTCTCGACGGAGACTCGACTGGAGCGTGCCCCCTTGCGTGCGCGACGCTCAGCAGCATCGGCAGATTCTACTGCTTCGGGAGTCGGCTTGCGTGTGCGAAGGCGAGAAGAACTCATCGAGCATCCTTGTCAGCAATCAGGCGGCCATCGGCGAGTTCAAGCGTGCGATGGTGCAGGCCCGCAATCAGCGCCAAGTCGTGGCTGGCAATCATCACCGTGGTACCGATGCGATTGAAATCCTCGAACAACCGCATTATGTCTGCGGATAACGCCGGATCGAGATTACCAGTAGGCTCATCTGCCAGCAGCAACGCAGGCTTGTTGACCACGGCGCGCGCGATCCCCACCCGCTGCTGCTCACCACCGGATAACTCAACCGGCAGTGCCTTTTCTCGGTGTAGCAAACCCACCTTGTCGAGCGCAGCCCGCACGCGCCGAGCCTGTTCACGTGGTGTAACACCCTGAATCATCAGCGGCAGTGCCACGTTATGGAATATATTGCGATCGCTGAGCAGCTGATGATCCTGAAAGACCACGCCAATCTGGCGGCGGTAATACGGTACCTGGGAGACGTGCAGTCGGCCGATATCATGGCCGGCCACCAGTATGCGCCCCCGCGAAGGCCGCTCAAGGAGCATGATCAGCTTGAGCAGTGAGCTCTTTCCTGCGCCGGAATGCCCAGTGAGAAAAGCCATTTCGCCTCGCTCGACCGTGAAGTCGAGCCCGGCCAGTGCATCAAAGCGCCCACCATAACGCTTGCCTACATGCTCGAATGCGATCATGCCTCGCGCTGCTCCTCGTCGACCTCTTCCCCACTACGGGCAAACAACGCACTGACGAAATCATCGGCTGCGAAGGGACGCAGATCATCCACACCTTCACCGACGCCAATATAGCGAATCGGCAGATTGAGCTGCTTGGCCAACGCGAAGATAATGCCGCCCTTGGCAGTGCCATCAAGCTTGGTCAGCGTCAGGCCAGTAATATTGACCGCCTCATGGAAGGTGGTCGCCTGCGCCAGTGCGTTCTGCCCGGTACCCGCGTCCAGTACCAGCATCACTTCGTGCGGCGCATTGACGTCCAGCTTGGCCATCACGCGCTGCACCTTCTTGAGCTCTTCCATCAGATGGCTCTTGTTGTGCAGACGCCCAGCAGTATCAGCAATCAAAATATCGACGTTACGTGCTTGGCTGCCTCCAGCGCGTCATAGATGACAGATGCGCTATCAGCGCCGGTGTGCTGCGCGATGACCGGCACCTTGTTGCGTTCTCCCCAGACCTTGAGCTGCTCGACCGCTGCCGCGCGGAAGGTATCGCCAGCCGCCAGCATCACGCTGCGGCCCTGGCTCTGGTAGCGCTTGGCCAGCTTGCCGATGGTGGTGGTCTTGCCGACCCCGTTGACCCCGATCATCAGAATCACGAAGGGACCACTGCCCTTGGGCGGCAGCTCGATGTCACGTGCAACCGGTGCCAGCATCACGCGCAGCTCTTCCTGCAACGCCTGATAAAGCGCCTCCGGCTCTTTAAGCTCCTTGCGGGAGATACGTGCCGTCAGGTTATCGATGATCTCGGTGGTGGCCTCGATCCCCACATCTGCCATCAGCAGCTGGGTCTCGAGATCTTCCATCAGTTCATCGTCAATCTGCTTCTTGCCGAGGAACAGGCTAGCAACGCCCTCTGTCAGGTTGGCGCGCGTCTTGCCAAGCCCTGCTTTCATGCGCGCGAAGAAACCACGGCGCGGCTTCTCACGGCCATCACGAGCAGTATCCCGCTCATCTTCCGAGGCATTGGTTGATGCGTCAGCCTCCAGCTCCTCGTGAATAGAGGCAGCGATGCCTTCAGCGGCACGTACTTCAGCTTCCTGGCGAGCTTGCTCCAGTGCCGCACGCTCCTCTTCCTCGATGGCCACAAACTCGGCTGCGGCTCGCGCTTCGGCAATGCGCTCTTCTTCCTGACGCGCAACAACACGTGCGTCTTCTACACGTGCGGCTGCAGCGACTTCTTCTGCAATCGCTTGTGCTTGGATTTCAGCCGCTTTTTCGGTGGCAATGCGATCCGCTTCAGCCTTGGCGGCCTGCTCAGCAGCAATGCGTTCGGCTTCAGCCTTGGCGGCCTGCTCAGTAGCAATGCGATCCGCTTCAGCTTGGGCGGCCTG
>NZ_JEMF01000017.1 GCF_000591415.1 Cobetia crustatorum | reverse complement strand
TGAGGGCATCTCGGGCATGTTGCAAGCGTTGCTCACGGATACCGCCTCATATAAGCCGATTGATGTGCATCTGACCAAGCATCTGACTGTTTGTCGCAGGCATTGATATCGAGAAAGCTGCCCCAGACGCAAGAAGGCCCCCGGACATGTCCGGGGGCCTTCTGCTGAAACTTTTGCATACGCCTGATGCTGAAAATTCAGCATTTCAGACTAACGCAGAGTTTCAGGCATCCATGTTGTCAGCAACAGCCTGACCGAACTCGGAGCACTTCAGCAGCTTGGCATCGTCCATCAGGCGATGGAAGTCATAGGTGACTTCGCCCTTGGCGATAGCCTTCTCGACGCCTTTCAGCACGAGATCAGCCGCTTCAACCCAACCCATGTGACGCAGCATCATCTCGGCAGAGAGGATGAGCGAGCCCGGGTTGACCTTGTCCTGACCGGCATACTTCGGTGCAGTACCGTGAGTTGCCTCGAACATGGCCACGTTATCGGACAGGTTTGCACCCGGCGCGATACCGATACCACCCACTTCCGCCGCCAGAGCGTCGGAGAGGTAATCACCGTTCAGGTTCAGGGTGGCGATGACATCGTATTCTGCCGGACGCAGCAGAATCTGCTGCAGCATGGCATCAGCGATGACGTCTTTAACCACGATGTCCTTGCCGGTATTCGGGTTCTTGAAGCTCATCCACGGGCCGCCGTCGAGCAGCTCGCCGCCAAATTCTTCCTTGACGACTTCGTAGCCCCAGTCCTTGAAGGCACCTTCGGTGAACTTCATGATGTTGCCCTTGTGCACCAGGGTCAGCGACGCGCGGTCGTTGTCGATGGTGTACTGGACAGCCTGGCGAACCAGACGCTTGGTACCTTCCTGAGACACCGGCTTGACACCGATACCGCAGTTCTCCGGGAAGCGGATGTTGGTGACACCCATCTCTTCACGCAGGAACTTGATGACCTTATCGGCCTCCGCAGACCCTGCCTTCCACTCAATACCGGCATAGATGTCTTCGGAGTTTTCGCGGAAGATGACCATGTCGACATCAGCCGGCTTCTTCACCGGGCTCGGCACACCTGTGAACCAGCGCACTGGGCGCAGGCAGGTGTACAGATCAAGTTTCTGACGCAGTGCGACGTTCAGAGAGCGAATACCGCCGCCCACTGGTGTCGTCAGAGGACCCTTGATGGAAACGACATAATCCTTGACAGCCTCGAGAGTCTCTTCCGGCAGCCAGGTATCCGCATCATAAACGTGAGTCGCTTTTTCACCGGCGTAGACTTCCATCCAGTGAATCTTGCGCTCACCGCCATAAGCCTTGTCAACGGCGGAGTCGATGGCAATCTTCATTGCCGGAGTCACGTCCACACCGATACCATCGCCTTCGATGAACGGGATGACCGGATTACTCGGAACGTTGAGGGTATTGTCGGAATTGACGGTAATCTTCTGGCCGCCTTCCGGAACGACAATCTTCTGGAACCCCATTGATAACTCCCCTGTCATGGATTCAGTGGAGGCGCGAGTATAGCACCCGTGCCGCTTCTCACAGTAGGCTTATACGGCAGCCGCGACAAAAGTCTAAACCATGTCTCTCATATATCTGCTACACAAGCCCTACCGCGTTCTAACGCAGTTTACTGACCGCGACAAGCAGCGCCAGACGCTCGCCGACTTCATCGACGTACCGGACATCTATGCTGCCGGACGCCTCGACTATGATTCGGAGGGATTGCTGCTATTGACCAGTGATGGCGCGCTCTCCCACCAGATTGCCCATCCGAAAAAGAAGCAACCCAAGACCTACTGGGTACAGGTAGAGGGTGCCCCTGATGAGCAGGCGATTGCCCAACTAAGCGCCGGTGTAGAGCTCAAGGATGGCATGACTCGCCCTGCCAAGGTGAAGCATATTGACCCGCCCACGTTGCCAGACAGGCAACCCCCTGTGCGCTTTCGCGCGAGCATTCCGACCCACTGGCTGGAGATCGTGATCAGCGAAGGGCGCAATCGTCAGGTGCGCAGGATGACTGCCCACGTCGGTTTGCCCACGCTGCGACTTATTCGCGCCGCTATCGGGCCATGGAAGCTCGATGGCCTGGCGCCGGGCGAATGGCGTAGTGAGGAAGTCGAGCTGCCCGCGGCATCACGTGACGAACGTTCACGTAACGAACGCCCACCTGCTTGCCACAAGGCCGGTGCTGGCAAAGTGAGCTCTGGAAAGACGGGTTCCGCCAAACGTACTGCTGGAAAGCCGCACGCCAATGGCCGCCGCTCAACCACTCCGCCCAAGGGAAGGAAGTCCTGATGACCACTCGTTGGACACCGAATGCCACCGTCGCTTGTGTCGTGGAACGTGCGGGAAGCTACCTGATCGTTGAAGAAGACAAGGGCGGCCCCTACACCCTATTCAATCAGCCTGCCGGCCATATCGAGCCAAACGAGCGCATCATCGACGCCGTGCAGCGTGAGGTTCGCGAGGAAACGGCCTGGCGTGTATTGCTGACCGGCTACCTCGGCCTCTACGTGCATGTCGCGGATGATGGCACGCACTATCACTCCCACAGCTTTGAGGCCGCCGCGCTCGAGTTTCTGTGCACGCCACTGGACCCTGACATCACCAGGACGCACTGGCTGACGCTTGAGGAGATAGAGCAGCTGGAAGCGATGGGCCGCTTGCGCAGCCCGCTGGTGACACGTCGTATTCGCGACAGTCAGCGCGGCAAACGCTTTCCGTTGGATGTCATCCACGACTGACCACCCTCCCCAAAAGCGCGCAAGGCCGAGCGCCAGACACGACTGACCGCACATCAATGCGCCAGTGCTTGGCCATTGCGCAGCAAGGGACACGGTCTGCGGGGTGAATCCCACCCCCGCCTTCAGGTATAATCCCGCCCAATTACGCGACGCCTGCCTCACGCAAGGTCCGCCGCCTCACCTGTTTGTGACAACCCGCGGCCGCGCGGGTGACGAGAGAACTGATGACCGCTGAAACCGGTACCGGAACCAAGGTCATCGTCGGCATGTCCGGCGGTGTCGACTCCTCCGTCTCTGCCCTGTTGTTGATGGAGCAGGGCTACCACGTCGAAGGCCTGTTCATGAAGAACTGGGACGAAGACGACGGTAGCGAATACTGCACCGCCATCGAAGACCTGGCCGATGCTCAAGCTGTCTGCGACAAGCTGGGCATCAAGCTGCATACCGCCAACTTTGCCTCGGAATACTGGGACAACGTCTTCGAGCACTTCCTGGCCGAATACAAGGCGGGCCGCACGCCGAACCCTGACATCCTTTGCAACCGCGAAATCAAGTTCAAGGTCTTCCTTGAATACGCAGAGATGCTGGGTGCCAAGCTGATCGCGACGGGCCACTACGTGCGTGGTGGCGAGCGCGACGGCCGTCCGCGCCTGCTCAAGGGGCTGGATGCCAACAAGGATCAAAGCTACTTCCTGCACGCCGTGCCACAAGCGGCCATCGAACGCACGCTGTTCCCGGTCGGCGAGCTGGAGAAACACGAAGTGCGCACCATCGCCGAGAAGCACGCGCTGATCACCGCGCGCAAGAAGGATTCCACCGGCATCTGCTTCATCGGCGAGCGTCGCTTTGCCGATTTCCTGAAGCAGTACCTGCCCGCCCAGCCCGGCAAGATCGAAACGCCTGACGGTGACGTGATCGGCGAGCACATGGGCCTGATGTACTACACCCTCGGTCAGCGCCAGGGTTTGGGCATCGGCGGTCTCAAGCGCTATCCCGATGCGCCGTGGTTCGTGTGCGCCAAGGACCTTGAGCGCAATGTGCTGATCGCCGTACAAGGCAAGCATCATGACTTGCTCTATACCCAGGCGCTGAGTACCGAAGCCGTCGACTGGGTGGCGGGGGAACCGCCGCAGGCCGACGCCAATGGCGAACTGCGCATCCGCTGCAAGAATCGTTATCGCCAGGAAGATCAAGGCGCGACGCTGATCATCAACGACGGTCAGCATGTCGAAGTGCGCTTTGACGAGCCACAACGCGCCGTGACACCCGGCCAGTCTGCCGTGTTCTATCTCGGTGACATCTGTCTGGGCGGCGGCGTGATCGATGCTGCCTGGAAACTCGTGGCAGAAGCCTCTGCCCCGACCTCCGGCCCCCAGGAGTCCGCCGCGCAATGACCAGCGTGCCGATCCGTCCCGTCAGTGATACCACCACCCGCCAGGCACTTTCGCTGGCCGGTGTCTTTCAGGCTGCTGCACTGGTCGATGAACTGGCGCGTAATGGCCAGTGCGACGAGCGCGCCTGGGAAACGCTCATCAAGGCGACGCTAGACACCAATCCGCCCAGCTTCGAGGCCATTTATGGCGGCCACCATAACCATCTGCGTCTTGGCATCGACACCGTCAGCGCCGTGATGGACCGCCGTCAGGTCTCACCGGTGGTAATGCGCTACGGCTTCTCGCTAGTGATGCTGATGAGCAAGCTCAAGAAGAACCCGGACATGCTCGACGCGCTGGGCACTGGCCTGACGCGCATCCAGGGCCAGGCTGAGCACTTCGGTCCGACGCACGAGAATGTGGTCGCAAGCCTGGGTGAGCTTTATCAGCAGACGCTTTCCACCTTCCGCTATCGGATCGTGGTGCAGGGTGACCCGGGTCTGCTGCAACAGCGCATGATGCCGGAGCGCATCCGCTGTGCGCTGCTGGCTGGCGTGCGCTTTGCCCTACTGTGGGAGCAACAGGGCGGACGCCGCTGGAAGCTGGTCTTCCAACGCAGCGCCCTGAAGAAGTCTCTGCTTCAGCTCGATTGAGCCGGAGGCTGCGCGGTCGCAGCCACGCTTGCCCTCACGCAGCCTCCGGTACTGCCCCGAATTCGCTTCAACAACGCTGGTGCCACTTGCCGGGCACCGAGACACTTGAACTGGCAGCGTCATCGCCCTGCCATCATCGGAAGATCTTCATCATGCAGCTGTCCGCCCTCACCGCCCTGTCTCCTGTCGATGGCCGCTACGGCGCCAAGACCGAGGCCCTGCGCGAGCACTTCAGTGAATTCGGCCTGATCCGTGCTCGTGTCATCGTCGAGGTGCGCTGGCTGCAACGCCTGGCCACCCACGCCGAGATCGCTGAAGTGCCGGCCTTCTCCGCACAAGCCAACGCGGTGCTGGACGCCATCGTCAGTGATTTCAGTGTCGAGGATGCCCAGCGCATCAAAGACATCGAGCGCACTACCAATCACGACGTGAAAGCGGTCGAGTACTTCCTGAAGGAAAAAGTGGCTGACAATGCTGAGCTGAATGCCGTCACCGAATTCATTCACTTCGCCTGCACCAGCGAGGACATCAACAACCTGTCTCACGCGCTGATGCTGCGCGGCGGTCTGGACAACGTGCTGCTGCCGCAGATGCATGAAGTCACCGAGGCCATCGTCAAGCTGGCCCACCAGCACGCCGAACAACCGATGCTGTCACGCACGCACGGCCAGACTGCCAGCCCGACCACTCTCGGCAAGGAAATGGCCAATGTCGCAGCACGTCTGCGTCGTCAGCTGGTCCAGATCGAACGCGTCGAGATGCTCGGCAAGATCAATGGTGCCGTGGGTAACTACAACGCCCACCTCACCACCTATCCGGCCATCGACTGGGCGGCCAATGCTGAAACCTTCGTCGAGAGCCTCGGGCTGACCTTCAACCCGTACACCACCCAGATTGAGCCGCACGACTACATCGCCGAGCTGTTCGATGCCGTATGCCGCTTCAATACCATCCTGATCGATTTCAATCGCGATGTGTGGGGCTACATCTCACTGGGTTACTTCAAGCAGCGCACCGTGGCGGGCGAAATCGGCTCTTCCACCATGCCGCACAAGGTCAACCCGATCGACTTCGAGAACTCCGAAGGCAATCTCGGTATCGCCAACGCCGTACTGGGCCATCTGGCGCAGAAACTGCCAATCTCCCGCTGGCAGCGTGACCTGACCGACTCCACCGTACTGCGCAATCTCGGTACGGGCCTGGCGCAAGGCTTGATCGCCTATCAGTCTGCCCTCAAAGGCATCAGCAAGCTGGAAGCCAATCCGGAGCGTCTGAACGCTGATCTCGACAACAGCTGGGAAGTGCTGGCTGAGCCGATCCAGACTGTCATGCGTCGCTACGGCATCGAGAAGCCCTACGAGAAGCTCAAGGAACTGACCCGTGGAAAGCGCATCGATCAAGCCGGTTTCGCCGCCTTCATCGAAACGCTGGAGCTGCCGGAAGACGTCAAGGCTGAGCTGAAAGCCCTCAGCCCAGCAAGCTACATCGGTAATGCCATCGCCCAGGCCAAGGCGCTGTAAGCCAGCCTGATCGCAGCATGCCAGACGACGCCGGGGCCTGTGCTCCGGCGTCGTGCATTATGCTTTTCGCCATAGCTCCAACACCGAATTCACTACCGCTGCCGTGCCCGCATGGGCAGTGGTGAGATCAAGAATGTGCACATCACGCCGTGTACACGTCTGAATCGCATCGCCGTCTGCCTTCGAGTGGCGGCTTCACCGACGTTATCGTGAGACAAGTGGTCGCCTGACTGGCCGCTGCTCGCGTTCGAGAGGTTCTGCATGAGCACATCCCCCGCCCCCCGCAACACCGACACGCCACTGGCGCTGTTGGGCGGCCTGAGCATCCGTGAATTCCTGCGCGACTACTGGCAGCAGAAGCCGCTGCTGATCCGCGGCGCCTTTGCAGACTTTGAGATGCCGCTGGAAGCCGACGAACTGGCCGGCCTGGCCTGCGAAGACGGTATCGAGGCACGTCTCGTCGAAGAGAATGGCCCTGACAAGGCATGGCAGGTCAGCCACGGCCCCTTCGATGACGCCACCTTTACGCGTCTCGATGCCAAGGCCGACAGCCAGTGGAGCCTGCTGGTACAAGCCGTGGACCACTATGTGCCGGACGTTGCGGCATTGTTCGAGCCGTTCACCTTCCTGCCGCGCTGGCGTCTCGATGACATCATGATCAGCTACGCGCCGACCGGTGGCAGCGTCGGCCCGCACCTCGACAACTACGATGTCTTCCTGCTGCAAGCCCAAGGTCAGCGTCACTGGCAGCTGGGCGGCATGCTGGGAGAAGATGCCGAGATCATCGACGGTATCGACCTGCGCATCCTCAGGCACTTCGAGGTCACGCCGGGCGATGATTGGGTGCTGGAGCCGGGCGACATGCTCTATGTCCCGCCGCGCCTGGCACACCACGGTGTCAGCCAGTCCGATGATTGCATGACCATCTCCGTCGGCTTCCGCGCGCCTTCTGCCGATGAAGTCATCACCTCCTACGCTGACTATCTAGGTGCCAGCCTGCCGGAATCGCTGCGCTATCGCGATGCTGGCATGGCGCCGGTCGCCGATGCTGGCGAGCTGGACGATGCAGCACTGGAGCGTGTGCGTGAGCTGCTGCTCAACACTCTCGACAACCCTGCCCAGCTGGCCCAGTGGTTCGGGCGCTACATGACCCAGCCCAAGTACCTTGAGCAGCTCGCCACGCGTGAACCAGCGCTCAAGCCGAAAGAGCTAGTGGAATATCTGGAAGACGAGGGTGTGCTAGTGCGTACCCTGGGTTCACGCTTCGCCTTCCGCCATGCAGACGACGGCAGCAGCACATTATTCGTTGATGGCGACGGTATTCCAGCCACTCAGGCGCTTGCCGAGACACTTTCCTCCGGTGAGAAGCTCACAGCGGTGTTGCTTGACTACACCACTGCCGACCTTGATCGAGCCGCCGTGGTCAGCCTGCTGACGGCATTGATCAATCGTGGCAGCCTGATACTGGAATGTGACCTGCAGGACGAAGAGGACTGAGTGCCATGAGTGATGCAATGATCAGTCTGGAGCGCGGCGACTGGCAGACCCTGTCCAGTGACGCCAGCGAGATTCGTCGCATCGTCTTCATCGAAGAGCAGCATGTCCCGCAGAGTGAGGAGTGGGACGGCCGCGACGATGATTGCGAACACTTCCTCGTGCGTCTCGAAGGCCGTGCAGTCGGCACTGCACGCCTGCTACCGGATGGCCATGTTGGCCGTGTTGCCGTGCTCTCTGAAGCCCGTGGCTTAGGCCTTGGCCAGCGGCTGATGGAAGCCTGTATCCATACAGCGTGTCAGCTTGGCCATGCCGAGGTTGTGCTCGATGCCCAGACCCACGCACTGGATTTTTATCAACGCCTGGGCTTCACGGCCTTCGGTGACGAGTTTATCGATGCCGGCATACCGCACCGCAGCATGCGCTTGATTCTGAACTGAATTTTAGCGCTGATTAGCAAAAAAACCGACCCCCTTGGGGGTCGGTTTTTTTGTGCCTTCAATAATCTTGTAGTCGAACTACAACGCAGTTCATGACCAAGTCATCATTCCATACTGCCCATGAACACTGGCATCATGGCGATATTGAAGCGAATTAAAACAACCGTTTCACTGCACGTTTTTCAGCAGCGTTGAAACCAAAATAAAACAAACGTTTTAATACGACCAAGGAATGAAAGACAACGGATGATTTCAGGCGGATGCTAGAGGCCAAGAATATTACGCTGCACTGCCGCATAAAGTATCGCCTCGTTTGGCGCCGCGCCGTTCAGGAGACTCCCATGTCCAACACAGACTCACGAATGCAGGTCACATCGCTCGTTAGCATGGTTGGGCAGCCGATAGATGCGGCACTGGCCGAGCAGTGGCAGTGCCCTGAAATACGCGCTCGTGTCATGAAACTGGTGCGGCCGATGCTGGATTTACTACCCCCGCAGTCGCCGGAGCCGATGGCAGCGCAGGCAAAGACAATCTGCCACCTGAGTCGCGACAAGCGCTGGCAGTTACCTGGCACTGACTGGCAGATCACCCAACGTATGCAGGGTTGGCATATGGCACGCCGCTCGGCAGCACAGCCTTCAACAACGCAACGTTCAACAGACATCGAGAAGAATGCAGAACAGCACACAGCACTGACACTCAATGGGCTGTCACATGACGTCGCAGGGATGAGCATCGGCAAACGCCCTCTCCCGCTGGCCTTTTGGACACTGGCCACCGCGCGGCATCGCGGTGAACGTCATGCAGAACTCGCTATCGAGCAGATCAGCAGCGTGCGGGAAGCTCTGTGCTGGGGAGAGCTGATTGGGCGCCTTCGGGCACCGGATGGCCACCCTCCCCGAGTAGCACTCACCTTGAGTGATTGTGAGGTATCCACACTGGAAGCAAGCCTCTACTTCCTGCTGCCGTGGCTCGATAGCATCACACTAATACCAGCTACAGCGGCCGAAGCAGACTGCCTTGGCGTACTCGAAGAACGCTTTCAACTGACTCCAGAGTCTGGAGAGAGAAAAGAGATGCACGACGTCATGTGCCGTTATGCCTGACGTTGAGTAAGGGAGAGAAAGCTCAATTTATAACAATAACTTAGAAATAAAATAACTCAGAAGTACTCAGTATCGATAGAAGTTAGCAAAGACACTACAAGAACAATCAATCGTGACCCGCAGCTATCGGCTGCCCTTGTCAGCAAAGCACCGCGACACCTTTCACAAGACACAGATTGCAAAAGACACAGACACGAAACAACAAACAGACACGACAAGCCAGGGGCCACGGCCCTACGACGAAGCCATCAGGAGATGCCATCATGAGTCAATCACGTGCCGATCAGATTGCCGCAATCGAAAAGGACTGGGCCGAGAATCCGCGTTGGAAGGACGTTACTCGCCCTTACTCCGCCGAAGATGTCGTGCGGCTGCGCGGTTCTGTACCTGAAGCTAATACCCTGGCGACTCGCGGTGCCGAAAAACTGTGGAGGCTGGTGAATGGTGATGCCAAGAAAGGCTACGTCAACTGCCTGGGCGCACTGACCGGTGGCCAAGCCATGCAACAGGTCAAGGCAGGTATCGAAGCTATCTACCTTTCCGGTTGGCAGGTTGCCGCTGATAACAACACCAGCGAAGCCATGTACCCCGATCAATCACTGTATCCGGTTGATTCCGTGCCTACTGTGGTCAAGCGCATCAACAACACCTTCCGTCGTGCTGACCAGATTCAGTGGCACAAAGGTGGCAACCCGGGTGATGCAGGCTTCGTCGATTACTTCGCGCCGATCGTGGCTGACGCTGAAGCAGGCTTCGGTGGTGTGCTGAACGGCTACGAGCTGATGACGGCGATGATTCGGGCTGGTGCCTCCGGCGTACATTTCGAAGATCAGCTGGCCTCAGTCAAGAAATGTGGCCACATGGGCGGCAAGGTATTGGTACCGACACAGGAAGCCGTGCAGAAGCTGGTCGCCGCGCGTCTCGCTGCTGACGTCGCCGGTGTGCCGACGCTGGTGATCGCGCGTACCGACGCCAACGCTGCCGACCTGATCACCTCTGACGTGGATGATTACGACAAGCCCTTCCTGACCGGTGAGCGCTCCAACGAAGGCTTCTACCGCGTCAATGCCGGTCTCGATCAGGCCATCTCTCGCGGACTGGCCTACGCCCCGTACTCTGACCTTATCTGGTGTGAAACTGCCAAGCCGGATCTTGAAGAAGCACGTCGATTCGCCGACGCGATCAAAAAGGAATACCCGGACCAGCTGCTGGCCTACAACTGCTCTCCTTCCTTCAACTGGAAGAAGAACCTCGACGACGCCACCATCGCCAAGTTCCAACAGGAACTGTCCGATATGGGCTACAAGTACCAATTCATCACGCTGGCCGGCATTCACAACATGTGGTTCGGCATGTTCGATCTCGCTTATGACTACGCACGTGGCGAAGGCATGAAGCACTATGTCGAGAAAGTGCAGGAAGCTGAATTCGCAGCCGCCGAGAAGGGCTACACCTTCGTGGCGCACCAGCAGGAAGTCGGTACCGGCTACTTCGATGACATGACCAACGTCATTCAGGGCGGCAACTCTTCTGTCACCGCACTGACAGGCTCTACTGAAGAAGATCAGTTTTAAACATCGCTGCACGCCAATGCTCCACAGAAGCCCGCTCACGCGGGCTTTTTCGTGTCAGCGAGATGCTCATTTTCAGTCGCGGCATGCAAGAGCCTAATAGCCGGATATCAGCGAGAATGTGCACACGAGGCAAGCGAGTATTTGCCAGGCAAGGCATGGGTACATGCAGCGCGACGCAGCAACCTCAAGAACGCGCCCTATCAGCGTTTCACAATAGGGAACCCGTCATGGACCGAGTGGTCTATACTGTTAGGAAACAGTGTTCTTGCACTGTCTGACGGTCAATGAATGACGTCAGTCCCGCGCGAGCACTCTGGCTGTCAATGGATGTGCCAGCCCAATACTCTCACCACCATCTCAAGCACATCATTTTTGCGAGGAGACATACCATGACCCTTACGCTTCCCTCACTTCGAAGCTCACGGCGCTGGCTACCCGTCATCGCTATCGGCGTGCTGACGCTGGGCGCTGCGCCAATAGTGATGTCTATTCCGGCAATGTCTACTCCGGAGATCAGGCTAAACGCGCCCAATCCGTCAGCTACGGCACCATCACTTCGCTGCGCCCGGTACAGATTCAGGCTACCGATGAAGGCAGCGGTGTACTCGGTGGCTTGGGTGGCGCAGTGATCGGCGGCTTGCTTGGTAGCCAGATAGGTGGCGGCTCTGGTCGTACTATCGCGGCTGCAGCCGGCGCCATCGGCGGTAGCGTCGCTGGTAAATCGATCGCCGACAATGTGGATCAAGTCGACGCCTACGAGATCGAAGTCCGCCGTGATGCAGGCGACAGTCTCATCGTTGTTCAAAAGGCCGATACCGCCTTCTCCGTCGGCCAACGTGTCCGCCTCGTCGGCTACGGCGCTAATTTGAACGTCGCGCCTTATTGATTAAAAATGCTGGGGCCCCTCATGTATGTCACGAAAGGGCTCCAGCTAATCATTTTATATACTTAGTCTTTAAAAAATGATGTTTTAGAGTGGTTATCTACTGATGCTTGTGCTTCACAGGTTTCGCACAAGGCATTTCCAATCGTATAAAGCTCTACAAGCCGATCATCATCGAGTATGCGATGGCACTCCCTTGGATTATCTTCCAACTCATGGGTATAACCAGGGCACTGAACACCCTCTATCAATGGCCTCACACATAATTCAAACATGCGTACCTGCGCTGGTGACAGGCTTTCATAGCCACGGTCTTGAGCTTGCTTTGTTATACCAACAACAGCACCTTCTTCTCTTCCATTATCTCTAGCTGCTTCTTCAATAAGCTCTATATTATTTTCAAGCAGTGGTGTCAAAGCTTCAATTTTAATAATATTTCCTATAACGGATAAAAATGGATAATATAACTCATTACCATCATCGTAAAATTCTATGATATGTTAATTTAAGAAAACTAGTAAAATAATTAGCGGTAAAACCGCAATTATATAATTAAACATAAGACCTCTAATTTCCCAACTTTTTAATTAGCCTCCTATGCAAATGCATTTTTTTTGTGCAAGGTTATACACCTACGGCTTTACTAGACTCTGTGTACAACTTTCCGCCCTAGGAGTTGCCATGCGTCCCACTGCTGTCTGTGCTTTGCTCTCGTCATCGTCGGTCACCTGCCCTGCTTCGGGTAACGATAGTGCTACTTCATCCGCTGCTGGCGCTTCGTCGTGCTCGCTCCCTCTTGGTTTATCCGCTACCCATGCATTGAGCCCTGTCTCGCAACTGCCTTTCACAACCCGTCAGCTGGTATTGGCGTTGGTGATGTTGGGTGCAGTGGTGTTGTCACCCGTCGTGGAGGCTGCGGATTCCGAGACACATTCCGGCGGCGTGCTGTCATTCAAGTTGGAAAACGACATTCTCTCCAGTGGCGATGACGGGCACTACACCAATGGCTTTGCGCTGAGTTACACCTTCGAGACACCACATCAGCACTGGTCACGCTCACTGGCAGATTGGGTGCCAGGCTTTAGCGCAGCCCGTTTGGATGCCACTGCCTATCGATTTGGTCAGCAGATTTACACGCCGACCAATATCGATCGCAAGCAACCCGATAGTGATGATCGGCCTTATGCAGGCTACCTGTTCGGTGGCGTATCGCTATTTGCAGAAGAGAATGGGCAGAAAGGAGAAAATAGATGGCGGCGTGTCGACACCTTCAATCTTGATCTAGGCATTGTTGGCCCGGCATCTGGCGCGAAAAGCACTCAGCAAGCTGCCCATAACATCACTGGCAGCGATGACCCTGAGGGGTGGGACCATCAGTTGAATAACGAACCAGTGGTCAATGCCGGCTGGCAGACACAGTTATGGCTACCCGCCCAGATGGGGAGTCTGGAAATGGAGTACGGCCCATCAGCCTCCGCTGCGCTGGGGAATCTATACACCTATGCCGGTGTGGGGGGAGGTATCCGCATTGGTCATGGGCTATCACGCAGCTATGGCATTCCAACGGTGGCGCCATCCCAGAGTGGCCGCCAGTATTTCGTGCCTGATGGTGATTTCGCCTGGTACCTGTTTGCCAATCTCGAAGGACGTGCCGTAGCACGCAATATGTTGTTGGATGGCAATAGCTTCGAGGACAGTGCGTCGGTAGACCGTCGCCCGCTGGTGGGAGATATACAGCTAGGCTTTGCGCTGAGCTGGCAACGCTGGCAACTGGCCTTCGTCAATGTCTGGCGTACGCATGAATTCGAAACTCAGCGTGAGAGCGATCAGTTCGGCTCGCTGACACTTTCCACCTGGCTCTAGGGCACGCGGCGTCAGATACAGCACTGAACCGCCACTCCGATACCAGCAAGCCAGAAACGCAACAGGCCGAGCATTTGCCCGGCCTGTTGCGTTTCAGGTGCACACCTTATACAGCGTGCATCAGCATAAAATCAGTGCATCTTGACCTTGCTCATGCCCCAGCAGATCAGCTTGCCACCAATGACGACAATCAGCGTCAGCATGATCAGCGCCATCAGCATGGAGATAGGATTGACGATGAAGGTAGCGCCCAATACGGCCAGCGCCCCGCCCCAGACGTAACGGTCACCGTTATCGATACTGAGGGCTTCGGGCAGAATACGCTTGACGGTGGCACCTAGCGAGCCGTCCCAGCGGTTCAAGCACAGCATGAAGATCGCAGCGAAGCTCACCAGCCAGATCAATGTCACGGTCATCGAAATTCTCTCCTGAAAATAGGGGTCGCATGGAGCATGTGATTGCCATTCCCCGTCAGTGGCCACGGGGCAGAACATGCGGAGCGAGAGTTGTCATTGACATCTCGCGTCAGAAATCCGCGATGTCCGAGTAGGCAGAGTAACCACACCCCGATGCCCTCGCAAGCCGGCGCGCAAAACCTTCCCACGCGGATAGACACAAGACCCTGATGCGGTAGGCAGATTACCTGCCCAGAAATACCGCATCGCCTGCCGTATCAGTGCATTTCACCTCCACTGACATGCGCCGACTGGAGGCTCCGCACCGCGCACAAGAAAAATTCCACGTTCAGGGTTGAAAAGTACGCTTGCGAGCGTCACCTACTATTTCAAGACAAGATATCGTGCGCTGGACCGCCCTCGTGGTGGTGTTATCAGCGGGCCGGAAGCCACGTGATACGCGGGTTTTTTCCGCCATCCCCCCTGACAGTCACCTCAGGGGCACGCTATTATTAACGTTCATATACCTATCGAAAGGCCCCTAACCATGCAAATCGCCCAGAATGCTGTTGTCTCTTTCCACTACACCCTCACCAACAATGAAGGGGAAGTGCTGGACACCTCTGAAGGCCGTGAGCCGCTAGCTTACATCCACGGCGCCGGCAACATCGTTCCGGGCCTCGAGAAAGAACTCGACGGCAAGAAGTCCGGTGACGAGCTGAAAGTCGCTGTGACTCCGGAAGAAGGTTACGGTGAAGTCCAGGAAGCACTGGTCCAGGAAGTGCCGCGTGATGCATTCCAAGGTGTCGAAGACATCGAAGCAGGCATGCAGTTCCAGGCTCAGACCCAGGGCGGCCCGCTGATGGTCACCGTCACCAAGGTTGAAGGCGATACTGTTGTTGTCGATGGCAACCACCCGCTCGCTGGCGAAACCCTGAACTTCGACGTCCAGATCACCGAAGTGCGTGAAGCTTCTTCCGAAGAACTGGAACACGGTCACGTTCACGGTGAAGGCGGCGTGGAGCACTAAGCTCCGCCTCCTCCCTCGCGAGATGACACTGTCGTCTCGCGGGTGCTTCACACTCGCTGTGTGAAGCCTGAACCGAAAGCCCCGCCACTGAGCAATCAGTCGCGGGGCTTTTTTGTGTCTATCTATTTATTCTCAACCGATTGACCGACTAGCCATTGCACTGCGGCGGTGTCGCATCGCTTGAGAGGCTGAGGCCACGAAAATACGCTGTGGCATCCCCCCCTGCATTATCGCCATCTGCCATCAAGGCAAGTCCGGCAATCTCGCTCGGCTTGCTACCAAACAGACGCGAATAGTCAGCACGCAGATCGCGGACCTCTGGCACCCACTGCCCCACCTTGTCTGCCCCCGACTCTACCGCCAGCAAAACGGCGCGGTCAGTAAAGGCATTGTCCCAATGACTGTCCTTGGGCTCGTTGCTGGACCAGACGTAATTGATCGCCTCGACCTGCCACGGCAGGATGCCGGTCTTGTTGACCACGTACAGGCGCGCCGGATAGTCGTCACCATTCTTGGTCTTCTCATCCAGTGCCGGATAGATGCTTTCCACCTGCCAGCACCACTTCAGATAGGGCGTATCATCCAGAGAAATATCTTCTTCAAGAAAGCGTGCCGAGGCCTGGCCTTGAGCCTTGGCTTCCAGAGCAGGAGCCCCGTCACGCTCGACCACACGATACGCGGTATGACCTTCGAAGGTCTTCTCTCCCCACGCCAGAATCTGCGCGGGCGTGTAAACCTTGTCAGCAGCAGTGGCAACAGGGGACAACGACGCAGCCATCAGACCACCAGCGAGCAGCAGAGCAGTCGGCACTGAGCCATGAGACACCGAGATGGCAGAGCTAAGACGAGTAATCAGCGACATGGACAGACTCCGTAAAGACAGCAGGCGAAGGCATTGGCGCCGGCCGTGATGAATGCGATTCCACCGTCAGGCGAAGACCATGTTTCAGTCTTGCGCCCGCAAGGTGACATACCCTCCCCATACGCGCGTTAGCGTGGTCAGGATGCAAGCTGCGGCAAATATCCACGCCAGTAGTGCGAAGTGATGAGGCATCAAACAGACCAAGACGAAGAAGCCGATGGTTTCAGTGCCTTCGGTCAGACCGTCCAGATAGTAGAAGGCCTTGCGGGTGAAATTTGGCCGCTCTATCTGGTGCTTGGCCGCCATGATGGCAAAGGCCAGAAAGCTGGAACCCGTGCCAACAAACGCAAACAA
This sequence comes from Cobetia crustatorum, assembly GCF_000591415.1. Lineage (GTDB taxonomy): Bacteria > Pseudomonadota > Gammaproteobacteria > Pseudomonadales > Halomonadaceae > Cobetia > Cobetia crustatorum. Next base: position 18,622 of record NZ_JEMF01000017.1, on the reverse strand, counting down.
CAACACTACCGCGGCCATTGCATTGGCGGTGGGATCAGCCAGCGCAAAACCGACGACCACACCGGCGTAGAACAGGAAATCGAGACAGATATCCAGGAAACCACCGGCATCAGAGCTCAATCCGGCATGACGCGCCAGCGCACCATCCAGCCCATCCACCACGCGATTGATCAGGATAGCGATCAGTGCCAGCCCGAAATGTCCGAAGGCGAGCAGCGGCAAAGCAGTGATGCCGATCACGAAGCCGGCAATCGTCAGCTGGTCAGGGTGCAGACCGCGCGCTGCCGCGCTACACGCCAGACGTTTCAATGGCGGCTGTACCCAGCGTGAGGTCCACTTATCCAGCATGCTCCGCTCCCATGTTAGTGAATCGATGAATCTGACAATGGATCATTGGCGGATCAGGTCTTTGCGCCACGTCGTTGTGCAATACAGGGTGCTGCACCACGTCAGCCACGTGTCGGTGTCACGGCGCGGCCTGCGGGCACCCAGCGCGCCAGTAAGAAGATCAACAACGGCAAGCAAGCTTGCAGGCAGGCAGCGACTGCCGTCAGACGAGGATCAGCGCCTGTCGCCAATGCCAACGTCTCGGTAGTCAGTGTCGGGACGCGTCCACCGCCTAGCACCACTGTGGGTACGTACTGGGCAATGCTGACGGCGAAGGCAACGGCCCAACTGATTGCCAATGGCCGCAGCATCAAGCGCAGGCGAATGCCGATCAGGACCTCAAGTCGCGAACTGCCCAACAGGCGCGCTGCCTGCTCCAACCGAACATCAAAGCGTGCCCATGGACCCGCCAGCGTCAGCCAGGCATAGGGCAGCGCAAATAGCAGGTGACCGATCACCACGCCCGGCCAGCCGGGGTTAGCCCCCAGACTCAACCAACCGACCTGAAACCCGAACAGAAAGCTTGCCTGCGGCAATAGCAGCGGCAGATAGAGGCAGACGATAAAGCCACGCAAGCGCCCGCTCTCCCGTTCACGCTCGAATACCGCGATACTGAGAATGACGGACAAGGTGGCGACCAGAACTGCCAGCCACAGACTATTGGTGAAAGCATCGCCCAGCCCAGCCAGGGCCTGCTGCCAGCTCTCCAGCCCCCAGCGAGTAGGTAGCAGTGATGGAAAGAACCAGACTCTGGCGAGCGATTGCAGTGCAATCACCGCAAAGGCCAGCAGCGATATCACCGTCACGATGCCCAGCATCACGCGAATTGCGCGCCCAATACTGTCTACGCGTGCTGAACCGGATGAACCAGGTACGTCAGGCATCCCAGGTGGGGGGGTATTCAGCGTCCAGTCACGATGCCAATTCAGCAGCTGACGCCCTAGCGCGGCCCCCAGGGCCATCGTCACAATTACCAACAGCGCCAAGACGAGCGCACCAACACTAGCTGGCAAGCGCGCGGTCGGATCACTGTCGCGCCATAGCTCTACCAAGCGCACTGCCAGTGTCGGGGTACGCGTTGGGCCAAGCACTTGCGCGACATCCACTACCGCCAGCGAATAGGCCAGTACCGCGCCGATAGGCAAGGCAATCGCACGCATGACTTGGGGCATGAGGATGCGCCAGCGCAGTTGCGGGAGACTGTAACCGAGCGCCTGACCAGCCTGCATCTGAGCCGTTACCGGCAAGCGTGACAGCGCCGTCTGGGCCATCAGCATCAGAAATGGGGCTTCTTTCAAGGCCAACCCGATCGCCAGCGTAATGCCGTGAGCATCGGGCAGTGGGAATTGAGGGGGTACCAGCACCTCGAAGGGTGCCAGCAACAAGCGCATCAGTACGCCACTCGGCGCAGCCAGCCACAGCAAGCCCAGCGCCAGCGCCAAGTGCGGCATTGCCAACACCGGTGCCAACAGTCGTTCGAGTCGCTCTCCAAAGGGCGTACCCGCAGCAGCGGATAGCCACCCCAGCGTCAGCAATATCGCCAGCAGGGTTCCGCCGATTCCGCTGATCAATGTCAGGCGAAAACCATCAGCCAAGCCAGGCAAAGCCCACCATCGCTGCCAGGCAACGCCGGAAATATTCTCGAACCCAAGCGTCGGCCATAGACCAAAGGCAGGCGCGACCAATCCGGCCAACCCCAATGCCGTGGGACCGAGCAGCAGCAGCAGTACCAGCCAGCGCAGTACGCGGGCCGGTGTCAGCGATAGCGATGCTGTACCGGACTCAGCGCGTCGCCTGCCGGTAATCAGCTGTATCAGTTGCGATAGCGTCGCGCCCACTCGGCCTCCAGCGCATCAGTCCAGTTGGGGTGAGGTTCACTCAATGGCGTGCCTAGTGCCTCGGGGCTCATGCTACCCGGCAGGCTGGGCAGTTCATCGAAGGCCATGCGCTGCTCAGCAGGCAGGCGCGCGACATCAAGCACCGTTTCATCACCCCAGCGCGCAGGATCAGCCTTGGCGGCTTGCGCAGATGCAGACATCAGTTGATTGATCCATACCAGCGCTGCTGCCTTGTGCTGCGCCGTAGCCGGAATCGCCAGGTAGTGCACATTCCCCAAGGTGCCGCCGTCGTGGATGTAGGGCTCTACTGTGGGCGGCAAGCGTCCTTCCTTGCGACCATTGGCGACTTCTTGCGGCACGAAGCTCAGTGCGACCCACACACTGCGCTGTGCGAGCAGTTTCATTTGCTCTTCGGCACCGGCTGGCTGGCGCTCGCCCTGTGCCCACATCAATGGATGCAAGGCATCTAGATACTTCCACAGCGGCGCAGTGATATGCGCAAACTGCGCATCGTCTGTCACAGATGTGATCAGAACATCACGCTGCCCAGCGGGCATCAACTCAATCAATGCCTGCTTGAGAAAGGTAGTGCCATGAAAACTGGGTGGCTGTGGGTAAGTCACACGTCCCGGGTTCGCGCGTGCCACCTCCAGCAGTGCCGACATGGAACGCGGCGGCGTTTCCAACAGAGCCGTGTCATACATGAAAATCAGCTGGGCACGGCCCCATGGCGCCTCCATGCCGTCTGTTGCTAGCCCAAAATCACGCGCCCCGATCTCTTCCAACAGATATTCGCTGTTAGGCAAGCGGGAGACGAAAGGCCCCCACATCAACTCGGCTTGCTTCAAGGCACGGAAGTTCTCACCGTTGATCCAGATGGCATCAATGCTGCCGTCGCTACGGCCTGCGGCCTTCTCAGCCAGCAGGGTCGAGACGCTTTCAGCGGTATCGGCAATCTTGATGTGCCTAACTTCAATCCCATGACGTTTGGCCGCAATCTCAGCCTGATCCCGCAGATAAGAATTGGTCGCCTGACTACCGCCCCACGCATGGAAATCGATGCGTTGGCCACGAGCCTTTTCCGTGATGGCATTCCATTCCAGCGCAGCCAGTGTAGGTACCGCTTTTCCCTTGCCCGCATCACTGGCGTATGCAATTGAAGCGGCCCAAGGGCTCACGCTCGCTCCCGCGATCAGTAACAGCGACCCACCCATCAGCGCCAACACACGACGGCGGTCCGGCAAATGGTCAGTCTTCATGAGAGGTGTCTCCGGCAGGAAAATGCCGCGACCCTGAACAATCAGGCCGCGGCATTGTGTTATGGATTACTGCTTATCCGTCACCGAGGTATCAGAAGACGACAGTGCCTCAGCTGCGCCAGAAGCAGCCGGTGCAGTAGTGAGCGTCTTGGTGGGCTCGAAGCGCCCATTGCGTCGCCAGGTGAAGTAACGATCCAGCACCTTGAGAACACCCTCGGGCTTATGAGCATTCTTCCACATACCTGCGGCGGCCTTGTTGGCCTCCGAGAGCGTCGGATACGGGTGGATGGTGGACAACACCTTGTTGAGACCGATGTTGTTCTTCATCGCCATGGTGAATTCTGCCAGCCACTCGCCAGCGGACGCGCCGACCAGCGTGACGCCAAGAATGCGATCGCGGCCCTTCTCGGTCAGCACCTTGACGAAGCCTTCGGTCGCACGCTCAGCCAGCGCACGGTCGCTCTCGCCCATCTCGTAATGCGTCACTTCGTACTCATAACCCTGCGCAATGGCCTCGCTTTCATTGAGGCCAACACGTGCAACTTCTGGCTCGGTGTAGGTCACCATCGGCATGATGCGATAGTCGACCTTGAAGGTCTTCAGACCACCGAACAACGCATTGACTGCCGCGTGCCACGCCTGATGACCAGCAGCGTGAGTGAACTGATATGGGCCAGCCACATCACCACAGGCCCAGATGTTCGGCTGCAATGTCTGCAGGGATTCAGAGACATCAATGGTGCCGCGCTCGGAGACTGCGATACCCAGTGCTTCAAGGCCAAAGCCTTCAACATTGGCTTCACGACCGATAGCGACCAGCAGTTCATCGAACTCGACCCAGCTTTCCTCACCCTCGGGAGAGCTGACGACCAGATGACGCATCGGCTGGCTGTCTTTGCCGGTCAATACTTCAATGCGTGTAGCGGTAGAGTTAACGCGCAGATCAACACCTTCACCGGCCAGTTGCTCATGCATCAGCGCGCTGACGTCTTCGTCCTCACGCGGCATCACACGAGGTGCGCCTTCGATGATGGTGACGTGGCTGCCGAGACGCGCAAAGCTCTGACCCAATTCCATGCCGATCGGGCCGGAACCCAGCACTACCAGACGCTTGGGCTGTACTTTCAGGTCCCACAGGTTATCGGAAGTCAGCGGAGTGATCAGATCAATCCCCGGAATAGCCGGCACACGTGGACGTGCACCGGTAGCGATCACGATGTTACGTGTTGTCATCACACGACCATCGACCACGACTTCCCAAGGGGTCTGCAGCATGGCTTGGCCGGTATGCACTTCAACGCCCAGGCTTTCATAACGTTCGATGCTGTCATGCGGCTCAACACTTTTCACCACGTCATGCACGTGGCCCATCACCTTGGAAAAATCGATTTCCGGTTCATTGGCCTTGATACCAAAGCGCTCGGAGTGGCGAATTTCATGGGCAGCACGACCCGCACGAATCAATGCCTTGGAAGGGACACAGCCCGTATTGAGGCAATCCCCCCCCATCTTGTGGCGCTCGATCAGCGCCACTCGCGCATTGACCGCAGAAGCGATGTAGCTGGTAACCAGACCGGCAGAACCGGCGCCGATCACGACCATGTCATAGTCAAAGGTCTTCGGCTTGGTGAAACCCGCCTGCTGCTTGCGCTTGCGCATCAAACCGACGATACGATTGGCAATCAACGGGAATAGGCCCAAGGCGATGAACGAGGCGATCAGCCCCGGCGACAGAATGTCAGACAACGATTCCAGCTGGCCCAGTTCACGCCCAGCGTTCACGTAAATGGCGGTACCGGCCAGCATGCCCAGCTGGCTGGCAACATAGAAGGTGACCACGCGCATGCGGGTCAGACCCATCACCAGATTAACGACGAAGAACGGGAATACCGGTACCAGACGCAGGGTAAACAGATAAAAGCCGCCTTCACGCTCGACGCCGCGATTGAGGGATTCCAGCTGACGACGGAAGCGCTTCTCGATGCTCTCACGCAACAGTGTACGAGAGATCAGGAAAGCCAACGTGGCACCGATCGTGCTGGCAAAGGAGATCAACAACAGACCCCAGCCAAAGCCGAACAGCGCGCCGCCAAGCAGTGTCAGCAATGCCGCACCGGGCAGTGATAGCGCTGCCATGGTGATATAAACCGCAAAGAAACCGCCTGCGACCAGCAGTGGTGATTCATCAAAGAGTACCTGGAAGTCCGCCTGCTGAGCCTTGAGACTCTGTAGAGTGAAGTACTCCTGCGCACCACTGGCAAAGAAAATGACGATGGCAGCGATGATCGCTACCAGTAATAAAAGCTTGGGCTTGTTCACTCGCGATATCCTTGTACGGTTCCTGTCGAGCATGTGGTGACATGCCGGCGGCTATCTTGATCCTTGATTACGTAAGCCAAGGCCTATCGGATGCAGTTCTTTTCTTTTAAAGCCACGATCTTGTCGCCATAAGACGCACCTTGAGGCATGGCATACCCGCTATATCGGCCTATCTACCCTAACAGTTCGTTCCATCAGGCGGAGGAAACTACTCCCATAGAGTGGCATCCGGATCTCATCAGAGTGCGTAGAAACATTGAGAGATGTCATGTTCCATCTCACGATACTCTATGAGAATTCGGCTTATCGTATCCATTTCACTCCTGCCACAGCACAACTGTCACAGGGGTGGTGTCACAAGCTCAGGCGACAATGGCAGGCCACAATCGTGTGGCCACCAGCCTTGCCTCGGAGGCAACAATGACTCGACACACAACTCTTCCTATCCGATCACTGCGCCGTGCGCTGAACGTGTTGGGTCTATGCACCGGCCTGCTACTGGCGGGACATGCCAGCGCCTTCGAGCCGACACAGGCACCTCAGGGGGTTGGTGATGGTGTCAAACCCGGCCAGGAGGTGGCTATCTTTGCCGGTGGCTGTTTCTGGTGCATGGAAGGTCCTTTCGACAAGCTGCAAGGGGTGGTTTCCACTACCTCCGGCTACACCGCAGGTGAAACGGACAATCCGACCTACAAGGAAGTGTCTGCCGGCGGCACAGGTCATACCGAAGCGGTCAAGGTCGTATTTGATCCCGAGCAGGTCAGCTATGCCGCCCTGCTGGACGTGTTCTGGCACAACATTGACCCTGTCGCTGTCGATCGTCAGTTCTGTGATGCTGGCACTCAGTACCGCAGCGGTATTTACACATTGGATGACGCGCAACGCAAAGCTGCTGACGCCAGCCGCACAGCCTTGAAAGACAAGTTCCCACAGGGGATAGCGACCGAGATTGAAGCGGCTGGCCCTTATTATGCCGCCGAGAAATATCATCAGGATTTCTACAAGAAGAATCCGGTACGCTACCGCTTCTATCGCTCGGGCTGTGGCCGTGATGACCGTCTCGAGGAAATCTGGGGTGATGATGCACCTGCACACTAGAACCTGAACCTGAACCTGAACCTGAACCTGAACCTGAGCTTGAGCTTGAGCTTGAGCTTCACGACTTCCGAGGTACACATCTCTGAGTAGGCAAAAGGTTATTTAGTTTCTTGATACAAAAACGGCTCGCCAAATGGCGAGCCGTTTTGTTTGCGCTGACTCAGCTCGATGACTGAATCGTGGCGACGTTGCGCCAACAATAAACTGCCAGCCCGAGCGTTATCAGCAACACCAGCACTCCACCGACAACGACCCCTGGCCAGCCAGCCGCTTGCCAGAAGGGTTCTAGCCAGAAGCCGCCAAGACTTGCCCCAAGATAATATGCCGTTAGATATAGCGCACTGGCACTCGCTCGCGCTCCCTCTGCATTACGCCCGACCCACGCTGAGGCGGTGGCATGCGCCAGGAAGAATCCAAAGGCATTGATGCTCAGCCCGATCATCATGCCGACCAGCGAGTGACTCAACGTCAGTAACGTGCCGACGATCAACAGACTGGTGCCCAGCATCATGGTCAGCGCCTGCCCCGTGCGGTGCATTGCTGCCAAGCTCTGTTCACTGTTCTGTTCACTGCTCTGCTCGCCTTCCTGCTGATTCCCCTTTACACCGCCTTTCTCTCGGTCTTTCACACCATCTCGCCATGCCTGCTGCAGGCGAGCCAGTCGTTGCGCCAACTTTCCAGATTGTGACGCACCGAAGGTGCCGGCCAGATAGGTCAAAAACAACAGGCCCAACCACTGACTACCAAGCGACCACGGCACGGCACTCAGCCGGAAAGTCATGTAACTGTACAGATTGACGAAGATGAAGAAATTCAGACCACCGAACAGAAAAACCGGCCACAGTCGCGGATTACGCAGGTGACGGCCCAGCCCTGCCAGCATGCTGGCCAGGTTAAGTGGCTGAGCCACGAAACGTCGCTGACGTGGTAGCCACTGCCATAGCGCCCCTAACGCTAGCAGACTGAACACTCCGACGACGGCAAAGCTGGCCTGCCATCCCCAGTGCTCCGCCACGAAGCCACCGGCTACACGTCCGGTGATACCGCCTAGCGAGTTGGCGCTGATATAAAGCCCAACGGCCGCCATCAGCGCGGGCTGCTCCATCTCGTCGCTCATGTAGGCCACCGCTACCGCGGGCAGCCCGCCAAGCAAGAAGCCCTGCAACGCACGCACGGTCAACAATGACCAGAAACCATCGGCCAATAGCGCAAGGCCCGAACAGGCAACACCACCGGCCAACGTCCACAGCAGGATGCGCCGTCGCCCCAGCGCATCAGATAACGGACCAAACACCAATAACGCCACTGCCAGCATCAGAGTACTGACAGAGAGCGTCAGACTGGCCTGCAGCGAGCTAAGCCTTAGATCACTCGCCAATAGCGGCAGTATCGGCTGCACAAGATAGAGATTGATAAAGACCAGAAAGGAGCCAAGGCACAGCGCTTGCGTCATGCGCCGCCAATCACGCCCATGAGCTTTTATCGCATCGGGCAGCGGAGCGTCATGCTCCGCCAGTGACGTTACAGCAAGGGGGGATGCCATCAGGTACCTGCGAACAGAATTATCATGGGGAATGCAACCAGTCTGACGCTCCCGTTATCATCAGTAAAATAGCTCGACATGATACCGCCCATCATCAAAAGTGATGACTGGCCAACTTATGGATATATCCCTCATGAAACTGCCTTTCGATTTGCGTGCTCTCGAACTATTTGTCAGCGTCATCGAGCACGGCAGCTTCACAGCGGCGGCTCAATCCCTGAATCTCGCCCAGTCTGCGGTCAGCCAATCAATAGCGGGATTAGAGACACGGCTAGGCAAACCGTTACTTGTGCGAGGATCGCGTGGCCTACGCCTGACACCAGCGGGAGACACGCTGCTGGAACATGCCAAGCCACTATTGGAACAAGCACAGCGAGCAGCCCTGGCGATGGCCGAGCTTGATGGCATCGTAAAAGGTGAAGTCCGTATCGGCGTCTCTTCGATGCTGGGCTCCTACTACTTCCCGCCATTGCTGATGGCCTTCAAGGCGCGCTACCCGGACCTCAAGCTCAGCGTCATCGAGGGCGGCACCTTGAGACTGCGTCAGATGATCGACAGTGGTGAGTTGGACCTTGGCGTTGTCGTCGAAGAACAGGCAGGTGCAGAGACAACGGGGTTAGTCAGCCGACACTTCCTACGCGAAGAAATGGTGGTCTGTCTCTCCAATGACCATCCGCTCGCCAAGCGCCACCAGATAAGCGTCGAGGAATTCTTTGCTGAGGAGTTGGTTGTATTCAAGCGCGGCTACTTTCACCGAGACTTCGTTGAACGACTGGCCAGCCAGCATGGACTGACCGCCAGCATTGGCTTCGAATCCAACCTGATTGCGCTGAACAAGGCCATTGTCGCTCGAGGGTTCGGTATCACCACCTTCCTGAAACGCGTGGTGGAGGATGATCGCGAGGCAAACAACCTTACCGCCATTTCCTTTAGTCAGCCGGCCTGGCTGGAGCTGTCACTGGCTTGGCGTCAGGAACGTGGACTGTCACGGGCTGAACAGGCCTTCGTCGATTTCGTGATCGAGCATTCTTCCGACAATCATCAAAACTACCGCTCATAAAACAAGAACACCCGGCCGAGGCCGGGTGTTTCGTGTCTAGCATTAGCGCGATTGGCTTATTGCGTTACTGACTCCGCATCGCCAGTTTCATCTGCATCGCTTCATACGGCATCGGACGGCGTGACTGCCAGTAATGCTGCGCCCAATAGACATTGTCCAGCCGCGATAGCTTCACGCCACGTGAGGTGGAAGCATGCAGGAAGTAGCCATTGCCGACATAGACACCGACGTGGTTATAGCGACGCGAAGGACGGAAGAACACCAGGTCACCCGGCTTCAGCTGCGACTTGTCGATACGCTGGCCACGCTTTACCTGCTGTGTGGTGGTACGCGGTAGCTCAATGCCAAAACCATCACTGAATACATGTTGCATCAACGCCGAGCAATCAATGCCGCCAGTGTTGGTACCTCCCAGTCGATAAGGAGTCCCCGCCCAGCGGTCATGCTCATCCATCAGGACTTCGCGAATGCTGGGCCCTGAATACGACGCGAACTGCGAGTCCTCGGCACTCTGCTGCTCCCCTCCCTGCTGCCGATAGCGCTTGAGTTTGGGCAGTTCCGGCAGATCAACGTCGTAATAAGCCATATCACTGGGTGGGGTCGAATTGCTTGCACACCCCGCCATACCCAACGGCAGTATCAAAAAGCAGCACAATAACGCATGGCGCATCCAGCATTCCTCGTCGTGGGCCCGGCACTGTAATGATGACGGTAGTCAGTGCTTGCGGACGGCGATAACAGATGGTGCATGACAAAAACGTAAAGCAGGCAAGTACTCCATTGTGGTGGAACATCTGCCTGCCTAAAATGCGAATCAAAAAACCAGCGACACACCTTACCTCTGGCATGACAACGAAAGGTCGTTCGCACGATGGTAGTGCATGTTTACGCAATCCGTATGCCATTGCCTGCAATGATAGACTAAAGCATCAGGCAAAATCTCATCGAGGGGACTGTCTATCCCCTCGAATGCATTTCATGGATCACTGGCAGCTGAACCAACTGCCCATGCCAATAAGCATCACCCCATCAGGCTCAATGCAACGTACGGGCATCACCGCTCAGGATATCCAAATGCAGTGCAGGCCAGTGACCAGGCCGAGCACCCGGGAAATCGAGACTCGACCATGCACCCGCCAACGGCGGTGCAGCGGTCAGCCACTGAATCAAGGCATCACGGAAGCCGCGCAGGAAGCTGTCACGCTGGTCGGTATCCCCCATGAAGAAGGCATAGCCAGCGAACAGGCCACGTGCGTATTCCTTCCAGCTACCGTAGTGATCACGCGCCATGTCGTAGGCAGTGTCGAGATATGCCGTGAAGGCAACTTCGTCCAGCCATCCCAACTGACGACCTGCAATCGCGAGATCAACCATCTGAGCGATATCCCACGCGGCCATATCCAGTTCGTTGCAACGCGCTTCATTGTCTCTGACCCGCCGCAGACGATCCAGATGGACCTGCTCGTCATCGCCTCTCTCGGCGCTTTCAAGCACCGCAATCTCATTATCGAGGCGCGAGCGGTTAAGCGTGTAAGGCCCGTAATTGATCAGATATTCGTCACGATCACCGGCATCACGCAGGAAATCGAGAAAGCCCGTCAACATCTCCGCATTGCCGAGACCATAGTGACCTTCCAACCAGCCGCTAAGTTCCTCGATACCGCGCCCATACTCCACCATCGGCTCACCCCAGCAGGGTGTATTGAGCGGCCCGCTGAGTGCCAGGGAGGTAAAGCGGTCGAGACTCGGGCGTAGCCTGGCTCCTCCCATGCACGCGGATGCCAGTCGAGCCAATGGAACAGGCTACCGGGGTCCTCGAGGTGCCAACGGATCTCATTGGCGAGCGGATGATCCTCAAGTTCTGGCACCGCCGACTCCCATACTGCCCAGGCCTCCAGCAGGCGCCGCGCATCTGGGTAGAAGCGACACAGCACACTGCGCAGGCGCTCGGCACACTCAGCCAGCTCCTCGACGACAAAGTCAGTCGTGTCCTGCACCATCAACAGATAAAAGGCGTATTTCTCCGCCATCACGATGGTGGCCGGATGGCGGTGGCATATCGCGAGTCGCTGACGGCGCTCAAGCTCAACACTGTCAGCACGGCCAAACGGTGTCTGAGCATCAGGCAAGGCACCACGTGCGGCATCTGCCGCCAGCTGATTAAGATGGTGTGCCTGCGCAGGTAGCCAAAAGCGCGCCATGCCCTGCGCGCCATCACGGGTGTCCAGTGCCAGTGTCTCATTGAGATATTGGCGAGCTTCTTCGCGGCGAGGCTCGTCAATATCAGACGACAATCCCTGACGATACAGAATATCGGGCTCACGGATACTGGCGATGGCCAGCACCCAGTGGCGACTATCACTACGCCAGCGACGGATCGCTGTCCGTGAACGCTCACGCAGGTGATCAGGCAGCAGTGCATGCAGCTGACAGCGCAGCGGTGTCAGCGGTGAAGACACCAGCGGACGCCAATCACTGTCAGTGTCGTGCATCAGGTCAGCGCCTTCGAACAAGCCTCGCCCGCGCTGGTAGGCGCGTGCTACCCCCTGCCAGTCAGCATAGCGACGCACCAGCAAGTCGACACCGTGGGCAGCGAAATCCTCGCCTTCCTCGCGACTCAGCCAACCAGCACAGAGTCCGGCAAAGGACAGATCGACCAGTCGTAGCCAGTCCCATGCAGCAAACTCCAGTGGCTCACCGCGATCCATATAATTTAGCAACAACTCACCATAGGCCACCGGTGACGGGCCCTGTTCGAGTGCGCTATCGGCGAGTTCTGCACTGGCGGCAGCATGCGCGGGCGGCCCCTTATTACCTTCTGCCTTGCGTGCAGCCGCTTCTTCGACAGCGTCATTTTCCAGCTCACTGAGCCACGCTGCACGCTCACTTCCGCTAGCACCGAGCAGACGTGCGCTATCGATATCCCAGCCATAACGATGGCCTTGAGCAGCCAGCCACAGCAATAGACGGATCAACTCGTCACGCCCGGTGATTGCCCAGGTATCGCTCAACCAACGCTGCACATCCGGCCAATGCGCCTCGGCAGAGAAGCCGCTTTCAGCCGCTTCGCAAAGTCCGCTCGCGTCACGCACCACGTCGTGTCCGCCGACCCAGGGCGAGAAGATGGCGCGCGCCATCCACACCCGATCACGCTCGCCCTGCGGCCACAGTTCAGTGGCAGGCACAGTGGAGATGTCTTCGAGCGCTGTCTGCAGTCGCGACCAGGTAACGCCGGCGTCTTCATGCTCAAGCTGCGAGAGCGCCAGGCTGGCTTCAAAGAAGCCATCGTCGCCGCGTGTCCAGCCGGCGTCACTACGGGAATGCGCGAGTGCCTTCAGCCAATCATCAAGCGAACTGAAGTGCCCGGCGATTGCCGTGAGCAGCCGCAGCTGCCAGCCGCGCGTACGCGCAGCAGACAGCCAACCGGCGGTGCGGGCCAGCGCCAGTAATTCCAACGCCTCCAACTGGTGCAGTGGGTCCGGCGTGTCATTCGGGAAGGCTTCAAGCAAACGCCATCCCAGTTCGCCTGCATCAGGAACTTCCATTGCCGTCAGACGCGCACGCGCCTCCTCGGGCGTCCACACCGTTTCCGGTGCGGCACTGAAACCCCAACCGCACAACACCAACTGCTGCCCCCACCAGGCACTCAGGGGTTCGACCAAGGCACACCTCACGACTCGACAGGATTCGACAAATGCATCGATTCAGAAAGGTCGCATATAGCGACCAGCGGCGCATAGTGTAACGGAAAGGCGCTTCTGGCGATGCCCCCTAACGCGAACCTGACACGGTTCATTGTCGTGTCAACAAGCGAGAGAATTGGCAAATTCTTTCCGCATTCACCATAACGCCCGAGGACAGCAGCACTGTCATCGGGCGTCGATGAATCAACAAACGTCAGAAGTCACAGGTTTGTCACTAGACCACTGATACCGCGGGCTTGCTGGTTGGAATGCGGAACAACGCGCAATACGCCACCGGCAGCACGACCAATGTCAGTAACGTGGCCACCCCAAGACCGAAGACAATGACCACCGCCATGCTGGAGAAGAAGGCATCCGGGAATAGCGGGATCATGCCCAGCATGGTGGTAATGGCCGCCATCGAGACAGGTCGTACACGGCTGACTGCCGCCTGCACCACTGCCTGGAAGCGATCCTCCTGCTCAGCCAACTGCACATTGATCTCTTCCACCAGTACGATGGCATTCTTGAGCACCATACCGACCAGACTCAACGTTCCGAGCAGTGCCATGAAGGTGAACGGTGCACCGAACACGATCAAGCCGCTGATGATTCCGATCAGCGTCAACGGCACGATAGACCAGATGGCGAGCGCCTGACGCAGGTTGGAGAACAGCAGCACAGTGATCACGAACATACCCAGCAGCCCCATCGGCAACGAGGAGAACAGCGATTTCTGAGCATCGGTTGAGGTCTCGAACTCCCCTCCCCACTCGAGGTGATAACCCTCAGGCAGCTCGATGGCTTCGACCTTGGGGCGAATACGCCCCAGTACACTGGCCGCCGTCTCGCCGGAGAGTGGCATCGGTTCGGCATATACCGCCAGCATGCGCTCACGATTACGTCGCTTGATCAGTGGATCACGCAGTTCGGTCTTGAGTGGCCCCATCACTGAGCCAGCCGGCACATAGGTGTCCTGCTCCTCGCTCCACACGTTGAGACTGGCCAATGTATCCAGATCAAAGCGTTGTTCCTCTTCGCCGCGCAGCAGGATCGGGATCAACTCCGAGCCTTCACGATAGACGCCGACACTTTCACCATCGCTATTGATCAACAGCGCTTGATGCAGTGCATCACGGGTCACCCCGACCCGACGCGCCTGGTCGTCGAGGAATTCAGGCTCCAGACGATTGACGCGATTACGCCACGACAGACGGATGCTGTCTGCCAGCGGCTCATCCTCAAACACACCACGTACCTTGGCAGCCAGCTGCCGCAGTACAGCCGGGTCTTCGCCATAGAGACGCGCCTCAAGACTGGCCTTGGCCGAAGGACCCACCTGCAGCGCCTGCACCTTGTACTCCACATCGGGGTACTGGCTACGCAGCAGATGGATCACTTCCTCCATTCGTGCCTCGCGACTATCACGGTCTTGTGTCTCGACAATCAGCTGACCGAAGCTCGCGTAGCTGTCCTCCGGCGAGTAGGTCAGCGTGAAGCGCTGAGCGCCTCCCCCTGTGATACTGGTGACGTGATTGACCTTTTCCATTTTCAGCACCTGCTGTTCCAGGCGCATCATCCGCTGCTTGGTCTCGAGTACGTCGGTACCTTCCGGCGTCCAGACATCGACGAAGAACAGCGGTGTGGAGGCATCGGGGAAGAAGGCATTCTTGACCTGACCGAAACTCATCACGGCTACCACCAGTAGCGCTAGCACCCCGCCCAATGTCAGCCAGCGCAGACGAATAGCCCAGCCCAGCAAACTGCGGAAGACGCGGAAAATCACGCCACGGTAGGGATCTTCCTGTGCATCCTGTACCTCTTCCGGTGCGCGTTCACGCGCCTCACGAAAGAACATGTCGAAGAAGAACGGAGTCAGCGTCAGCGCGGTGATCCAGCTCAGCAGCAGCGAGTAACACAGCACCCAGAACAGCGAACCGACGAATTCCCCCGTGGCATCTGGCGACAGTCCGATCGGCGCGAAAGCCGTAATCGCAATCACTGTGGCACCCAACAACGGTAGACGATTCTGGCTAACCACCTCATGCGCCGCTTGGCGCTTGGTCTTGCCACGCTGCAAGCCAATCAACATGCCTTCGGTGACCACGATGGCGTTATCCACCAACATGCCCAGCGCGATGATCAGCGCTCCCAGCGAGATCTTCTGCAACTCGATGCCATGCAACGACATCATCACGAAGGTACCGAGGATGGTGATCAGTAGCACCAATCCCATCAGCACGCCGCTCTTGAGCCCCATGAAGAGCAACAGCACCAGAATCACGATGCCGACGGCCTCCGCCAGGTTGATCAGGAAACCCGAGACGGCCTCATCTACCACCTGTGGCTGGTGATATACCGTGGTCAGCTCCATCCCTAGCGGCATGCGTGTTTCCAGCGTGGCAAGGTGCTGATCGACACGCTCACCGACCTCAACGACGTTGACGCCGGAGGCAAACGAGATACCCATCGATAGCGCTGTCTTGCCATCAGCGTGATAGGTCCGCGAGGGAGACTCGGTGTATTCACGGCTCACCGAGCAATATCGCCGAGATGCACCAGGCCACCATTACCGGGACGACCCACCACCAATTGCTCGAGATCACGTACGCTGGTGAACTCGCCGCTGGGCTGTAGCTCAAGCGACAGGCCATTCTGGCGAATACGACCAGCGTTCCCGATCACGTTCTGTGCATTGAGCAGATTGGCAAGCTGATCGGGTGAGATATTCAGTGCCTGCATGCGATCACGATCGAGTGCCACGATGACCTGTTCACTGCGTGCGCCAACGATGGTGACCTTCTTCACACCTTCCACCAGTGTCAGCTCACGCTGCAAAAGATCAGCCTGATCTTCCAGATCATGTGGTGAATACCCCTGCCCACTCAGGTTGTATAACAACCCGAACACATCACCGAAATCGTCATTGACGATAGAGGCACTACTGCCCGGCGGCAGACTGGACTGAGCGTCATTGATCTTGCGACGCAACAGGTCCCAGTACTGCTGCATCTCATCAGCGCGAACCTTGCTCTCCAGCTCCAGCGTAATCTGCGACAGCCCGGAACTATTGACCGAACTGACACGCTTGAGATTGGGTATCTGCTGAATCGCTTTCTCCAGTGGCAGCGTGACCTCTTCTTCCACCTGTTGCGGTGTTGCACCCGGATACTGAGTCACCACCACTGCATTGCGAATGGTGAACTCAGGGAATTCCAGCTGGCCGAGACCGAAGAATGACATCACACCGCCGACTGACAGCAGCAGCACAACCATCCAGCTGATGACCTTGTGCCTCAGGAAATAATCGACCATGGATTAGAGCCCCGCTTCCTTGACCCAGGGACGCACACGCTCCCCAGCTGTCATGCGGCTTGCGCCCGCGGTGACCAGACGGTCACCGGCGCTGAGTTCGCCACTGATGACCATCCCCTTGCCCGTCGCCTGCAGCACTTTCACCTTGATGATCTCTACCGTGCCCTGCTCATCATCCGATTGCCCTCCGTCAGTGGCCGAAGCGCTATCGCTCACCTTGGGCACATAACGCCAGACCACTGCTTGATCGGGAGCTGAATCACGCATCACGACAGCCTCCATCGGCACTCGCCACTGTCCCTTCACTGCACCGGTCAGCTGCTGCATATCCAACTCTACAGTGGCACTCATGCCCGACAGCACAGTGATGTTCTGCGGCTCAGGTAGCGTCAGGGTGACCTGATAGCTCAGTGAGCCTTCGCTGGCGCTGGCGTCATGTTCCTTGTAGCGAGCCGGATAGCGCTGCTTGCCACTTCCGAAGTGCACCCAGGCCAGTGCCTCATCTCCGCGACGGCCAGCAGCGGCACGCTCACGATTAATGCCACGCACCTGACGTTCTGGCATATTGAAGGTGACATCGATCTGACCTGGCTGCTGAAGCACCGCAATGGTCTCTTGAGCGGCAACAACCTGATAGTTATCCACCGGCACACGGGCAATCACGCCAGCATAAGGCGCCTTCAACTTGGTATAACTGAGCTGGTCTTGCGCACGCGAAAACTGCGCCTGCGCCGACTGGAATTCAGCTTTCGCCTCATCGAAGCGTGCACGGCTGATGGCCCCCTTATCTACCGAATACTTCATGCGCTTATAGGTCGCCTGAGCCAGGTTGAAGCTGGAGCGGGCATTATTGAGTTCACTGTTGGCATCACGATCATCCAACAGTGCAATCAGTTCGCCCTTCTCGACGTCCTGGCCCGCTTGTACCGACAGCGTGCGCAGCTCACCGCCAATTCGGAATGACAGATTGGAGCGCTCAGAGGCTTCCACGACACCGGGATAGCGCTGGATGACACCGCCTCCCTCATCGGACAGCGCAATCAGCTTGACCGGATACACCTGCTGACGAGACAGCGGTGCTTCTGGCTCGCTACAAGCCGCCAGTCCACCAGCGAGAAACAGACTGAAAAGCATCTTGAGCGCAGCACCACCACGCCATGTGGCGGGTGACGATGCACGACGCAACGCACGGGACGAGACATTCATCGGTGAGCCCTTGAGTAATCGATGGTTCAAAAGGTGGCAGTGCAAGCAAGCTGCATGAAGCCGCAAGGCAAGGTCTGACAATGGCCGGTATATCGTGATGTCGAGTGCTTCAACGTGGGTGACATGCCCCATCTGGCGCCTCTTGGCGTCTAAGGACGCTGCGCAATCGCATCCCAGGCCATTTCAAAGGCCTGATCAAAGCTTTCATCACTGATGGGCGGAATCTGACAACCTTCTCCCTGCAGCAAGCTATAAATCGTGCGGAACAGGAATATCTCGATCAGCACGAGATCAATCTGCTTCAAGATGCCGCTCTGCTTGCCCATGGCGAAGGCATCCAACAGAACGGCGGCTTTCTCCTGATTGGCGATCTTGAGCGACTCATGCATATGGGAAGAATGCAGAAATTGATCGTGGAAGCGGAACAGTGCCGGCTCGCGATGCCCCAGACTGACCAAAGCTCGCCAGACGCGCCCGAGAGCAGACTTGAGTTGATGCGTCGCAGCACCTAGCGTTTCTTCACTGGAAGCCTGGCTCATCATCATTTCGAGGCTGACAATGTGATCAGGCGCGTCAGAGGGTTGAAAGGCTTCAGAAGATTGAGAAGCTTCAGAGGAAAGCGGGGCTGAAAACGCCTCGATCGCTACATCGATGATACGTCGGGCGACTTCCATGAAAGTCGCTTCCAGTAATGCTTCCTTGTCGCGGTAATAGAGATAGACCGTACCAGGAGACATGCCAGCCGCCTTGGCGATACGCGCGACGGAAGTGACGGCAAAGCCGTGCTCGGACACCTCTGTCAACGTGGCCTCAAGTAACGCCTGCTGCTTGTGCTCATCGCGATGACGCATGGCGTGGGGCCTTTTGAAGTCGAGGAAAGGTGAAAAGATATTTGAAAAAAGGAAAAAGTGAAG
>NZ_JEMF01000016.1 GCF_000591415.1 Cobetia crustatorum | reverse complement strand
CCCAGCTGAGCTAAGGCCCCTCTTCACAATGCAGCGCATGTTACAGAGCGCAGAATACGTCGTCAACCTCTTATTTTTGCTGCGCTTTGTGCATTTTGCACATGCTGGATAGCCGATAGACAAGCAGTCTCGCGCATGACTTCTCCCGAGGGAGTTCAAGGATAGACAACACCCTGGCTATCACACTTCAATGACAGCATTTCAATCATGTATCTCTTAAGGAGTGGTTATCTTGCATGCGACGCACGGGGTAACGGTGGGCATCGACAAGCCCATTCTCAATGGGTACATTAAGAGCCGAACTCACCCACTTGCTTGTTGACATCTTTACTGGAGCCGCCTTGATCAAGGTTCTTGTCGCTGACGACCACCATCTGGTGCGTACCAGCATCGTCCGTACCATTGAGCTCGAGGAAGGGCTCAAGGTGATTGCAGAAGCCTCGGATGGCGAAACCGCGATCAAACTCTGCCGCGAACACAGCCCGGATATCGTGCTGATGGATATTCGCATGCCTGGCGTTGATGGCCTGGAAGCCACACAGAAGATTGTGCGCAGCCTGCCGGATGTCAGAGTGATTGTGCTGACCGCCTATCTTGAGGAATCCTTCGCCAAGCGTCTGTTGGAAGCGGGAGCTTTCGGCTTCATCTCCAAGGGAACGCCCTTCGACGAGATGATTCGCGCTATCCGCCAGGTCGCCCGCGGAGAGCGCTATTTGTCACCCGAGATTGCTCAACGCCTTGTGTTTTCCGGCATGGATACCAAGTGCAACAATCCCTTCGACCAGTTATCCAGCCGAGAGCTTCAGGTGGCGACAATGATCGTCAACTGTCATCGCGTCAGCGAGATATCAGACCGTCTCCATCTGAGCCCCAAGACCGTCAACACCTATCGCTATCGCATCTTTGACAAACTCGCGGTGGCCAGTGATGTGGAGATGACGCATCTGGCGATGCGCCACAAGCTGCTGGACGACTATGCACTGGATCGCCCTAGCGATTCCTGAGCACAAGGCAGCAACTGAAAGCGGTGTAGAACATCTTTTGCAAGCGTCACACAACGCCACCCTGAAAAGGGTGGCGTTGTCGTTATGGCCTGACCGTTATGAACTGGCCGTCATGACCCAGTCATCATGACCCGCATGACGAGATGCCCATCATCTTTGATAGACTCGTGGCATTGCCAGATGAGGAGCCACATGGCCAAGCAGCCCACCGATACCCGCCCGCCCGATGTCGTCAGCGACACTTCCCCCGATGTGTCTCACGATGCACATGAGGTCTCGCCCGCCGAGGACACTCTGCGTCAGCAGCATGACCGCGAGCGCAATGATGCCGCGCGGGTTTCCAGCCGTCTGATCACCAGTGATGCTGACAGCACGCTGCTGGAAGGCAGCGCAGCGACCGGTTTCGATTCACGTCATTTTCTCAAGCATGTCAGTGATGCGCCCGGTATCTATCGCATGCTGGATACGGCCGGTGAGGTGCTGTACGTCGGCAAGGCCAAACGGCTCAAGGCGCGTCTATCAAGCTACTTCCGTAATACTGGCTTGAATACCAAGACTCAGGCGCTGGTGGGGCGTATCGCCGATGTCCAGATCACGATTACCCGCAGCGAGACAGAAGCGTTGCTGTTGGAACAGACCCTGATCAAGGAGCTGCGCCCGCCCTACAACATTCTGCTGCGGGACGATAAGTCATACCCCTATGTCTTTATCAGCCACCATCACGACTATCCAGCGCTGGAGTTCAAGCGTGTCCGTCACAAGCGTAATGATGGTCGCTATTTTGGCCCTTATCCCAGCAGTGTCGCGGTGCGTGAGTCACTGACATTGATGCAGAAGATATTCCGACTGCGTAATTGTGAGGACTCGGTGTTTGCGCATCGCGAGCGTCCTTGCCTGCAATACCAGATCAATCGTTGTACCGCGCCCTGCGTCGATTACATCAGCAAGGACGATTATCGTCGTGACATGGAACATGCCGTGATGTGCCTGAATGGGCAAAGCGACAAGGTCACCGATGCACTGAGCCAGTCGATGGAAGACGCCGCCATGCGACTTGAATTTGAAGAGGCTGCACGCCTGCGTGATCAGGTCGCGCAACTCAGGCGCATGCAGGAAAAACAGTATGTCGATACCGGCACCGGCAATGCCGACATTCTGGCCCTCGCCGAGCGACCCGGCGGGCTGTGCATCAGCGTGGTCTCGGTACGTCAGGGCCGTATGCTCGGCGCGCGCCATTTCTCGCCAGGTAATGGTCTGGATCTGACCAGTGGCGAGCTGCTGACCAGTTTCGTCAGCCAGTACTATCTGGGGCAGGACAGGGAGATGCCGGATGAAGTGCTGACGTCTCTCGCGCTCGAGGATGCCGACCTGCTGGAAGGCGCCTTGAGCGAGAAAGCCGAGCGCCGGGTGCGGGTCGCCCATCAGGTGCGCGGGCATCGTGCCCAGTGGTTGACGCTTGCACAGACCAATGCCGAGCAGCATCTTGCCACTCAGCTAGCCAGCCGCCAGCAGCTTTCCAATCGCTTCCTGTCACTACGTGATGCGCTGGGATTGACGGAGGTTCCCAAGCGTCTTGAGTGCTTTGATATCTCTCACAGTCATGGTGAAGCGACAGTCGCCAGCTGCGTGGTCTTCGATCACGAAGGGCCGATCAAGTCCGATTATCGCCGCTTCAATATTGAAGGCGTGACGGCAGGCGACGATTACGCCGCGATGCAGCAGGCATTGACACGCCGCTTCAAGCGATTGCAGGACGGTGAAGGCAAACGGCCAGATATTTTGCTGGTGGATGGCGGCAAAGGGCAGCTCAACATGGCGCGCAACGTGTTCGAAACGCTGGGCGTGACCGGCATCATTTTACTGGGGGTCGCCAAGGGCACGACACGCAAGGCGGGCCTCGAGACACTCTTCATCGAGACGGTCCACGATACTCTGGATCTCGACAGCCACTCACCAGCACTGCACCTCATTCAGCATATTCGCGATGAATCACACCGCTTTGCCATTGCTGGCCATCGCGCCAAGCGCGACAAGGCACGGCGCACTTCAAGTCTTGAAGCATTGCCGGGGTTGGCCCCAAGCGTCGCCGCGAGCTGCTCAAATTCTTCGGTGGACTGCAAGGCGTGAAACAGGCCTCGAAACTGGAGCTGGCACGCGTACCTGGCATCAGTGAATCGCTTGCTGAGCAGATTCATCAGGCCCTGCACGGCTAGGCATCACCGCTCTGCACTGCGGATTGAGGTCAGTAATGACAACTTCATGACCGAATATCACACGCAATGGCATGGCTGAATGTGTCACCGGCAGGCTAGAATAGGCGACTTGTGCGGCGCTATCGGAGAGGCTCTCTTGCAACTTACTGCAATTACCCACCCTTCATTTCGCCCAGCCACCTACGCTTCATGCAAGGACTCGTGCCGTCACGATGAGCATTCCCAATATCCTGACTCTGATCCGTATCCTCTTCATTCCGCTGCTGGTGGTGTGTTTCTATTTGCCCTACGCGTGGAGCCTGCCGATCACTGCACTGCTCTTCGCGCTAGCGGCGATCACTGACTGGTTTGACGGCTATCTTGCTCGCCGCTGGAATCAGACCACCCCGTTTGGTGCCTTCCTGGACCCCGTGGCTGACAAATTGATGGTCGCCGTGGCACTTGGCCTGCTGATCGAACGCTACGATAGCCTCTGGATGACCATTCCGAGCTTGATCATCATCGGCCGTGAGATTGTCATTTCTGCACTGCGCGAGTGGATGGCTGAGCTAGGCAAGCGTGGCAGCGTCGCCGTTTCCTGGGTCGGCAAGCTCAAGACCGCCGCTCAGATGCTCGCACTGTTCATGCTGCTGTTCTTTACGCCGGGAAGCGCGGGCGGAGACGCTGGCCTGTCACTCCTCTATATCTCAGCCGCACTCACGTTGTGGTCAATGATCAGCTATCTGCGTGCTGCCTGGCCGGAGTTGGTGCGTTCGGTCTAGCCCGCTCGCACACCGGTTTTTACACGACGCCCACAGCGCTTTCTGCCTGTGGGCGTTTTGGTGACGGTCTACCAAAATACCTCGTTATCGCTGACAGACGACCTTGCGAAAGGCAGCACTCCCTCTCACACCCGCAGCGACAATCTCGAGAGATGGATTTCCATTAACTGTTTGACAGCATGGGAATTATCCGTATAATTCGACCTCGAGTTCAGCGGGAATAGCTCAGTGGTAGAGCACAACCTTGCCAAGGTTGGGGTCGCGAGTTCGAATCTCGTTTCCCGCTCCAGTGAAACAGGTAATGTAGCAAGATCAGCCAGAAGCTCTAGTTGATCTCGATTCATTCACTATTTCACGACTCATGTTTCTACGCAGTATCAGTAGAAACTCCTCGGATCAGACGGCAGCACAGCCTGTCATCATGATCATTGAGGCTGGATGGCAGAGTGGTCATGCAGCGGACTGCAACTCCGTGTACGCCGGTTCGATTCCGACTCCAGCCTCCATTTCAGATAACGAAACATCCTCTGTTTCGCTCTGGAATGGCATAGACACCCTTCCTTCATGGGTCGTCAATTTCCCACTGCTCTATAGATTCATTCCATTTGTTCTTCTAAATTACTGCACTTCATCCTTTTGGATATCTTTCACTTATCCACACCACTCCATCCGCTTGATTGCTGATGTTTCGTCGTGCCCAATGTTATTCAATCGTATTCTGCC
Organism: Cobetia crustatorum; assembly: GCF_000591415.1. Lineage (GTDB taxonomy): Bacteria > Pseudomonadota > Gammaproteobacteria > Pseudomonadales > Halomonadaceae > Cobetia > Cobetia crustatorum. The sequence continues at coordinate 181,289 of NZ_JEMF01000016.1, read as the reverse complement.
AAGCGTCAAATATATTGCAGAACAACCAGTTAGCCTGTGCTTTCTGCGCATTAAAGTTGACCTTGATCTGAAATATGATAAGTTATGCGCCAGTCTGCGCGGCCATGGTGGAATCGGTAGACACCGGAGACTTAAAATCTCCTGCCTTCGGGCGTGCCGGTTCGAGTCCGGCTGGCCGCACCAGATAGTGTCAATATCGAGAGCACCAAATCGAGCAGCACCCAGATTCAAGAGCGCCGCCTCATCTCACGATGGAGCGGCGCTTTTTTTATATACAAAATTTATCAACCAACCTGCACCAACACGCTTGCCATAAACCTTTCATTTAAATTCCTTTCCTCTGCCCCAACATGTGCTCTTCTAGAAAGACCTTCCACGCACCACTCACGAGAATAGAGAGAAAAGCTACATGCCCCCTTCCTCACAACGTCCCCCCGCGCAATTCATCGCATCACACGATGTCGCCCAGGAGATATGCAAGGAAGCATGCGAGCACATTCATACTCTCTCTGCCCCTCGGATCCTGGTGCTGGCCATACTCGGCGGCGCTTCATCACCATGGGTGCATTGTTCTCGATACTGCTCTCGACCGGCGTCGAAACTCACGGACTGCAGCTTCTCTTGCAGGGGCTCGGGTTCTCGGTTGGCTTCTTCTTGGTCATTCTGACCGGAGCGGCCCTCTTTACTGAAGCCAATGTCCTCCTGCCGGTCAGTGCACTCAATTGTTCGCGGACCGACATGCTACGGCGCGGAATCAAGTTCTGGGTACTGGCATGGGTGGGCAACCTGATCGGTACCATGCTGACCGGCTGGGTCGTCTCCCTCGCGCAGGTCTATTCGCCGGAACACTATGAGCTCCTGAGCAGCGTGGTGGCCAAGAAGATGCACTATCAACAAGTAGGGGGCGCCGAAGGCTGGTTCTCGCTGGTGCTGTCAGGAATGCTCGGCAATTGGATGGTCGGCATGGCTGCCTTCCTGGCCGTGATGGGCCGCACCATCATCGACAAGTTCGTGCCTATCTTTCTGGCGGTCAGCCTGTTCGTGGCCGGTAACTTCCAACATAGCCCAGCCAATATGGCTTACTTCTCGATGATCATGCCGACAGGTGCCGGTCCGGGCTGGTGGGACGCCATGCGTTGGAGCATCATCCCCGCCGGTATCGGCAATATTCTGGGCGGTAGCTACTGGTCGCACTACCACTGTGGTACGGGCTACGTCCTTCACGCTGCGAATAACGCGCAGTCAGCATCTTGTTATGACCGACTTGCCAGAGCCGACCAACTGTCAGCGCGACAGACGACTACACTGAAGGGGTAGCGATGCGCTATCGCTGTCCCATTTATCAGGAGTAGGAGCCCATCCATGCTGACACTGCTCAAGAGTCCCGCTGATCACGTCGTGGCACTCCGTTTGGAAGGTAATATTGATCAGGCCTCGCTGACGCCCGTGATCAAGGAATGTGATGAGCGGCTCGCGCGTCATGGTCGCATCTCGCTACTGGTGGAAATCGAACGCTTCGGGCTTATCACTCCCGCCGCTCTTCTCAACGATATCGGCTATGCACTGCGCCATCTCGGTGATTTTGAGCGTGAAGCCATCATCAGCAAAGCCGACTGGCTACGACATGTCACCGAGTTCAGCAAGCATTTGGTCCGCTCGATGGAGGTAAAGCACTTCTCACCCGCTGAGCGAGAAGCGGCCTATGCCTGGGTAGCAGAGTTGCCACGTAAAGGCGCTCCATCGGGCAAACCTGCGGCAGCGGAAAAGTCGACTCATTAGCCACACTGCAACATCGCTCTCGATCACCTCGCCAAACTGCCCTGTCGCTCATGGCAGGGTACGTATCAGCACCAATCCCGCCAGTAGCATCGCTCCCATCGCCATTGCCCATAACGTCATCGCTCGTTCTACTGCGGGGCGTTCTGGTACACGCAATAACTGAAACACGGTAATGAGCGGCAGCATGTAGCGTGTCTCGATCAATTCTCGTGAGCAGATCATCAACGCAAGCATGAGCAGCAGCAGCCCGCCGTGTCCCAATCTGAGCGGTGCGCGCACCCACCATAGCGCCACACTTGAGCACAGCAACATGGTGACCCACAGCCCCGCAGGATGATCTCTCAGCCACAATAGCCAGCGATTGCGGATGGTCCAGAGCTGGAAGTTATAGTCATGAGTCACGCCGTAGGTGGTGGCGAGTATCAGTGTCATGCCCAGCAAAGCCACGAGGCACCATGGACGCTGACATACCAGCCGCCACTGACGGGGCAGATCTGCCAGCCATAGCGGCAGGAAGACCATGCCGATCACACTCAGGTAATAGCCGACATTTCCGGTATGCCAGCCCGCCTGATGTCGTGAGGTATCGCCCATCGCGATGCCACCATTCCACTCAAGGAAGACCAGGAAGGTGAGCACGGGGATCAATGCCACCCACCACCAACGCTGAGTCAGGGACCACCAGGTCGCCAATCTCCTCAGCGGCGAGTGAAAGGCCCCACAGCCGTCATCACTCAAGGCTGCCTGCCATGCTTGCTGATGAGTTAAAAACAGCAGCAGGCCACCCCACAGCCCCAGCAGCACGATGCTGTCCTGACGTAGCCCCAACCCGGCGAATATCAATACCAGCAACATGATTCTGCGCTGTAGCACCAGCATTACCAGCTGCAGGGCGACCAACGTGATGATCCACGGATCGGTATAGACCAACGCCAGATACGGAAAGATGATCGGTAGCCATATCCATTGCCAGCATTGCCGACTCGCCTCATGGCGTGCCTGGGGAAGAGGCAATGCATGATCCAGCCGCTGATAAGTGCTCGGCAATAGACGCCAGACCAATAACGCCAGCAACATGAAGCCCACCAGGGATATGCCACGCGCCCAGTCGACGGAAGGCATGCCTGGCCAACGCCCATCTGGCAGTGCTGCCGCCAGTGGCAGATGCAACCACTCACCTAGTGTCTGCACGCCTATCAACACCACAGCCAAGGTGGCGTGATAGAGCGTCAGCGTGGTCAGTTTGGGATGCTGGCTCCAATCGCCTTCCAGAAATTGGCGAATCTGGGCAAAGTGCACCCCTTCATCCACGAAGGGCTTCACCAGGGAATGGCTGACCAGCGCCAGCGCAATCATCAACACCGCGCCTAATCCGACGCAGATCAGCCACGTCAACCATCGTCCAGTCCGCTTATGCCGCCTAGCACCGTCCCGCTCGTCACTGCCCTGCACGTGCTCGTCATGAGAAAGTGCCGCGCGTCCCTCGCGGTTCCCGAATGACTGCATGAGTGATTCTCCTGATCCATTTCCATCCAGCCGGTGCGCTGAATCGCGCCGTAGGTAATACGCGTAACACCCTTAGCTTTTGCGCCTTTCACCATTATTGATAGGCGACTTTTGTGGTTACCTGACACCGCACTTTGCCCCTTAAAGGCTCGCGGCAGTACAATGCGCCTCAGTCTGCTTCGCCAATACGTCTTCACAAGGCGCGCCGAAGCCCTGCCTGTTCATGTTCCGCCGCGGCGGAGCGTACCGATCAAAGCGACAAGTCGAGGGATCGCTGAGCCCATGCGTGCCAGTCAACTGCTGATTTCCACTCTCAAGGAAACCCCGTCCGACGCCGAAGTCGTCAGCCACCAGCTGATGCTGCGTGCCGGCTTCATTCGTCGCCTGACCTCCGGCCTCTATACCTGGATGCCGCTGGGCCTGCGCACGCTGCGCAAGGTCGAGCGCATTGTCCGTGAAGAAATGGACCGCTCCGGTGCTCAAGAAATATTGATGCCCGCCGTCCAACCCGCCGAGCTGTGGCAGGAATCCGGCCGCTGGGAACAGTATGGACCGGAATTGCTGCGTGTCGTTGATCGTCATCAGCGTGATTACTGTGTCGGCCCGACTCACGAAGAAGTCGTCACCGATCTCGCGCGCCGTGAATTGAACAGCTACAAGCAGCTGCCGGCCAATTTCTATCAGATCCAGACCAAGTTCCGTGACGAGATTCGTCCGCGCTTCGGTGTGATGCGCTCGCGTGAGTTCATCATGAAGGATGCCTACTCCTTCCACCTCGGCGAAGCGTCCCTGAAAGAGACCTACCAGGTGATGTACGACACCTACGTGCGTATCTTCACACGCCTGGGCCTCGACTTCCGCCCCGTCATCGCTGATAACGGCTCCATCGGCGGCGAAGGCTCTCACGAGTTCCACGTGCTTGCCGACTCTGGCGAAGATGCCATCGCCTTCTCTACTGGCTCCGATTTCGCGGCCAACATCGAGAAATGTGCTGCACTGCCAGCACCGCTGGATGAAACACCTGAGCGCGCGGCTGCCACACAAGAGATGACGCTGGTCGATACTCCCAACGCCAAGACCATCGCTGCACTGGTCGAGCAACATGGCCTGGATATCGTGAAGACTGTCAAGACGTTGATCGTCAAGGCTGCCGAAGGCGTCGAAGGTGGGTTGATCGCGCTGATGGTGCGTGGCGATCACGAGCTGAACGAGATCAAGGCCGAGCACCTGCCGCAGGTGGCCGCACCACTAACCATGGCCAGTGATGAAGAAGTGCGCGCCGCCGTTGGCGCAGGCTTCGGCTCTCTCGGCCCGGTTGGCCTCAAGATGCCGATCATCATCGATCGCAGTGTCGCACTGATGAGCGACTTCGGTGCTGGCGCCAATATCGAAGGCAAGCACCACTTCGGCCTGAACTGGGAGCGTGATCTACCGCTACCGGAAATCGCCGACATCCGTAATGTCGTGGCTGGCGATCCGTCGCCGGATGGCCAGGGTGTCATCGACATCGCACGGGGTATCGAGGTGGGTCATATCTTCCAGCTTGGCACCAAGTACTCCGAAGCCATGAATGCCACCGTGCTCGACGAGAATGGCAAGGCACAGCCGCTCTCCATGGGTTGCTATGGTATCGGCGTGACGCGTGTGGTGGCGGCCGCCATCGAACAAGGTAATGACAAGGGCGGCATCGTACTGCCGGAAGCCATCGCACCGTTCCAGGTCGCTATCGTGCCGATGAACGCTCACAAGTCCGTGCGCGTCAGTGAGACTGCCGAGCGTATCTACCAGGAGCTGACCGCTGCGGGTTACGACGTGTTGCTGGATGACCGTGATCTGCGCCCGGGCAACAAGTTCGCCGATGGCGAGCTGCTGGGCATTCCGCATCGTCTAGTGATCGGCGACCGTGGCCTCGATAACGGCGAGTACGAGTACAAGGGCCGTCGTGATGCTGAAGCGACCATGATCCCCGTCGATACATTGATGGAATTCCTGGTCGAACGCAGCACCCTCTAACGTCTCTGTTCGGATTTCTGCTCACAAGAAGACGAATGACTGTCAGCAGGTTCATGACGGTCGTAAAGACAGCCCGCCTCCTTCGTCGGAGGCGGGCTGTCGTCGTTGAGGGCTCACATGTCATTCATTTGAAGCACACTATTCAAAACCCTCAATAGTGCAAGCCGAGTCATTAACGTCAACGCCACGGAAGCGGCATAATATGGCACTGACATACACGCAGGGACTGCGCATGACCTCATCAACGACTGCGGCGGACACTTTACCTCGTTCGCCTCACTCCACACTTCAGCAGCGTCGTGCTGACACTCCCTCAGCGCAGGGTACTGACGGAGGCCACCATGCTGCGCCCAGGGTCGCATGGCAACGCAGGCTGCGCACTGCACTGGGGGCTCTCTTGCTGCTAGTGGCTTGCCTGGCGGGCACGCTGCTCAGTGGGCCGGCACGCGCGGCGGCCGCGATTCCCGAAGAGGGGCTTTCACCCGCACTGCGTGACAGTCTGCGTGAGGCGCTGGAGGAGCCAGAAGGCTACGAAGATCCCATCGATACCCTGCACTGGGTGCTCAGCATGCAACAGCGTCTTGAGCGCTACATGCCAGACCGCGCAGCGCGTATCGACCTGCTACGTAAGGTACGCCGCGAAGCGACACGTACTGGACTTGCACCTGAGCTGATTCTGGCCGTCATCCAGGTGGAGAGCGCCTTTCGACCTGTCGCAGTGTCTCACGCTGGTGCACGCGGCCTGATGCAGGTAATGCCGTTCTGGAAGCGTGAGATTGGCGAGCCGAGCGACAATCTACTCGATCAGGACACCAGTCTGCGCTACGGAGCGACGATACTCGCCCACTACCTAAAGCGTGAGAAAGGCGATATTACCGACGCGCTCGCGCGCTATAACGGCAGCTTAGGCAAGACTTGGTATCCAGAGCGCGTCATGCGTGCCTGGACCACTCGCTGGTGGTATCAAGCGCCTGCCCCCTTTGTTGTTGAAGACGCTCACACCACTGAAAAACAGCGCTCAGCGGATGATGCACTCGATTCACCGGCTAGCCGCTCACTAGCCGTCGGGGGTAGTCCTTGAGAGCATCAGCGGCAAATATCTGCGCCATGCACACTAAAACGCCCCGTCCGGGAAACCCGGACGGGGCGTTTTCATTCAAGTGACGCTGTTGCTACACGCATATCATGTGCGCATCAGACCAGTGTCGGGCCTGCGGCAACGATAGAAGCATCCACACCCGCAAACTTCTTGAAGTTCTCGACGAACTTGGCTGACAGATCACGTGCCTTGCCGTCATAGGCCGTGCGGTCCTGCCAGGTATCACGCGGATCGAGCAGCTTGGAATCAACGCCCGGCACACGCACCGGTACATCGAGATTCAGCACGTCAATGTGACGGGTCTCGATATCCGCCAGTGAGCCATTCTGGATCGCGCTGATGATGCTGCGTGTGGTCGGGATGGAGAAGCGCGAGCCGCCTTCGCCATAGGAGCCACCGGTCCAGCCGGTGTTAACCAGATAGACGCGTGAACTGAACGCCTCGATACGCTTGATCAACAGGTCCGCGTACTCACGTGCCGGACGCGGGAAGAACGGTGCGCCGAAGCAGGTGGAGAAGGTTGCTTCAAGGCTAGAGGTAGAGCCCATCTCGGTAGAGCCGACCTTGGCTGTGTAACCAGACAGGAAGTGATACGCCGCTGCCTGCTTGCTCAGCACGGAAACCGGCGGCAACACGCCAGACATGTCACATGTCAGGAAGACGATGGCATTCGGCTCGCCAGCGCGGTTTTCCGGCACACGCTTCTCGATGTGCTCAAGCGGATAGGCGGCACGCGAGTTCTGACTCAGACGGTCATCGCCGTAATCAGCACCACGACGGTCATCCAGCACCACATTTTCAAGCACGGCACCGAACTTGATCGCGTCCCAGATGACGGGCTCGTTTTCCTGGGAGAGATCAATGCACTTGGCGTAGCAGCCGCCTTCGATGTTGAAGACAGTCCCTTCGCCCCAGCCATGCTCGTCATCACCGATCAGGTAACGCGACGGGTCAGCGGACAGCGTGGTCTTGCCAGTACCTGACAGACCGAAGAACAGCGTCGTCTCGCCGTCGTCACCGACGTTGGCAGAGCAGTGCATCGGCAGCACATCTTTTTCCGGCAGCAGGAAGTTCTGTACCGAGAACATGGCTTTCTTCATCTCGCCGGCGTAACGCATGCCGGCCAGCAGTACGCGACGGCGCGCGAAGTTGATCAGTACGATACCGTCAGAGTTGCTGCCATCACGCTCCGGTTCACAGACGAAATGCGGGGCGTTGAGGATGGTCCACTCGCTCTTGTCCTTGGCGTTGAAGCTGTCCGGGCGCACGAACATGGTGCGTGCAAACAGATTGTGCCAAGCGGTCTCGGTGGTCACGCGGATAGGCAGGTAGTGCTCAAGATCTGCACCGACATGCAGCTCGGAGACGAAGCTAGTGCGCTCGCCGAGATAGTCCTCGACTCGCTCCCAGAGTGCATCGAAACGCTCTGGATTGAACGGACGATTGACGTTGCCCCAGTCGATGGCGTCAGACGTGGACGGCTCATCGACGATGAAGCGATCATTCGGCGAGCGGCCACTGCGCTCGCCTGTCTCGACGACCAGTGCGCCATTGTTGGCCAAACGACCTTCACTGCGGGCTACCGCCAGTTCGATCAACTCGGCGCTGCTGAGATTGGTGTGAGTGGTCACCGCACTATCTTGATGCTTGCTCATTCGCGTCTCCGCGGCTCAGGGCCGCCCTCTCTCTTGATGGCTGAAGCCAGGTGCCTGCAGTACATGCCGCAGGCTTATTTTATGTACCGACTGCTGCTGCTCGAATCCGGCATGGCTCAGCGCCATGTCACCACTCACAGAGCATCCGGCCCTGTGCTGGCAAGGCATTATCGCAAAAAGGCACTCAAGCGGAAACGCCCATTGATGCAACACTTTCTCGCAGGGGCCATCTCATCCTTCACGAGGAAATGTCAGACAAATCACTGCATCCGCGCCCGCTTGAGCCTTTATCCTCAATGCCTGCCACCTCCCCTTCAGTGAACGACCGGACTACCGGCGTCGGGGTCTTCGATGATGGACTCGATTTCGGCGGCACTGAACGAATACCGGGTGTGACAGAAGTGGCACTGAGTCGATAGCTCACCCTGGTCTGCGACAATCTGGCGCAGCTCTTCAGCCTGAATGCTGTGCAACGCGGCACCCAGACGCTCACGAGAGCAAGTGCAGCCGAAGCGTAGTGCCTTGGGGTCAAAGATACGCACCGTTTCTTCGTGATACAGGCGATGCAGTACATCCTGCTGATCGAGCGTCAGCAGCTCTTCTGCCTTGAGCGTCTCGGCCAGATGTGTCACACGCTCCCAGGCATCCGGGTCTTGATTGGAGGCATCATTGGGCAGCTGCTGCAGCATCACGCCACCGGCACGATGACCGTCCGCCATTAGCCACAGGCGCGTCGGCAGCTGCTCGGACTGGCTGAAATAGCTTTCCAGACAGCCAGCAAGATTGTCTTGATCAATCGCCACGATGCCTTGGTAACGCTTGCCGTCACGCGGGTCCAGCGTAATGACAATCTGGCCCTGACCAATCAATTCCATCAGCGACGCTTCGTCTGTCGGCAGCACGGCTTCATCGCTGAGACGCGCGATGGCACGCAGCTCGCCACCCGGATTGGACTCGGCCATCAGCTGGCGCACCACGCCATTGCCACGCACTTCTAGCGTGAGGGTGCCATCCAGCTTGATCGTTTCAGTCAGCAGCGCCGCGGCCGCCAGCATCTCACCCAGCTGGCGAGAGATCGCCTGCGGATAAGAGTGGCGGTCCAGCACTTCGGCATAGGCCTTGTCGAGCGCGACGATTTCACCGCGCACGTTGGTCGCATCAAACAGAAAGCGCTGAATCTGATCAAAAACGGGCACGTCAACCTGAGTGTCGGCATCTTGCTCGGTATCTTGCATGTCGGTGTCTTGCATATCGTTATCACTCATAAAGGGGTCCTCGAGCCAGTTACCATCAGCCGTCAGTAACGACGAGTAACGATGCTCAATCTCTACCGGCAACGACGTATGCCTGACCCATCAAAGAGCTGAGAGGTCAGACACATCGCAATGAAATTGGGGGAAGTGGACGTATTACAACCGCACTAGTGCCTGCCATCTATCCAACGGTGCCAAACTAGCTGTCGGCATCCTGGCGCTGGAAGCGGTGAATGCTGCGGCGCTGCTTCTTGTCAGGACGCCCCGGCGGCGGACTCATGCCCTGATTACCGAGACGCCGCGTTTCCGCCTCACGCTCTCGACGAACACGAGAATCTTCCGTCTCCTGATAAAGCTTCTGCGCTTCCGATGCGCCGCGGCGCTGATCGCTCAGCGTCAGCACTTCGACAACGAGGCGATCCCAGCCCTGTGGAACCTCGACAAGAGCGCCAATCTCGACCATCTTCGACGTCTTCACCCGCCCGCCGTTATAGTGGATCTTGCCCCCTTCGATGGCCTTCTTGGCCAGTCCTCGTGTCTTGAAGAAACGGGCAGCCCACAGCCACTTGTCAATGCGTACCTGCTCGCTCATCCGTTCTCCTTGTTATCTCCGCCCAGCGTTTTCTCGATGCCGCCACCAGCCGTCAATACTGCAAAGCCATCAAGGCCGTGCACACGCTCGAAATCACGTGGCGGTTGTTTGGAATCCGGCTGACGCACACCCAACAGATGCGCAATACCGTAAGTATGGGCGCTGTTCAGCACCTGAGGGTTGTCATCGATGAACAAGGTGCGCGCTGGATCAAAAGGCTCGATCTCGTTGAGCTTGTGCCAGAAAGCCTGCTCTTCCTTGGCGTGGCCAAGGTCCGCTGACGACACCACCGCATCAAAATACTCACCCATACCGGTCAGCCCGAACTTGAGCTCGATACCGTGACGATCGGCATTGGTCGCCAGCACTACGCGCTGGGGTTGATCCCTCAGCCAGGCGAGGAAGGCTTCGGCCTCATGGCGATAACCGATGAGATGCTGCACTTCTCGCTTGAGCGCCACCACATCCAGCTCAAGCTCCCGACTCCAGTACTCCAGACTGTACCAGTTGAGTGTGCCGGATTCTCCGATGATCCGCGCCTTGAGATCGGCCTGCAGCGCAGCATCGAGACGGTGCAGTTCACAATAGCGACGCGGTAGGTGCTCCAGCCAGAAATGGCTGTCGAAGTGCAGATCGAGCAGCGTGCCGTCCATGTCGAGCAGCACGGTATCGATAGTGTTCCAGTCAATCATCAGTGTCAGTCAGCCGGAGGGGAAATGGGGGCTCATAGTGTAAAGCATGGCATGTGCCTGCGCATGTCTGGAGAGCATCGTTACCGTGCCCACACAGGCGCTACGCACCAGCCAGAGCTTGCGTGCCAACCTGATCAAAAGACATGATCTTCCCGTCTCAGGAAAAGCGCCTCATTTTCAGTGGAACAGCGATTGCTCCACCCTCGGAGGCCTGCCACGATAGACAGTAATGTCAGCATTTCTTTATTACTCGAGGACTCACGATGGACGATGCTTCGCGCTCCAATGGCTTGACGGGCGATGACCCGTTTGCTGCCAGTGACATGATTCCACCCCGTATTGATTCGCGGCGAGAAGTTGCACGCTCACGTCTATTTGCCGTCGAAGCACTGGAACTGACCTTCTCCAACGGTGCTACGCGTAGCTTCGAGCGCCTCAAGAGCGGCGGTCACGGCGCAGTGATGATCGTCGCCATGCCAGACCCGGACCACGTACTGCTGATACGTGAGTATGCTGCTGGCCCCGAGCAGTACGTGCTGACGCTCCCCAAAGGCTTGATCGACCCGGGTGAAGATCCCGTCACGGCAGCCAATCGTGAACTGATGGAAGAATGTGGATATGGTGCGCACGACATCGAGCCATTGGCCGAACTCAGCCTTGCGCCCAACTACATGGATCACCGCATGAACGTGATGCTGGCGCGTGATCTATATGAAAAGCGCCTACCGGGAGATGAGCCGGAGCCGCTGATCGTCGAGCGCCATCGCCTCGATGAACTGCCCGCCCTGCTGGCGCGCGAGGACTTCCATGAAGCACGTGCAATCGCTGCGCTATTCATGGCTCGCGAGCGACTCCTGGCCGGCGAAGAAACCCACAGTCCGCGTTGGTGGTAACGCTGGCGTTGATCGCTGATGCGAAGCCGCCTGTCTCTGCACATTCTACAGACCAAAACGCCAGCTCCCCGCAATGCGGAGAGCTGGCGTTTCACTGTAGAGCTAGAAAACCGAGTTGTACTGGCAACTCATGCCATTACCCAGCCCTACCGATCATCTTTACAGACAAACCTTCCCGAGGGAGGGATTTACTGCGTTTTCATACTGCCATCATCGGTGTTGGCAGAGCCAGACTCCGGGCTGACACCCATGTGGTCCTCATCTTTATCCATCACCTTGCCATGCTTGGCAGACTCTGACTCCGCAGAATTACCTTTCACCATCATGGAATCTTCTTTGGTGTTGGCAGAACCGCTATCAGTGTTCATCTGAGTATCGTCTTTCACCTTGCCACCTTCGTGACCAGCAGCAGCTCCTCCCTCTACCATGGTGGAATGAGCTTCGGTGTTGGCAGAGCCAGTGTTGCTGGACTCATGGTGTTCGGCATAGGCCGCAGCAGCCGGTAGCGTCAGTGCAGTCGCCAGCAATACAGTCGTTAGCTTCTTCATGATCCATTCTCCAGTTGCGGTCTAGTACAACAGGCCGGTAGATACTCTACCCGGCTGTTGATGATGAGCTTGGGTCTCTCCAACACTGACGTACTTTTGTCAGTCAGGAACCGGCTCAGATAAAGTCAGGCAATACATCGCCTGCACCTTTTCGTGATTCAGTAGCAGTTAAGATCAAAACGTAGTAGCGGAAAAAGCACTACCGAAGTTATATCTTCACCGTACATCGGTAGGCTTGGCAACACTCATTTCTGCTAACTCACCTCGATCTTCGCTGCGCTTGTGCTTAAAGATATGGAACCATCGACAGAGACTTTCAAGCGATCGCTTTGAAAATTCTTCATGGAACGCAAGAATACCTATACACAAATGACACAGAGCAGGCGCGTTTATCCAGCGCAAGCAATGGTGAATCACGCGGCGTTCCTTGCGTGCGAGCATCTGAATAACGGAGAAGTGATCGTCATCTAACGAAAATTCGCTTGCGTTATTTTACCCAAAAAAACATATTGTAACAATAAGATACTAACGCAAAGCGGCAGCAGGTCTTTCCCCCTGCAAGACTCAATACTCAAAATGGCAGGAGAGCAACATGAATGAGGTCCTTATCGGTGGTCTTGCAGGGCAAGGCCCGCAAGGTCACGTCACGCTTGCAGGCCGACTCGCCAATCGTCATGGCCTGGTCGCAGGCGCTACCGGCACTGGCAAGACAGTCACCCTGCAAGTGCTAGCCGAAGGATTCTCGCGCATGGGAGTGCCTGTTTTCACAGCGGATGTGAAAGGCGACCTTTCCGGAATTGCAGTCGCAGGTACACCACATCCTCGTGTCGATGAACGACTCGCGAGCCTTGGTATCAATGATTGGCAGCCACAGGCCTCTCCCGTCCGATTGTGGGATCTTTACGGCGAGAGTGGCCATGCCGTACGCGCCAGCGTGGCTTCCATGGGCCCGGATCTCATGTCGTCGCTACTAGAGCTCAACGAGACGCAAGGTGGATTGATGCATCTCGCATTTGATCATGCCGAACGCGAAGGACTCGAGCTGATCGACCTCAAGGATCTCATCAGCCTGCTCAAGCACATCGAGCGTGAGCGCGACAGCTTCGAGGAGCGCTATGGCCGCGTCAGCCCACAAAGTCTGGGGGCCATGCTGAGACGCGTGCATGTACTGGCCACTCAGGGCGGCGAGCGTTTCTTCGCCGAGCCCGCTCTCGATATCAATGACATGCTGGCGACCGTGGGAAAAGGTGAGCACACGCGCGGCTTCATCAATCTACTCGACGGACGTGAGCTTATGCAGAGCCCGCGCCTTTATACGACCTTCCTGTTGTGGTTCCTGTCGACGCTATTTCGCGTCCTACCGGAACGCGGCGATGCCGAGAAGCCAGTATTAGTATTCTTCTTCGATGAGGCGCATTTGCTCTTTGATGCAGCGCCCAAGGCGCTATTGGAGCGACTCGAACAGACGGTGCGTCTGATTCGCTCCAAGGGTGTCGGTGTCTACTTCGTGACCCAGTCACCGGCAGATATTCCCGATGATGTACTCGGCCAGCTGGGTAATCGCATCCAGCACGCACTGCGTGCCTTTACTCCACGTGATCAAAAAGCCGTCAAGACAGCGGCTGACACTTTCCGTCCGAACCCCGCACTCGACACCGCACAGGTGATTACCGAGCTGGGCGTCGGTGAAGCGTTAGTCTCAGTATTGGATAACAAGGGTGTACCGACGCAGGTAGAGCGCACGTTGATCGCGCCACCACGCGGACGGATAGGTCCATTGACCGACACCGAACGGACAGAGGTTTTAGCCAGTTCTTCGCTGACTGGACGCTATGACGAGCGGATCGACCGTGACTCTGCTCATGAGCGCCTCGAAGCACGCCTGACTTCACAGGCCGCAGCCATCAAGACAACGACCTCACCCATGCCTGAGGCAGCAGGCTCTTCTACCAGCGACGCAGCCCACACGGATGCATCGACCGCTGTGCCAGGTCCCGTTACATCGCATGCCCCGCCATCGTACCCAGACTCCTCACGTTCCAAATCATCAAGTTCTGGCGGGCGCAAACGCCAGGGAGCGCTAGAGACACTGATCAAATCGGTCATGCGCGCGCTAGGCTCTCAACTGGGGCGCTCATTGATTCGCAGCCTGATTCGCTCATTCACCAAGCGCTAACTCCTTCTACTTGATCTCAGGAAAAACACGAAAAAAAGCAGGACATCACCCATGAAAAAATAACCATGGGTGATGTCCTGCTTTCGCTATCTCTACACGCTGACATCAAGTCATCGTGCAATCCTCCCTCGCTGCTTCCTATAACACGCCATACTAATGCTTGCTGCTGATCAGCAGTGCACCATCACACTCACTGGTTTGCCAATACTCTTGGGGAGACTTGACGATGTGTATGAGCAATGAGGCGTTGGAACTCTGGGTGGACGATAACTGGTTCACCATCGAGTTGGCGCTGGAAGCACTCGACTCCGAAGAACAACCAGCTCTTGTGCTGGCTGAAGCCGCCTAAGCCTAGCCACTAGCGCTGAGATAGCTCGCTTCAGGCTGCTCGTAACCGACATACGGACTACAGCAGCCAGCATGCGAGTGACGGTAGGTAGCGTCTTCACGACTTCGCAGTAACAGCAACGGCCACCCCTGAGGGTGGCCGTTGTCAGTATGCATGCTGCTTGCTCTGCTGATTCAGCGTTCTCGAATCAGTCCAGCTTGCTCAGATCGCGCACTGCACCTTTATCGGCAGAGGTCGCCAGCAATGCATAGGCCTTGAGCGCCGCAGAGACACGACGGTTACGCTGGATACTTGGCTTCCAGGCATCCTTGCCACGCGCTTCCATCGCTTCGCGACGGGCATGCAGCTCTGCATCAGACAGTTGCACGTTGATGGTGCGATTCGGAATATCGATCAGGATGGTATCGCCATGCTCGACCAGACCGATGGCACCACCCGCCGCAGCTTCCGGAGACGCATGGCCGATGGAAAGACCCGAGGTACCGCCCGAGAAGCGACCGTCAGTCAGCAGCGCACAGGCCTTGCCCAGTCCCTTGGACTTGAGATAGGACGTCGGATAGAGCATTTCCTGCATGCCCGGGCCGCCCTTCGGACCTTCATAACGAATGATCACGACATCGCCTTCCTTGACCTTGTCGGCCAGGACGTCTTCCACCGCTTGATCCTGAGATTCACACACATAGGCGCTTCCCTCGAAGACTAGAATCGAGTCATCGACACCGGCGGTCTTCACCACACAACCATCCAGCGCGATGTTACCGTAAAGCACAGCCAAGCCGCCTTCGGTAGAGAAGCAGTGCGCATAGTCACGGATACAACCATTGGCACGATCACCATCCAGACTCGGCCAACGCGCACTCTGGGAGAAGGCCGTCTGGGTCGGAATACCACCAGGACCTGCCCGATAAAATTCGATCACCGCATCGGTAGGCGAGCGCATGATGTCCCACTCTTCGAGTGCAGCAGAGAGTGAATCGCCATAGACCGTCGGTACCGAGGTATCAATGACACCGGCACGATCCAGCTCACCGAGAATGCCCATGATGCCGCCGGCACGATGGACGTCCTCAATGTGGTACTTCTGCGTATTGGGCGCGACCTTGCACATCTGTGGCACTTTGTGTGACAGCTGATCGATATCAGACAGCGTGAAGTCGATCTCTGCCTCCTGCGCTGCTGCCAGCAGGTGCAGAATGGTGTTGGTGGAGCCACCCATCGCGATATCCAGCGTCATCGCGTTGGTGAAGGCGGCCCGCGAACCAATCGCGCGTGGCAACAGATGCGCTTCATTACCTTCGTAATAGCGACGCGCCAGCTCAACGATACGGTGGCCTGCATTCTCGAACAGGCGACGACGATCAGAGTGGGTCGCAAGCACAGTACCGTTACCCGGCAATGCCAGACCCAGCGCTTCCATCAGACAGTTCATGGAGTTGGCCGTGAACATGCCAGAACAGCTGCCGCAGGTCGGGCAGGCGCTGCGTTCGATCTCGGCGACGGTTTCATCATCGACACTGTCATCAGCCGCGATGACCATGGCATCGACCAGATCAAGACCGTGATCCAGAAGCTTGGTCTTGCCGGCCTCCATCGGACCACCTGAAACGAAGATGACCGGCACGTTAAGGCGCATGGCAGCCATCAACATTCCAGGCGTGATCTTGTCGCAGTTGGAGATACATACCAACGCATCGGCACAGTGAGCATTCACCATGTACTCGACGCTATCGGCGATCAGGTCACGCGATGGCAATGAATACAGCATGCCATCGTGACCCATCGCGATACCGTCATCGACTGCGATGGTATTGAATTCCTTGGCAACACCGCCGGCTTTCTCGATTTCACGCGCGACCAGCTGGCCCATGTCCTTGAGGTGGACGTGGCCCGGCACGAACTGCGTGAAGGAGTTGGCCACCGCGATGATCGGCTTCTGGAAGTCGTCATCCTTCATGCCGGTGGCGCGCCACAGGGCGCGAGCGCCGGCCATGTTGCGACCCGCGGTGGTAGTACGAGAGCGATACTCTGGCATGGTGTCCTCGTCAATGCTTGGCCGCTCTCCTGAAAAGGGAGGAACTGTCCCAACGGGAGCGGCTTCTGTTTTGGTCAGTCACTAGTGACTGGTGTCCAGTGGTGACTCGCGGCGCGAAGGCCAAGCGAGATCTACCTGATAGCAATTCTGTCACGCCACGCCCCTATTTGCCTACCAGAGAGCGCCATCAATGACACCTGAAATCTGCGTGGCTCATGACGCAACACAAGAATGATGGCCAGGATCGTTGAATCACTCGCTTGCAGCATCAAGTCGTGGCGATACGCTCTATACAGCGAATTCTTTCCTGCAGGCACATGCTTTCAGGCGCGGGGACGCCATATATTCCACAAGGAACAGGAGTCACACATGGCCGGAAAATTTGTCATCACGCGTGGCAAGGACAACAAGTTCTACTTTGCCCTCAAGGCCGGTAACGGCGAGCAGATTCTCCAGAGCCAGGGCTATGCCGACAAGCGTGGCTGCCTGAACGGGGTGGAATCTGTGCGCAAGAATGCCATTGAAGAGAAACGCTTCACGAAAGAAATCGCCAAGGACGGACGCTTCTACTTCACGCTGCTGGCAGCCAACAGTCAGCAAATTGGTCGCAGTCAGATGTATAAGTCAGAATCAGGTCGCGATAACGGCATCGCCAGCGTCGGCCGCAATGCCGCCGATGCCGCGATACTGGAACAGCTAGATCCGGTCTAAGCTGTCCAAGCAAACCCTGAAGCTTGAAGCACTTAAACATCTGAATCATCTGAGACCTCGCTCGGCGCATCTCATGCTCCCGCTGATGATGCCTGTCGCGCCCAGACACACAAACCCCGCCATTTGGCGGGGTTTGTGTGTCTGGGCAGTTACGTGACGTCAGAGAGACACTTCGCATATCCGATCAGTGACGCATTCCGGTGGAAGCACCAGTATCAAAGGCTACCCGAGCGACATCTGCATAGCGGGCGGCGAAGTGCACGGTCATGCCTTCCTTCAGATAGTCCGGCAGCTCGTCATAGTCGCGCTGATTGGCCTGCGGCAGAATCAGTTCAAAGATATCGCTACGTCGTGCAGCAATCACCTTCTCGCGTATTCCTCCGACTGGCAGCACCTGCCCCGTCAGCGTCAGTTCGCCTGTCATGGCCAGTCCCTTGCGCGGCGCTTGATGCTTCGCCAGTGACATCAAGGCAGTCGTCATGGTCACGCCTGCACTCGGGCCATCCTTCGGTGTGGCGCCTTCAGGGACATGCAGATGGATGAAGGATTCATTGAAGAAACCAGGCTCAGCATCGTATGCCGCCAGATTAGCCAGTGCATAAGAATAGGCGATATTGGCCGATTCCTGCATCACTTCGCCCAACTTGCCGGTCAGCTTGAGGCCTCGTGTCAAACCGTGCACTCGCGTCGCTTCAATAGGCAAGGTGGCACCGCCCATACTGGTCCAGGCGAGACCAGTGACCACCCCTTCGCCCGCCATTACCTTCTCTTTACGGAATATCGGAGCACCAAGAAATTCCTCAAGATTCTTGACCGACACCTTGACGGTATCCAGCTCCTCCTCAAGCAACTTGACGGCGGCCTTGCGCACGATGCGGTGCAACTGTTTCTCCAGCTGACGCACCCCCGCCTCACGGGCGTAGCCTTCAATCACCTGACGCAGCGCTGCGTCGGAAAGATTGATGCGTTTCTTGGGGATGTTGTCGCGGGTCAGCAGTTTCGGCCACAGGTGATGCTTGGCAATCGCCACCTTCTCTTCAGCGATATAACCCGAGAGGCGGATCTGTTCCATGCGATCCAGCAAAGGGCTGGGAATGCTATCTAGCGTATTGGCAGTACACACGAACAGCACCTTGGAGAGATCCAGGCGGACATCAAGATAATGATCGAGGAAGTCGACATTCTGCTCAGAATCAAGCACCTCAAGCAACGCCGAAGCTGGATCGCCCTGGAAGGACTGACCGAGCTTGTCGATCTCATCAAGCATGATCACGGGATTCTCGACCTTCACTTCCTTGAGTGCTTGAACCAGCTTGCCCGGCATGGCACCGACATAGGTGCGACGATGGCCTTTGATCTCGGACTCATCACGCATCCCCCCTACCGAGAAGCGATAGAACTCACGACCCAGTGCTTGAGCGATGGATCGGCCAATGGAGGTCTTGCCAACCCCGGGCGGGCCGACCAGCAGCAGAATAGAACCGCCAACGTCGCCCTTGAAGGTTCCTTCAGCAAGAAATTCAATAATCCGCGATTTAACATCTTCCAGGCCATCGTGATCACGGTTAAGCACCGTGCGCGCATGAGCCAGGTTCAACTGATCGGTCGAGGTAATGCCCCACGGCAATGAGGTCAACCAATCGAGATAGTTACGCGTCGTACCATATTCCGGTGAGCCGGTTTCCAGCACCGACAGTTTGTCGAGTTCATCGTCAATTCGCGACTGCACCCGCTCCGGCACCTTCAATTCCTCGAGGCGACCGCGGAAGGTATCCACATCGTTCTCGCGATCATCCTTGGAGATGCCCAATTCGCGTTGGATAACCTTGAGCTGCTCGCGCAGGAAGAACTCACGCTGATGCTTCTCCATCTGTGCGTTCACTTGCTGAGATATTTCGGTCTGTAATTGAGCGACCTCAATCTCCTTGCGCAGCAGTGGCAACACCTTCTGCATACGCTCCATCACCGGTAGGGATTCCAGTACCTCTTGTAGCTCCGCCCCTTTCGCGGAAGTGATGGCAGCAGCGAAGTCCGTCAGCGGACCCGGCTCATGTGGACTGAAGCGATTGAGATACTGCTTGAGCTCCTCACCGTAGAGCGGATTGATCGGCAACAATTCCTTGATGCCATTGATCATCGCCATCGCGTAAGCACGTGTCTCATCACTTTCGGTGTCCACCGCCTCACGCGGATAGGTCACTTCCACCAGATACGGCGGCTTGCGCGACAACCAGCGCGTGATACGGAAACGCCGCAATCCCTGGGCGATGAACTGTACCTGCTCCTGGCCGTCTTCAGGCTTGTGCACTCTGACTGCCGAGCCAATTTCGGGGAAGCTTTCGACCTCCAGCTCATCGACTTCAACATCGCCGACAAAGACGAGGCCCACGGCGTGATGCGGCGTGTTGCCGACCAATTGCATGGTCTCTGCCCAACGCTGCTTGTTGATGACCAGCGGCTGTACTTGAGCGGGAAAGAAGGGACGATTATGAATAGGCAGCAGATAGAGGCGCTCAGGTAACTGATCACCACTGGGCACCAGGCCGCCAGTCATCGGCTGGTCATGTTCCTCGGCCTGGCCATCATCTTCGAAGCCAGAGAGAATATCGTCGTGATCGGGAGTCTTTTCGTGACGTGACATGCAACCCTCTTGAAACCGGGCCTCGGCTGAGGCGATTAACGACTGCAATGCGGCCAACTGCATGCTTTATCAAGTCCATCCATAAATTGGGGATGCGGAAACGACGATGCCCGCCAAGAGGCGGGCATCGTCGTGATATCACACAGCATGCTTGCTGAAAGGTTCTGACGACAGCATTGCTGCAGCCTCAAGACCAACTCAGCAGAGACTCAATAGATAGGTGTGCCATTGACGCTCAGCTTGTCACCCTCAATGGTCAGCACAACATTCTTGTCAGTCGCTTCCGGCGAGAGACCTGCCATCAATGCAAGCATCGGCGGCACATTGCGGAATTCGAAACGCCCACTCATGCGGTTGAGGAATGCCTGCTGACCTTGTGTGGTCTGCAACTCAGCAACACTCAAATCAGTGGCGTCTGTTCCGTCCAGGATCAGCTGGCCATCACCACTCATGTCGACCCCAAATACCTGGCTCTTGGCTTCGAATGATTCAAGCGTCAAGCGCGGAGAGGTACTCAGCATGGTGAACAGCGGCGCTTCAACCTTCTCAAGCATGGCGACCTGCTCACTCTCACTCAGCTCTTCAAACGGCTTGCCAGCTTCTTCCAACAGTCCCTGCAGCTGGGTGATGAGGTCATAAACAGCCGCCCCCTGCAGACGGTCAATCGACAGTGCCAACTTGCCACTGGCCATTTGCTGATCACCTGCGCTCACGTCCTTGACAGCCAGCTTCATCAGATAACGCAGCTCCGTCGGATCAAGGCGCGTCTCACCGGCGTAGCTGATATCCGTCGCGACAACTGGCGGTTGACCCATACCATTGTCGATAGTCAGGGTATCGAGCGTAATGTTGTCATCCTGACGGAAATCATTATCCGCACCACGATAAAGCCCATTCAGGCTCAAGGTGCCGACACTGATCGTTTCCTTATCATTCATGATGTCAAAGGGTGTGATCTCGCCTTCCACCTTGATCTCAGGTGTGTCACTACCATCATGAGAAGCGGTCATTTCGCCGCCCTTGAAATCAAAGCGCGTGCCGCTCTCAGGATCCTGCCATTCAAAGGCCGGTAGTGTCAGGGTCGTGTCGCTGGCACCGCTGAAGTTATCGACACTGCCCTCAAAGGCGATCGCCTTGCCATCACCGACGACATCAGAGAGCACATCACGCGCCGGCTTACCCAGCAGCAGCTTGACGTTGCCCTTCATGCTGGTAGACAGCAGACCGTGACCGGCTTCATAAGGCAGTACCATGCGCACGGGGCCTTGCTCTGCGCCAGTCGCCAGCTCCATCTCAACGCGACCGGTAGAGTCGAACCAGCCGCTCTCAACGTCGGTACGGCTCGCCTTGATATCAGAACTCTTGTCGAGCTCCGCCACCATGCGCGCCATTTCTTCGTCAAAACGCTGACTGGAGTAAGCCACACCACCAACATAACCAGCAGCACCGATCGCGACGACTACTGCCGCAGTTACAAGTCCCTTGCCCATCATTGTTATCCCTTGTGTATCGTTATTTAAGCATTGCACCGTCTACGCAGTGCGTCATATGTCGCGTAATGAAGCCATCAACGCCGATGAATCTGTCGGCAAAACCAGAGTCATCAGTGAAACCACAGCCAGAGGTGCATCGTCGACCAGGCAAAGATGCCCGCGAAGACATCATCCAGCATGATGCCGAATCCGCCGGCGACACGTCGGTCAGCCCAACGTATCGGCCACGGTTTCAAGATATCGAAGACTCGGAAAACGACAAAGCCCCACAAGGCAGCCTGCCATGAGAACGGTACGGCCACCATCGTAATCCAGTAACCGACAAACTCATCCCAGACGATACCCGAGTGATCGTGGACACCGAGATCCTTGGAAGTACGATCACAGATCCAGATACCGACAATGGACGCCACCAGCACTATTGCAAGATAGGGCCATAGACTGAGGCTGGCCATCATCCAGTAAAAGGGAATCGCAGCGAGTGTCCCGAAGGTACCCGGCGCAAAGGGTGCAGTACCGCTGCCTAACCCGAAGGCTAGAAAGTGGACGGGCCGCCGCCATACACTGGCAGGTGCACGATTCATGAAGACACCTCCGCAGTCGTGTTCGCCGGAAAATGCTGCCAGCTTTGTCCTGTCGCTATCTGCTCGACACCAGCCTTCAGCAACGACACACGATGAACCTCTTCCTGTGTCGTGTGCATACGGCCAATAACCGTCAAGGACAGATGACTGGCACGCAATACTGCTCTGGCAGCGTCAAGATTGGCCTCAGGAAGCGTCAGCAACAACTCATAGTCATCGCCACCATTGAGCACCGCCTGCTGCGCACCTTGCTCACCCAGTGCAGCGATCAACTCAGGCGCCAGCGGCAGCTGATTCAACTCGATAGCCGCCGACAACTGACTCGCACGACAGATATGTGACAGATCCCCCATCACGCCGTCGGAGACATCCAATGCGGCGCTCGCCAACTCACGTAGCGCCATTCCGGCATCGATACGCGGTTCAGGACGCAGGTAGGCGGCAAGGCAAGGATCAAGTACGTCACGCTGACCGGATTGCCATGCCTTCAGTCCCGCATGTGCCAGCCCCGGCTGTCCCGTGATGACGACAAGATCGTCCTCACTTGCGCCATCGCGACGTAGAATCGGCTGCGACACGCGATCAATGGTACTGGCAGCATTCAGCACTAAAGGCAGCTCTCCATGCACAGTAATCGTGATCGAAAGCGGCCCTCGCGTGACATCGCCACCCACCAGCGCAATGCCGTGTCGATCCGCCAGCGCGTGGAAACCGGCTGCAAATCCATGCAGCCAATCTTCATCGACGTCTGGCAGTGTCAGCGCCAACAGCGCCCAACGCGGCGTGGCGCCCATGGCGGCGAGATCAGACAGATTGACCGCCAATGCCCGATGACCGATGGCAGACGCCGGTGCATCTGGCGGAAAGTGCACACCCGCCACTGAGGTATCGACACTGACTGCCAGCTGCATGCCATCGCTGGGCGCGAGCAGTGCACAGTCGTCACCCGGCCCCAACAATACACCCGGCGCTGCGGACAGATCGCGATGGAAGTAGCGGGCAATCAGCTCGAATTCACCCGGCATGTCAGCGCAGGCGAGCCTGGGTAACCTCGGCACTGCGCAGCCTGACTGCCAGCTTGTCGAGGATACCGTTGACGTATTTGTGCCCATCGGTGGCACCAAACGTCTTGGCCAGTTCGACCCCTTCATTGATCGCCACGCGATACGGCACATCCATGCGCTTGGACAGCTCATAGGCACCAATGCGCAGAATGGCGAGCTCGATCTCGTCGAGATCCTGCAGGCGGCGATCAAGTAGCGGACTGATGCTGGCATCCAGTTCTTTCTGGAAGCGCGGCACGTTGTGCAGCAGCTCGTGGAAGAGTGCCTGGTCGGCGATTCGCATCACCTCGACCCAGTTCTCATGCAGCTCAACGTCGTCATCGATCTGCTGGCTACGGAACTCAGCCTCGATGGTCGTCATGTTCTTGCCAGTCATCTGCCACTGGTAGATGCCCTGCACTGCCAGCTCACGCGCGGCACGGCGTGCCTGTTGCTGCTTGGACGGCGCGCGCTCGTTCCGCTCTTTACGTTCGCTCACGCGTCACCTCCCAGAGCCTTGAGCAGCGAGACCATTTCCATCGCGGCCATGGCAGCTTCAGTACCCTTGTTGCCGGCTTTAGTGCCTGCACGTTCAATGGCCTGCTCGATGGAGTTGACCGTCAGTACGCCATTGGCAACCGGTGTATTGAATTCGAGCTGCAAACGCGACATGGCGGAATTGCATTCACCGGCCACATACTCAAAATGCGGCGTACCGCCACGAATCACGGCGCCCAGCGCAATGACAGCATGCGGCTTGACCTTGGCCAGCACCGCCTTGACGGCCAGCGGAATTTCCCAGGCACCCGGCACATGAATCAGATCAATGTTTTCCTCATCGACGCCGTGGCGCACCAGAGAATCGACCGCGCCTTCCACCAGGCTGTCGACAACATGGTGGTTGAAACGCCCGACGACGATGACGTAACGGCCATCGACATTGGTGAAAGTGCCTTCGAGTTGAGCAATCGGTTGCATGGTCAGTCCACAAAGCTAGCGCCCCGGAGGACCGGGGCGGGGATATCATTCATACCGGGAGTGACGGCCGGAACAAGGCTACCACCCCCGCCATTTGGGGGTCACCGGAGCGCTTACGCGCCCTCGGTCTCAACACCTGCATCAGTCGCCGCATCATCACTGCCGACCAGCTCGACCACTTCAAGGCCAAAGCCGGACAAGGCAGAGAACTTCCACGGTGAGCTGAGCAGACGCATCCGGCCCACACCAAGATCCCGAAGGATCTGAGCGCCAGTACCGGTCGTCAGATAGTTGCCCGCACCATCGGATTCGTTGGTGCGCGGCGCACGGCATCTTCCGAGGAAGACGTCGAGACGATCCTTGTAATCCATCTGGTCGCTGCCGGTATCCAGCAGGACCAGCACGCCAGCATCAGCGGCGGCGACTTCACTCAACGCATCATTGAGCGCCCAGCTACTGCTGCCCGGCTGACGCAGTGTCAGCAGGTCACGCATCGGGTCCTGCACATGAACGCGCACGGTGGTCAGTGCATCAGCGGTCGGCGTACCCTTGACCAGTGCCAGGTGGTGACGGCCCTGAATGCGATCACTGAAACAATGCAGTGTCAGCGGACCAAAGGCCGTCTCGACCTCCTCGCTATCCTGCACTTCCACGGTCTGCTCGTTATGGATGCGGTACTCGATCAGATCGGCGATCGTGCCGACCTTGATGTCGTGCTGCACGGCGAACAGTTCGAGTTCTTCACGAC
This sequence comes from Cobetia crustatorum, assembly GCF_000591415.1. Lineage (GTDB taxonomy): Bacteria > Pseudomonadota > Gammaproteobacteria > Pseudomonadales > Halomonadaceae > Cobetia > Cobetia crustatorum. The sequence goes on along the minus strand of NZ_JEMF01000016.1, from coordinate 156,504 downwards.
GTGCCATGCTGCCGTCATCGTTCATGACCTCGCAGATAACGCCCGTCGGCCCAAAACCCGCCATCTCAGCCAGATCACACGCAGCTTCAGTGTGGCCTGCGCGACGCAGAACGCCACCCGGCTCTGCCATCAACGGGAAGATATGTCCCGGCTGCACGATATCCGCGGGACGCGCGTTACGTGCGGCAGCAGCCTGTACGGTGCGAGCGCGATCAGCGGCCGAAATACCCGTGGTCACGCCCTCAGTGGCCTCGATGGACAGCGTGAACTTGGTGCCAAAACCAGACCCGTTGGCCTGCACCATCAGCGGCAGCTTGAGCTGCTCGCAGTGTTCACGCGACATCGGCATGCAAATCAGACCACGTGCATGGCGAGCCATGAAGTTGATGTGCTCAGCAGTCACGGCCTCGGCGGCGACAATGATGTCACCTTCGTTCTCACGATCCTCATCATCCATGAGGATGACCATCTTGCCGTGCCGGATATCCTCGACGAGTGCTGCGATGCCTGATAGCGCCATGCTTGCTCCACTTTACGGGCCGCGCCGGCCCTTGGAAGGCCCACGCGTGTTATCAAAAAGTCGGGCGTCAGGGTACCCCGCCACCCCGTTTTGCGCCAGCACCCCGCGACGCCACTGTCGCCAGACAGCGGCAAGTGCATGCGTAGGCTGACAAAATCACTCGTTTATCATGTCACCAATCTTCAACTGATCAGCGCTCTGTTCTCGCATGGAGTCCAATGTTTCGTCAGCCATCTCAGCGGATGACGAGGCAACAGGAATCGCCGTGATACGCCAGTCGCGACCTATCGCACGAATCTCACGAATCTCAAGGCGACGCTGGTTAGCCATGTTGTCCAAGCCGGGCAACGCCAATAGCGGACGGGCATCACCGCCCAACAGGGTCGGCGCCATGAACAGCTGCATCTCATCGATCAGCCCTGCACTCAGCATGGCACCGGCCAGCACTGCACCGGTTTCCAGTAGCACTTCATTGGCTTGCTCATGTTCTGCCAGATATGCCATCAGTGCGGGAAGATCCACGCGTCCATCCTGCCCGGCGGGCAGCGCCAGTACTTCGGCACCCGCAGCTTCCAACAGTGTACGCCGCTCCTGAAGCGCCGGAGTCTCATCTGCGACACAGACCAGCAGCGTCCTGCCCGTCTGTTCAAGAATGCGCGCCGCCAGCGGCAGGCGCAGACGCGAATCCACCACCACACGCAGCGGCTGATGAGCGACCAGTGCCTCGATGCCCAGCGGATGATCCTCAAGACTGAGCTGATCAGCACGCACGCTGAGACGCGAATCATCGAAGATGACTGACTCAATGCCACTCATGACGACACTGGAGCGAGCGCGAAGTCGCTGGACGGCACTACGCGCTTCAGGGCCGGTAATCCATTGGGATTCGCCAGAGGCCATCGCGGTGCGTCCATCCAAGCTCATGGCCTGTTTGAGACGCACGAAAGGACGACCTCGCTCCATGCGTGATAGGAAACCGGGATTGAGCGCGCGCGCTTCTGTCTCCAGCACGCCAACCGTCACAGCGATACCGCCACCTTCAAGCAGCGCAATGCCTCGCCCCGCCACCTGCGGATTCGGGTCGCGCATGGCGATCACGACGCGTGAAACGCCTGCTGCGATCAAGGCCTTGGCACAGGGGCCAGTGCGTCCTGTGTGCGAACAGGGTTCCAGCGTGACATAGGCCACTGATCCCAACGCTCGCTCACCGGCCGCCGCCAGTGCATTGACTTCAGCATGCCCTTCCCCGGCGCGCGCATGAAAGCCGGTCGCGATGACGCTATCCGTATCTGAATCCACCAGCACGCAACCGACGCGCGGATTCGGGTGAGTCGTGTAGCTACCTAACCGCGCAAGACGTAAAGCGTGCGACATATGGGCGATATCGCGGGATTCGATAGACATGCAAATCCTTGGAGACATGAACGAGGTCAGTAAAGGCCACCGGTGCGGCCGTACTAGTGAATGTCGCCCTTCAAAACTGGCTCTCAAGACCGACCTTAAAACTGAATATTCAGCCGCGATTCAGCATCAGGACTGATCCTCTTCGCCAGGCAAAAAGCTTGGCTCCTGAGCAAGACGATCAATCTCGGCGCGAAACTCATCGAGATCCTGAAAACGGCGATAGACGGAGGCAAAGCGGATATAAGCCACTTGATCAAGGCGCTTGAGCTGCTGCATGACCTCATCACCGATACGGCGTGCTTCTATCTCACGCTCGCCAGTCGCGCGCAGGCGCTGGCGAATACGCTCGACGGCTGCCTCGATAAGCTCCGACGACACCGGACGCTTTTCAAGAGCCCGCAACATGCCGGCGCGCAATTTGTGCTCATCAAAGCTCTCCCGTGAACCATCGCCCTTCACCACCCGAGGCATGACCAACTCGGCCGTCTCATAGGTCGTGAAGCGCTCACCACAGGTTGCACACTGCCGACGCCTACGCACCTGATCACCCTCGACCACCAGACGTGAATCCGTGACCTTGGTTTCATGAGTTCCGCAGAAGGGACAGTGCATTGTAAGGGGCCTGCTTGGGTGCGAGGCGGCTGCGTCCTGTGCCGTGAAGCAAAAGGCAATGGACAAAAGGCAGCGATGCCGAGAGAACATGGAATGACCACTATTGTAACCGCTAAGGCGCTTGCACGGGAGCCTATGTCAGTGAGATCACTTCTAAGCTAGCCTTGGGGAGTGAACTTGAAATTCGCGCGCTTCACCCTGAGCCTGAAGACAGGCGGCAAAGTCTCACAAAGACAGCCGCCCACAATGTGAATGACCTTCACACTTACGATACTTACGAATGACGCAAGGAGACGCGACATGGGAATCATTGCCTGGATCATCTTTGGACTTATCGCCGGCATCATCGCCAAGGTCATCATGCCCGGCAAAGACCCCGGCGGCATCATCGTCACCAGCATCATCGGTATTCTGGGTGCTGTCATCGGTGGCTGGGTGGGCACAATGATGGGCTTTGGACAGGTGACTGGATTCAACCTGGCCAGCTTCATCATCGCCGTGGTAGGCGCAGTCATTCTGTTGATTCTGTATCGGGTTATTCGCAAGTAGTTGCTGACAGCCTGATGGCTGCTCCTCCTGTTCTGCTTGCCCTGTAAAAGCCTTCTCATGAAACAACGGCCAGTCGGCACATGCAGGCTGGCCGTTGTCTTGCATGGTCAAGTGACCTGCCCTGATGCTTTCGAGGATTGCTTATGCCCGATGCGCCGCCTGCGACTCATACTCCTGTCACCCACTCGACTGCGCTGCATTCTCTCTGCCAGCCACTATCACACGATGCCTTTCTTGACCATGCGCGCCAACTGCTCACTCGGCTGTATCCCGAGCGCTACGAGGAGGTGCTTCGGCGAATGGAGACACTGCTTGATTTCCATCGCCCGCGGCTCGCCCCTCGAATTCCTGCCGGAGAAGTACTCTGGAGCGAGCGCGATCAGTGGCTGATTACCTACGGCGACAGCCTGCAGCAACCTGATGAAGCGCCACTGGCCACCCTCAACGACTTTCTCGCCAGCCATTTGGGCGAATGCTTGTCCGGCGCTCACGTACTGCCCTTCTTCCCGTGGAGCAGTGACGATGGCTTCAGCGTGGTGCACTACCGCGAGGTCAATCCAGCGCTGGGAGATTGGCAGGACATCCGCCGCCTGAGTGAGCAGCGTGATCTGATGGCTGACCTCGTCATCAACCACTGTTCTCGTGAATCATTGTGGTTTGCCGATTATCTGGCCGGTGTACAGCCTGGTCGTGACTATTTCATCGAGATGGACCCCGAGACCGATATCTCGGCAGTCGTGCGCCCACGCCCTTCTGCGCTGCTTACACCGGTGCATACTCGGCGCGGCCTGCGCCATCTGTGGGCGACCTTCTCGGATGACCAGATCGATCTCAACTTTGGCAATCCGGATGTGCTGCTGGAATTCATCGGCATCCTGCTTTACTACCTTGAGCAGGGCGCGCGCATGATCCGACTTGATGCGGTGGCTTTCCTATGGAAGCGCCTCGGCACCTCGTGCATTCATCTGGAAGAGACTCACGCCGTGGTGCGTCTGCTACGCGCCATCGTCGATCACCTCGCGCCTGGTAGCCTGTTGATCACCGAGACCAACGTGCCGCACACCGAAAACATGTCCTACTTCGGTCTGGACCGCCTTGTAGAGGCAGAACAAGAGGGTGGCAAGTCTGTTGCACAGGCGGATGAAGCCCACCTGATCTACCAGTTCACGTTACCGCCACTGACGCTGCACACCCTCACCTCGGGTGATGCCAGCGCTCTGACCGCCTGGGCCAACAGCCTGCCGACACTGCCAGCAGGCTGCAGCTACTTCAACTTCACTGCCAGCCATGACGGTATCGGAGTTCGTGCCTTGGAAGGACTATTGCCAGACCACGAACGCGACACGCTGGTGCGACTGGTGCATGACTTCGGCGGCTACGTCAGCATGCGTGCCAACCCGGGCCACCCCGACACACCCTACGAGCTCAACATCAGCTACTTCGATGCTCTCAAGGGCACGCGTCGTGGACGCGATCCGTGGCAGATCGAACGCTTCATCGCCAGCCAGACACTGATGCTGAGCCTGCAAGGTATCCCGGGGCTCTATATCCACTCATTGACGGCGACCCCCAATCACCAGGAAGGCGTCGAGCGCGACGGTCATCTGCGCGCCATCAACCGCCGCAAGTGGCATCGTGATGAGCTGGAGGCACTCCTTGCCAGCCCCAATACTGCAACGCACGAAGTCTTCCATGCCTTGAAGCGCCGCATGGAACTGCGCCGTGAAGAACCCTGCTTCCACCCGGATGCCCAGCAACACGTCTTCGACATGGGGCCAGACTTTTTTGTCTTCGAACGCGTCAACCATGAAGGCCGTCGTTTGCTGTTCGCCCTCAATGTGACCGATCAACCGCGCGTGTTGCCAGTGCCGGAGCATTGGCAGAACATCCCGCTGACCGACCACCTCTGCCATGACAAGGCCTTTGACCCCGACATGGCACGACGTCCCTATCAGGCTGCCTGGTTGATGGAGCAAACCGTGCGTGCACCCGCCATTGAAGTCGTCTGACACTCACTAACAGACTCCTGACATCGATAAAAACGTGGCCTGATATCCACGAAAAAAGGGCTGCCAATGGCAGCCCTTTTTCATACCGCCATGAACTCATGCTTATCACATGACGCCTTGCCGCATATCTTCATCTCATGCCGAGTCGCTTACTGGTTATCCAGTTCAACTGCCTCGTGCATACGCTCGAGCAAATCCGGCACGGCAGCCTGCACGCGGTTCCAGCTGGGGATAAACGGCTTGTCGCGTGGATTCTCGAGGAAGGCAGCCCCGGCATCCATGATATTGCCAGCGAATAGCTCCACAGCCGCCTCTTCACTGTGACGATCGACCGTCAGCCCATTCATCAGCGCATCGTTGTAGTAGGTCTCGATAAGATCCAGCGCGATGCGGTAGTAGGTCGCCTTGATGGTGCGGAAGGTTTCGCCATGAATCTCGACCCCCAACGTCGCCAGCTTGCGATACATCGCCTTGGCGATATCGAGGCTCATGCGATTGAGGCCGCCGAGGGCGTCCTCCTCCGACAATGGCTGGTGCTTGTGGTCATAGGCATCAGCGATATCGACCTGACACAGGCGCTTGGTGGAGTAATTGCGATGCACTTCCGAGAGCACACCGATCTCCAGCCCCCAATCGCTGGGGATGCGGATATCCGCCAGCACATCGGTACGCATCGAGAACTCACCCGACAGCGGATAGCGATAGCTGTCGAGATAATCGAGATAGGGTAGCGGCCCATAGACCTTCTTGAGCGCACGAATCAGCGGCGTCACCATCAGGCGTGCCACACGGCCATTCAGCTTGCCCTGGGCGATACGCGAGTAATAGCCCTTGCAGAATTCATAGTGGAACTGTGGATGTGCGACCGGATAGATGAGGCGCGCCAGCAGGCTGCGGTCATAGGTCACGATGTCACAATCGTGCAATGCCACCGCCTCGGCAATACCGGAGGACTGTACATAACCAGAGCAGTACCAGACATTGCGTCCCTTGCCGGGTTCCATCGGCGCCAGGCCATGCTCGGCCAGCTCGTCATCGAGCGCGCGCAAACGCGGGCCGTCATTCCACAGGATGCGGTGATGCTGTGGCAGATGTGAGAAGAATTCCTTGGCATGTTCAAACTGGTCACGGTCGGCGCGGTCCAGCCCGATCACGATCTCGCTGAGATAAGGCACCTTGGCCAGCTCATCGACGATATGCTTGAGCGCCGGCCCTTCGAGCTCGGAGTAAAGCGACGGCAGGATGAGGCTCATCGGTCGCTTGCGCGAGAAGCGCATCAGGTCTGCCTCGAGGTCCTCTACCGGCCGATCGGTCAAGTTATGGAAGTTGGTGATGATGCCGTTCTGATAGAAATCGCTCATGTCAGCTCCTCGTGGCGTAGTCGTGATGCGTGAATCCATTCGCTAACCAGTGAGACAGCCCTTCGACCCATCCCGCAGGCCCCGGGGCGCTCGCGCGGTAGCAACGCCGCTCATCTTCCAGTCCGGGAAAAGCTGCCAGCTCGCAGTCACGCTGCGAGGTATCGCCAACGCCCGGAATCAACACGCCGTTATCCACCGCCGCCAACAGCGGCAAGTCATTGGCACCATCGCCAAATCCCAGCGTCCATGGACGGGTGCGCTCACACAGCCGATAGCGGGCAATCAAATAGCGGGCTGCAACGCCCTTGTCTGTCAGGCCAGTGACATGATGAAAGCGGCCGCCACGCGTCAGACGAAGATCATTGGCCGTCAGACGCGCCTTGAAAGCCTCTAGCCGCTCAGGAGTGTCGTTCCAGACCAGCGGCTCGCTGGCATCGCGACATGCAGCCAGAGCCCCCTCTTCTGATGCCAGCCCCGTCAGCGCACAGATGCGTTCGACACTCATGGCAGCAAAGCCTTCGAAGGAAAATTCCGTCGCCAGCGTCTCAAGCACTTCCAGAATCGTGTTGCGTGGCGTCGCCACGGCCACACGGCACAGACCATGCTCGTCCGGTGCACTGGCCTCTTGCAGGGGATAGGCGGCAAGCCAATGTGCGGGCAATGCCACCACACCACCGTTTTCTGCAATCCACGGCTGACCGGCAAGCCCCAGAGACTTCATCAACGGCGCGAGCTCTGCTGCGGTCTTCGAGGTGTTCGGCACTATCCAGGCCCCGCGAGCGCGCAGACGTGTCAGCCAGGCACGCGCTGGGCCAGGCGAGTAATCGTGATGGTCCAGCAATGAGCCATCCAGATCGGTCAGCAACAGCAAGGGCGGTTGTACCTCGGACATGAGTGCTCTCCTTATAAGGCGCCTCTGCATCTCAACCCCACATCTCATTTCGACATGCGTAGCGAGAACATTGCAGGGAATGTGCCACTCTGGTGCACCTGTAACGGTAGCCCACCTATATTGTCCTCAGTAGCGCGAACATGACGCCCTGAACGCACCATCGTGATGCGTTAAAACACTGATTACTCATGCCGTGCAACATTACAGCGCAACCAAAAACGCCCTCGCGAGAGCGAAGGCGTTTTGAGTCAAGACTGACTATTCAATAAAGCCTGAATCAGTCAATAAGCACTAGACCAACCATAGCGATAACTGCGGCCACAGTAACAACAGCGCCAACACGCACAGCTGAATGGCGATGAATGGCAGCAGCGATACGAAGATATCCTTGAGGCTGATACCTTCGGGCGCCACACCTTTGAGATAGAAGGCGGCAGGCCCGAAGGGAGGCGACAGGAAGGACACCTGCATATTGACCGCAAACAGCACGCCGAACCACACCGGATCGTAACCGAGCTGAATGATGATCGGTACGAAGATCGGCAGCGTCAACATCGCGATGCCGATCCAGTCGAGGAACAACCCCAGCAGCAACAGGATCGCCATCATCACCATGATGATCGCCAACGGCGGGATATCGAGGCCGAGAATCATGCTCGACACGAAGCGATTGCCCCCCATCAGGTTGTAGACCCCAACCAGCGCCGCTGCCCCGATACCGATCCAGATGATCATGCCGCAGGTATTCATGGTCTGGGAGAGCGCCCGCTGCATCAGCGTGATGGAGAACTCACCACGCAGCATCACTGCGACCAGCACGCCGAAGCTGCCCATCGCCGCTGCCTCCGTCACCGAAGCCACGCCACCATAGATGGAGCCCAGCACCAGCCCTGCAATCATCGCTGGCACCCCTACCGCCTTGATCAGCTCACCCTTGCTCTGGAAGCTGGCACGCCGCTCTTCCTCTGGCACCACCGGCCCCAGTGAAGGATTGCGCAGGCAGCGAATCAGCACATAGAGGATGTAGCTTGCCATCAGCACGATGGCAGGCGTGATCGCGGCGGTGAACAAATCCGCAATCGACTGATTGGCGATCAGGCCATAGATGATCAGCACGATGGAGGGCGGCATCATGGTGCCCAGTGAACCCCCGGCACACACCACGCCAATGGCGATGTGCTTGTCATAGCCCAGCCTGAGCATCTGCGGTAGCGCCAGAATCCCCAGCAGCACGATCTCGCCGCCGATGATGCCCGACATCGCGGCGAGGAAGAACGCCACCACGATGGTCTGGATCGCCACGCCACCCGGCAGACGCCCAGCCATCAGACGCATGGCATTGAACAAGTCCTTGGCGATGCCGGAACGATCAAGCAGCGACGCCATCAGCACGAACATCGGCACCGCGACCAGCGAGTACTCAGTGATGAAGCCGTAGACACGACTGGTGACCAGCGGCAGTGCCATCGGTCCGAACCAGCCAAAGGTATAGCCCAGCGCCACCAGACCGGTGACGAACGCCAGTGGAAGGCCGGTAACCAGCAGCGCGAAGATCGCGCCTACCAGCAGCATCGTAGCCGTTGCGATATCCATCAGCGCTTCTCCTCATCAATGCGAACATCGCTGTGCGAGTCCGAACGCGGGAAGAAGGTCTGATAGAGATGCCACAGCGCCTGCAACGTCATCACCGCTAGCGCAAACAGGATCACGCTCTTGGTCATCGCCGGAAAGGGCGGATTCCATGAAGTGCCGGAGCGCTCCAGTTGCCACGCGCCCAGCGGGCTGTGCGATGCACGCCAGAACATGACCCACGCCGCGTAGCTCATCGCCACACAGAACACGAGTGTCATGATGTCGTTGAAGCGATCTAGCCACTGACGGAAGCGCTCGCCCACCATGTCGTACAACACGCGCACACGAATGTGGCGGTTGTTGGCCAATGCGGCAGGCCCGCCGAGCGCGAAGCTGGTCGCGACCAGGAAGATCACCGTCTCGTGGACCCACGAAGTCGGCGAATCCAGGCCATAGCGCATCACGACCTCGAAAACACTGATCCCCATCGCCAGCAGCACTATCCATGCCGCGGCACGTGTGCCCTTGCCGACCCAGCGATCAAGCGGCGTGCGGGTACCGAGATCGGGATCGTGGTCGTCTGACGCTTCCGGCAAGCCGGGTGACGCCACATCATGTTCTGCCATATCGAATTCCTTGCTGACTCACTGCAGTGATTACCGACGTCTTGTGAACGACGACCGGCGTGCCCTCAGAGCACACCGGTCGTCATTGCTGCGCCTTGAAATACAGAGGGGAGCGCATAGGGCAGGCTTACATCAGATTGCGCTCGGTCAAGAAGCTGACCACGGATTCGTAGACCTTGCCGGTCAGCTCGTTCTTCTCGGCCCACACCTTCCACTCTTGCTGAGCGATACGACGGAACTTGGCGCGCTCTTCCGGTGCCATGTCGATGACTTCGACATCCGGATTGGCACGTGCCGCACTGACAGCCTTGAGATCACGCGCCTTGAGCGTGAAGACCATGTCGTAGGCCATCGAGTCGGTGGCCGTTTCCATGATCGCCTTGAGATCCGCCGGTAGGCCGTCCCAGATTCCCTTGTTCATCGACACCGCCACCATCGGAAGCGAGTGGAAGCCCGGGTAAGACGGATACTTGGCGAAGCTGTGCAGGCCCTGATCATCGTTGGTCGCAAAGACGGTGTAATCAGCCGCATCGATCACGCCCTTCTCAAGCCCGGTATAGACCTCAGAACCCGGCAGATTGACGGGCGCGGCACCCGCCTTCTGGAAGATGTTGTAGACCATGCCTTCTGGCGCGCGCACCTTGAGACCCTTGAGGTCATCGACAGTACGAATCGGACGCTTGGAGACAAACGACTCAAGGCCGGTCGCGCCCGCGCCGATCAGATGCACGCCGTAAGGCTCGACCAGCTCGTTGTAGAGCTCCTCGCCACCGCCATGCTGCATATACTCGAGATACTCAAGCGGATCGCCCCAGGCACCGACCAGATTGCCCAACATGCCAAAGGCCGGATTTTGTCCAGAGAAGTAGGATGGATCAGTCAGGTGGCCCTGCAAAATACCGGAGCTGACCGCATCCAGCGTCTGATTGGCTTGCACTACGGCATTGACCGGCAATATCTCGATGGCGATGCGGCCATCTGACATGGTCTTGATGTTGTCGGCCCAGGCCTTCTTGACCTCAAACTGCGGTTCACCCGCGGTTTCGGAGGTCTGGAAGGTCCACTCATACTCAGCGGCCCAACTTGGCGACGCCATCAGAGTGGCTGCTACAGCGGTCGACAACATTAGCGTGTTGAGAGAGAAACGTGACGGCATGGCGATGGAAAGCGGCATGGTGAAGCTCCTGGCTTGTTGTTATGACGTAGCATTTTGGAGTGCTGTTTGGGTGTTAGATATGCAGGTTCAGATTCAAGCTCGCACAGAGATTCAGCCTAGCGGGGCTGACAGACTGGGCAACTGACCGAAGCGGCGCAGTAGCTCAAGCGGCTCCTGGGCGCGCCCTGGATTAGTGACGCTCTCGGGCGATGCCAACCCCAAATCACGTGCAGTACGGTCCAGCACACTCAGTGTCGCGGCGTGTGCAGCTTCAGGCTGGCGTAAGCGAATCGCCTCCATCACCGCCCGGTGACGGCCGAGGCTGTCGCCCAATTCCGAAGCATTGTGATTGGAGGTAGCGACCAGCAGGCTGATGGACGGTTTGAGCACATGACCCAGCTGCGCCCAGATGACGTTGTGCGTCGCAGCGAAGATGGCGTCATGAAAGGCGATGTCGGCGGTATCGAATTCGGCCATCGCACTGCCACCGCTGACGGCAGCAGCCATGCCGTTATAGGCCTGCTCGATGGCCGAGAGGTCTTGAGCGGTCGCTTCCGTTGCGGCCAGTGCGGCGACAAACGGTTCGATGGAGACACGAAAAGCATAGATATCGCGTGCCAGCTGCGGGTGCGGCATTGCGTAGCGTGTCATCCACCCCGTCACGCGCGGATCAAGAAGGTGCCACTCACTAAGTGGATTGACTCGTGTCCCCTGCCCCGTCGTGCGAGTGAGAATACCGGCGTTGACGAGGCTCTGGATGGCGGTGCGCACCGTGGCACGGCTCTGAGCATGTTGATCGCAGAGATCAAGCTCACGGGGGATCAGGCTGCCAGGCGGGTAGCGGTTCTCAAAGATGGCCTGAGCCAGCCACTCGGCAACATCGATGCGCGTGGCTGTCGGCGACTCCGTCGAATGCGGACGACTGGCGTCCGAGCGAGAAGAGGTCATGGTGTGGCATCCCTTGATGGCGTGGCGCGATTGTTGTTTGAAGTGGTCCTTACCCTCGAGGGTTTTACTCTCAAGGACTTTGTTCTCAAGGTCTTTGATTCTCGAGAACTTCGCTTCAGCGCGCTCTTGTCCGTCAAGGAATAGCTCATGTCTGACATGACAACAAGTCAGCTTAGACCAACGACGGGCCCCGACTTTGGTCACGCATTTTTGCAACCGCATGTTGCAAAAGGGCTTTCTCAGAATTCATGCCAAGCGTTTTCATGGCCTCCTCTCTCCTCCTTTTACTGTCACTTGCCTCTATTCGGCTTGAACTCACAACATTTCACTCAATAATTCGCACAGCGATTGAAACCGAGTGATAGGAGTGCAGGATGCTTTCATGCCTGACGACAATGAGTCTTGTGTATATTTCAGGAAAGTGATTCAATCCTCGGCCAATATTTATTGCCAATGAGAAATAGAATAATGAATTCAAAATACACAGAATATAAAGTGTCGCATATTGCAGAAGGCGGTTGTGGCACCGTTATTTTAGGAGCTTCGGGTATTCCACTGAAGCGGCTGGAAGCGGAGCTTAATTTGCAAGCTGCGGATGGCTGGAATGTCGTTTTCCAACTCGTCGAGAAAAAGCGTTTCTGGTTGTTCTGGACACGCGAAGCTATCGTTATTACTTTTGGTCGTTGATCGTTTGAAAAAATTGATACTCTTTTTAATACAGCGTTATCGCACGACGGGCGGCAGCAAGCGGTGGTTCGGAATTGAATGTAATTTCGAACCCACGTGCTCACTTTACACATATCAAGCCATTGAAAGATTTGGGGTCTGGGCGGGCATCAAGATGGGGTTCAATAGAATAAAGTGCTGTAACCAAAGAGATATTGCCTGTAAACACCAAGATCCTGTACCCGAGGAATAGCCCTTTGCTCAACAAGGCAGCGGTATCACTGGAAGAAGAACGCCTACGCAGTGAAATCAATCAGCTTGATAGCGAGCAGCGGAAGGAATTCTACTCAAAGGCCAAAGAGCGCCTCAAGGATCCCGATACCTACGCAGTACTTAGCTGGAGTGCAGTGCTGGGGCTGCATCATTTCTATCTAGGGAAATGGCAGCGTGGCGTGTTTGACATATTAGCCATGTGTCTTGGTCTGTATCTTCTATTCTACCTTGAATCGTGGCTAGGGTTGGCGATCATTATCATTATTTTCATCTTCGAATTATGGCAGTTGTTCCGGTCCCAAGTCATCATTCGAGATTGGAATAACACGATATATAGACACATACTCATCGAGATACTCAACAAGCACACCAGCTCGCACACACTCAAGATAGATGAATAATTTACGCTCTGACGCAATTCACATCACCGTGCCTCATAAGGTGCTGTCGGTGGCCATCAAAGCGTCGATATTATGCAAATCGCACGCGCCCGACACTCACCAGATGTTCGGCGCCACTGTCAGCGACAACTGTCTTGACCAACTTTTCCCCCGCCTCACCGAAGCTGCTGGACAACTCAATCTGATTCACGCCCTGTGCGACTAGCTCGCTGACCAGCCGCTCAGCGGCCCTGAGTGAACTCAGCGTAGCCACTGACAGGCGCACTACACCGCTGCCCTGACTATTCAGGGAGGTATTGCCACTACTCTCGACCAGAATCAAGAACGCGTAATGCTGCATGCTGGCCATGGCAGCCTCCTTGCAAGAAGATAAAAAGTACTCAGTGTGAGACTAGCCTGTTGGGTAGCCAATGCAGGCTGACTTTTCTGAGCCAGCGGCCACGTGATAACTGATACAGAAGAAACGTACATCGCCCATGAAAAAACGCCTGCCGCGAAAGCGACAGGCGTTTTTTCATGCCTGACCTTGAATCCGCCCACGTGAATAATCAGGCGGACTCATGTCCACGCGTTTACGCGTAAACCGGCAGACGTGCACAGACGGTAGAAACCTTGGCCTGTACTTCAGCTTCGACAGCGGTGGAATCGCCCGCCACCATTGCGTCGAGGATGTCGCAGATCCAACCAGCCAGCTCCAGACACTCTTGCTCATTGAAGCCACGAGTCGTGACCGCCGGGGTACCGATACGCAGACCAGAAGTGACGAACGGCGACTGCGGATCACCCGGGACGGCATTCTTGTTGACGGTGATGTGGGCACGACCCAACGCAGCGTCAGCATCCTTACCCGTCAGGCCCTGCTTGACTAGAGACAGCAGGAACAGGTGGTCTTCGGTACCGCCGGAGACGACTTCGAAGCCACGTTCGATGAATACGGATGCCATCGCCTGAGCATTCTTGACGACCTGCTTCTGGTAGGTCGTGAAGGCCGGGTCCATCGCTTCCTTGAAGCAGATCGCCTTGGCCGCGATGACGTGCATCAGCGGGCCACCTTGGCCACCCGGGAAGACAGCAGAGTTCAGCTTCTTCTCGATAGCGGCATCACCTTCAGCCGACAGGATCAGACCGCCACGCGGACCGCGCAGAGTCTTGTGCGTAGTGGTGGTGACGACGTGCGCGTGGGGCAGCGGGCTCGGATAGATACCCGCCGCAACCAGACCGGCCACATGTGCCATGTCGACCAACAGGTAGGCACCGACTTCGTCAGCGATCTTGCGGAACTCGGCCCAATCGATGATCTGGGAATAGGCGGAGAAACCGGCGATGATCATCTTCGGCTTGTGCTCACGCGCCAGACTCGCCACTTCGGCGTAGTCGATCAGGCCGTTCTCACCCAGACCATACTGTACGGCGTTATAGTGCTTGCCGGAGAAGTTAGGACGTGCGCCGTGAGTCAGGTGACCCCCCGCATCCAGACTCATGCCCAGAATGGTGTCGCCCGGCATGACCAGTGCCTGGAAAACAGCACTGTTGGCCTGGGAACCGGCGTGCGGCTGAACGTTGGCATAGGTGGCGCCGAACAGTTCGCAGGCACGATCAATGGCCAGCTGCTCGACCTTGTCGACGAACTCACAACCGCCGTAGTAACGCTTGCCCGGATAGCCTTCAGCGTACTTGTTGGTCAGCTGAGTGCCTTGTGCCTGCATGACCCTGGGGCTTGCGTAGTTCTCGGAGGCGATCAGCTCGATGTGAGCTTCCTGGCGAACGACTTCGTCGTCCATGGCGCTCAGGAGCGCATCATCAAAACCGGCAATCTGCATGTCACGGGTGAACATCGGGTGTCCTCGCCTGAAGGGTGATGACGACAGCGATTTCCGGCTCCGCCGGTTCGCTATCTAGGGATAAGATCAGGACCAGCATGATACCTCAGCCAGCGGTCTGATTCACATGAATCGGCATCATTGTTAATGCAAAGCGGCCTCACGAACAAAGGAACGTCCATGAGGCCGCAAGACAGGCTATTCACCCCTGCGCGAAGGTGTCATTCAAGGTGTCATTGCAAGGCGCGCAGACCCGCCATCGGGGGCTGACGCCGTACCTCGCGTGACAGCCAGAAACCCAGTCCACCGACCAGCAGTGCCCCCAGCAGTGGCAGGCTGATCCATAGCCACGGATGCAACGCCACCGGCAATCCCAACCAGCCGGAATAGAGCCCGACCGCCGCCCCTTCGGCCAGCATGGCCCCTAGTAGACCACTGAGCCCACCCAACAGCACGAATTCTGCGGCTTGAAGGCGAGCGAGCAAGCTCTGGCCTGCGCCAAACACCTTGTAAAGCGCACCTTCGTGCTCGCGCGCCGGACGGCTTGCCACCAGCGCGGCATACAGCACGCTGGCCCCTGCCAGCAGTACTAGCCCCAGAATCAGCTCCACCGCCCGTGAGACTTGGGCGATCAACTCCTGTACGCGTGTGAGAATCGCGTCGATGTTGATCAGCGACACGCTGGGATAGTCACGCACCAGCGGTGCCAGCTTGCGCTCATCCTCGAGATGGAAGGCGGTCATGTAGCTGTGCGCAAAGTCATCCAATGCTCCCGGCGGGAAGATGACATAGAAGTTGGGCTGGAAGCTGTCCCAATCGACGAAGCGTGTATTGACCACTTGCGCCTTCACGACCTCACTGCCGACGGTAAATGACAGCGTATCGCCCAAGGTGAGCCCCATGCGCTCCGCGAGGTCCTCTTCCATCGAGACGGGTACGCCCTGCTCATCAGCAATGGCAGCACGCTGTGTCTGATTGGCATCCGCAAAGGTTTCCAGTGGCGTCCAATCACCAGTCGTCAGTCGGTTATGAGACGGCAGATCACGATGCCAGGTCAGGTTGAGTTCACGCTGAGGTACACCCTTGTCTCCATCGCCCTCGGCGCCTTCCTGCATGCCACCCGCCGCCTGCCCTTCGCTCCTTCCTTTGCCCTGCCCTTCACCCGCGGCAGCATTTTCCAGTGCACGCTGCTGTGAACGGCCCAGCAAGGAGTCTCCCTTGAGTGCCGTGATACGTCCTCGCACCATCGGGTAAAGCTCGTTCTGGCTGTCACCGGCCTGTTCGTCAACAAGAGTCGTCAGCTGCTCACCGAAGGCCTGCTGCTGACCCGGTTGAATGTTGATGGCGAAATGATTGGGTGCATTGACGGGAATCTGCGCCTGCCAACGGCTGATAAGATCTCCGCGCACCAGTGCGATCAAGCTACCGCCGCAAAGGTCACGGCAAAGGCGACTAACTGACCGAGACTCGCGCCACGCCGTCTGGCCAACAGACCACCAGCAATGCGAATTGGGCGACTCCAGCCGCCCTGGCCTCGCATGCGCGCCACGATGCGCACCATCAGCGCCAGCAACAGATGACCCACGACCAGCAATACACCTAGCCCGATGATGCCACCGACCAGCAAGCCAGCCGCCAACACCAGGTCCCCTGAGTAGAGCCACATCAGCGCGCCGAACACCAGACTCGCCATCGCCACGACGATCCACGCCGAAGCCGGCATCGGCGCCAATTCACGCCGCAGCACCTTGAGCGCACTGACCTGACGCAAACGAAGCAGCATCGGGCCTGCAAAGCCCACCAGCACCGCTAGTGCCGTCAGAATGCCCAGCGCCAACGGCAGTAGGCCCGGTGCAGGCAGTTCCAGTGGCAAGAAGCGCTCCAACAGGGCCACCAGACCCATCTGGCCCAGCAGGCCCAGCACGGCACCTGCAGTACTCGCCAGCAATGCCAGCCAGCCCAGCTGAGCGGCAAACAGGCGTGACAGTTGACGCTGGGAGGCACCAAAGCAGCGCCATAGTGCGGCACTGTCCAGATGACGCTCGACATAGCGTCGCGTCGACATCGCCACCGCAACACCCGCCAACAACACTGCCACCAGACCCGCCAAGCTCAGATACTTGTCGGCGCGCTCCAGCGAGCGCCCTAGTCGTGGACGATCTTCACGCACATCCTTGAGACGCACCTCAGCGTTGTTGGCGCTCGCCAGCAGTGGCGCAATGGCCTCACGCGCCTGCTGCACCTGAGCCGGGTCACCGGCCGCCAACAGGCGATATTCCCTCCGCGAGCCAGGCTGGATCAGTCCGGTAGCATCGAGATCGGCCATATTGAACATCAGTCGCGGGCTGAACTCAGAGAAACCGCCCTGCTGGTCCGGCTCGCGCGTGATCAAACCAGTCAGTGTCAACTGCTTGCGGCCCACGGTGAGGGTATCGCCAAGCTCCAATGACAGCGCCATGGCAAGGCGCGGCACGACCCAGGCCTCACCTGGTGGTGGAATCGCCGCACGGGCATCTGATGCTTCATCGTTCGCCGCGTCTGTCTGACCAGCACCGGCATTCGGCTCGGCATCAGATTCCAGCTCGACATTGCCCATCAGAGGGTAGCCCGACGACACCGCCTTGAGACTGGAGAGCACGAAGTTGTCACCCTGCGAGGCCATCGAGACTATACCCAGCTGCGGCGACATGGTGAGCCCAGCCTCTTCAAAGGCTTGCGTAAAACGTGGATCGAGCGGATTGCTGGATTCCAGCACCAGATCACCGCCCAGCAACTGACCTGCCTGACGCGTCAGACCGCGATCAAGACGATCCAGAAAAAAGCCAATCATGGTGGTCGCGGCAACCGCCAGCATCAATGCCAGAAAGAGTGCGCGCACATCACTGGCACGCAGATCACGCATCAGACCCCGCAATGCCAACGGCAAGCGTGCAGCGCGAGAACGTCGTGATCGAGTAGAAGACGTCGCAGTGGCTTCAGACATCCTGTCCTCCTTGCAATGGTGCGACAGCGGGCGCACTCGTACCGTCCTGCCACTCGACCAGCTTGCCGGCTTCGAGATTCAGGCAACGATCACAACGCCGCGCCAGCGTCAGATCATGTGTGACCAGAATCAGTGTCGTGCCGCGTTCACGATTGAGCGTGAACAAAAGGTCCGCAATTCGATCACCCGTCGCGGTATCCAGATTACCGGTCGGCTCATCGGCAAACACCAGACCCGGCCCCGCGACGAAAGCCCGTGCGATCGCCACGCGCTGCTGCTCACCACCAGACAGATGGCGTGGCAGGTGGTCCATGCGCTCCGCCAGCCCGACACGACCCAGCCAGTCACGCGCCTTGGCCTCGATATCGCCCTGAGGGGCTAACTCCAGCGGCATCAGCACATTTTCCAGTGCGGTCAGAGTCGGTAGCAGCTGAAAATTCTGGAACACGAAGCCGACCTGCCCCGCGCGCAGCGCCGCACGTCCATCTTCATCGAGCCCGGCAAGCGAGGTGCCAAACAGGCGGATATCCCCTTCCGTCGGGCTATCCAGGCCCGCCAACAGTCCAAGCAACGTGGACTTGCCAGAGCCGCTGGCGCCGATGATCGCCACGCTCTCACCGGCATTCACGCATAGCTCGAGCTGTTCAAGGATGGTCAAGCGACCTTCCCCACTGGCAACACGTTGCGCCAGCCCCGTGACTTCCAATACTGCCTTGGGCGCCGAAATATCCGCGCCTGACTGCGTGTCTGATGACGCATGATCCGACGTGAGCGGCACGTCGTTAATGGAGGCGTTATGTGACATCGTGTCTGCTCGCTTATGGTAGAGAGCGAATCGGGCCTGGGCCCTGGCTCAAGAGATGATGATCGAAGATGGCAACCTGAAAGTGTATCTACCTACCTGCATACAATGTGTCTGAAAAGACAGCTCGGACAACGCCCGATGAAGACGGAGATGATCAATGCGAATACTGTTCGGATGGCACCTGGCCCGCGTGTACAGAAATACTCCCTCGCGCCGCCTTCTGCCGACGCTGAGAAAGACGCTCGCCCCCGCCATGTTGGTCAGCCTGTTGATGCTGAGCCCACAAGCCGCGTTTGCTACCGCTGAAGGTCCGTGGCTGGTGGTGGGCGATTCCATCTCGGCCGGGTATGGCATTGACAGCAGCCAAGGCTGGGTCGCACTGCTCGACGAGCGCCTCGACGAGGCTCTGGGCGAGGATGCACCGCAGGTCATCAATGCCAGCATCAGCGGCGACACCACCGAAGGTGGACTCAATCGTCTGCCAGCCCTGCTCGACAAACATCATCCGTCACTGGTGATGATCGAGCTGGGCGGCAACGATGGACTGCGCGGCCTACCTCCTACCCGCATGCAAGCCAATCTGGCCAGCATGCTGGAGTCGGTCAAGGATAGCGGCGCCCAACCGGTGCTACTGGGCATCGAGATACCGCCCAACTATGGCCCGGCCTATACCGATGCTTTCCGTCAGGTCTACCGCACGCTGGAAAGCGAATACTCGGTACCGCTGGTGCCCTTCATCCTCGAGGGCATTGCTACTGCGCCAGCCAGTCAAAAGCTGATGCAGCAAGACCGCATCCACCCCACCGCCAAGGCTCAACCGATGTTGCTGGATATCATCTGGCCAACACTGGAACCTCTCGCGGAATGATCATGCCTCATTGCCGAGCCGTCCATGCGCCATGCTGACAGCCTGCACGCACCAACCTTGCCGCGAGATGACAAGCAAGAGATGGCTATCTACTGCGTGTCGCGACCGTTTTGGCCTCCCCACCAGAGAGCAACGCCATGAGCAAAGCTGACAAGCACAAGAGCGACAAGAAAAACGACAAGAACACCAGCAACTCCAAGCAGAAAGACGTCCTCAAGGGCCCACGCATGACACTGGGGCCAGTCTCCAGTGATGCCTATCCCTATGACGAGCGCCTCAAACGCAAGCTCTACAAAGCCGAAAAGCGCGCGCTGCAGATCGAACTGCTCAAGGTCCAGCATTGGCTGCGCGACAGTGGTGAACGACTGGCCATCGTCTTTGAAGGTCGTGATGCTGCGGGCAAGGGCGGCACTATCAAACGCTTCATGGAGTACCTCAATCCCCGCTTTGCGCGCATCGTCGCATTGGACAAACCCAATGAGACGGAAAAGGGTCAGTGGTACTTCCAGCGCTATGTGACGCGCTTTCCGACCAGTGGCGAGATCGTGCTGTTCGATCGCAGCTGGTACAACCGTGCCGGCGTCGAGACGGTGATGGACTTCGCCACACAAGAGGAAGTCGAGCGCTTCCTCGTACAGGTGCCTCAACAGGAGCGTCTGTGGGTCGAAGACGGCCTGCACCTGGTAAAACTGTACTTCTCGGTATCCCGCGAAGAGCAATCCAATCGTTTTGCCAAGCGCGCCGCAGACCCGCTGACCCATTGGAAGCTATCACCGATGGACGCCGTGGCGCAGGAGAAGTGGGATGAGTACACCAATGCCGCCGAGGCCATGTTCGCGCGCACCCACAGCCGACACGCGCCCTGGACACTGATTCGTTCCGACGACAAACGCCGCGCCCGCATCGGCGCACTACGTCATGTGCTCAGTCAACTCGATTACCCCGGCAAGGACAGTAAGCTGATCGGCACACCGGATCCGCTGATCGTGGTGGATGCCGAGCGACTGATCCTGCCAGACGACGACAAGAAAAATGGCTAGATCTCTAACGATGTAGCTCTAGACTTCTAGCGGTGCGGGCGTTTTCTGTAACTGTTGCAGACCCAATCCGGCAAGTATCAGTATCAATCCAGCAAGGGTCGAGGTGAGGATTGGCTCTCCGACGATGAAGTGCAGCAGCGTCAGTGAGATGGGCGGTGACAGGAAGATCAGATTGGACACCTTGGCGGTGCGCGACACCTTGTGAACTGCCATTTGCCACAGCACGAAGCGATGCCCATCTCACACAGCCCGACATAGACGCCCGCCGCCAGCGCCTGCGGATTAGCACTCTCGCCGATGAAATTACCGAACCCCGGCCCTATCGCGACCAACACTGTCAGCACTGGCACCGCGACGCTGAAGTTTTGCCACTGAGCCACCAACGGCGCGCGCGCATCACGCGCATTCAGTAGCCAGTAAAGTGCCCATAATAACGTCGAGCCCAGCGCTAACCCGACACCTAGCGGATCAGCGAAGGCCACGTTGAACACCTCGCCACGGGTGGCGATGGTCCACACACCGGCGTAAGCGATCAGCCCTGCTGCGACATCGATTCGCGTCAGCCGCTGCGCCAGAATCGGTACCGCGAGAAAGGCCATCGCCAGCGCCAGGTATAATTCAGTGCCATGGCCTCTTGCCCCGGCAGGCGTGCATAGGCACCGAACAGCACCAGATAGTAGCCGACCGGATTCATCAACCCCGCCCATAGCGCCGTACGCCATCCTCCTCGCCACCCTGTCGTAAGCGCTTCACGCAACTTGCCCTGGCGCCACATCAGCACACCGATCAGCAGCCAGGAAACCAGCGCCGCCAACCACACCAGCTCCAGCGGCGTCATCTGCACCAATGCAAGCTTGAAGGCGGTCGCGACGGTCGACCACAAGCCAACCGCACCGAGCCCGTAAAGCATGGCTTCCCTGTCCTGACTCATGGCATCCTTCCTCACATTTCTGGTATTGCCTTCCTGGCAACGATAATGACAGCTGCCATGGCGCTCTGGCGACAAGCTCGAGCATGGCGCGCCCTGCCTACCGCTGCAAGCGGGGCCATTGAAAGGAATCTCGTGAATGACTCCTGTAACTGATCCGCAGGCACTACCTGCTCAAGACCCGCCCACTACAGCACTGGTTAGCGCCTATCGCCTCGATGGCAAGGGTGGCGGTACCTTGCTGGATGACGCCGAGTTACGCCGTGAATGGCAAAACCCCGAGGCCCTGATCTGGATGCACCTCGACTACACCCGTGGTGACGTCAACGACTACCTCGAGGGTATTGCCCAGTTGGATGACCCCAGCATCGAGGCGCTGACTGAACTGGATACCCGCCCTCGCGTGGCACGTTTCGGAGGAGGCATGGTCACGACGCTGCGCGGCATCAACCTCAATCCTGGTGCTGCACCGGAAGACTTACTCTCGCTGCGCCTGTGGATGAATCCAACACGACTGATCACCCTGCGTCGGCGCCCTTTTCAGTCAATAACCCAGGTACGTGAACAGCTTGAAGCGGGGCAAGGTGCCGAGAGTATCTCCTGGCTATTGGCGATGATCAGTGACGCACTGGTGGACCGCGTGGCTGAACTCAGCCATCGCCTCGATGAGCAGCTGGCCGTCATCGAGGAGGATCAGCTCAATGATGTGGATATTGATCCTGATGACATCACCCGCCTGCGCCGCCCGCTGATCACCTTGCGCCGTTTCATGGGCCCACAACGTGACTGCCTCGCCCAGCTCGCGCAGGGGCCGCTATGGATCGATGAGTCAGCACGGCTCGACCTTCGTGAGATTGCCAACCAGCTATCGCGCTATGTGGAAGATTTCCAGGCCATGCAAGAACGCGCGTTGATCATTCACGAGCAGCGCACGAGTGAACACAACGAGCAGCTCAACCAGCGCATGTATCTGCTGTCCGTCATCACTGCCGTCTTCCTGCCGCTGGGTTTTCTCACCGGCCTGCTAGGCGTCAATGTCGGCGGCATTCCCGGCAGCGATAGTCCGTGGGGCTTCACTATCTTCGCCGGCATGATTCTCGGCGTGGTGGCGATGCAGATGTGGCTGCTCAAGCGCAAGAAATGGTGGTGAAACCGTTCAAGACGAAGTGGTGCCCTGTTCGCGGCTGACACGGTCGATATGACCGAGATCGCGTTCAGGGTCGAGTACATCGCGCACACGCTGCTTGAGATCACGACTGTCAGGGAAGCCTCCCTCGCGCTTGCGCTCCCACAGTACCTGCCATTCGGTATCGGGAGATGCCTGACAGAGCACTTCGAAATGGCCGCCATGACTGGGCGCGAGGGCAACCTCGCCAAGGTCCTCCCCGAAGGTGGAGAGTAGCTCCTGTGCATACCAGGCGGCCCTCAACAGCCAGTTGCAGCCAGTGCAATAGTGAATACGAATCTTGAGAGTGGATGAGTGTTCCATGAGTGCATGCTTTCCTGTCGTTGGAAAATGGGGCGCTGCGCTCACTTCACTGCAGTGATACCGCAAGGTCAAGGCCCAGTTGCCAGCCCTGCACTGGGCATTGATTGACTGACGCATGATAATGGCGTCTCAGCCGTCAATCTGCGGAGCCTCTCATGCAAGACCCCTCGCCTGTTTCTGCTTCTGCTTCTTCTTCATCAAGTGCCGCACAGAGTCGCTTTTTCGAGCGTATGACGGGCGATGAAGACTCGCGCATATGCAAGGATATTTCTGAAGATGCCTGCCATCAGCAATCCGGCAACTTCATGCGTCACCTGCTGGCCTCGCTGGGCACCAAACTCGCCGACGAGCTGGCTAGCGCACGTCTGGTACTGCCGTGGCTATTGGGCCTGATCGGTGCACCGATATGGATGGTCGGCCTGCTGGTACCGATTCGAGAAGCCGGTGCCCTTCTGCCGCAATTGCTGGTGGCGGGGTTTATCCGCCCACTGCCTCAGCGCAAATGGGTGTGGGCCGCAGGGGCTACGTTACAAGCATTGATGGCGCTTGGATTGGTCATTCTCACTCTGCTGGCCGAAGGTGACTCACCATCTCGTCATGGCCTGGACGGCACCTTGGCAGGCAGCCTGATGCTGGTACTGCTGGTCATACTGTCTCTGGGACGTGGTGTGGCCTCGATCGCGACCAAGGATGTGCTGGGCAAGACGATCGCCAAGCAGCGCCGTGGCCGCTTGATGGGCTGGAGCGGCAGCGTGGCCGGTGCAATGACACTGATTGCGGGTGGGTCACTGATGCTGATGGGGCAGCAGCCCGGACAACAGGTGCTAGCCATCCTGATGACCATCGCCGCGCTAGGCTGGACACTCAATGCCGTGTGCGCTGCGCTGATTCAGGAAGATAGCGGCGCGACGGGCGGCGGCGCCAATGCTTGGGATACCGTGCGCGAAGGATTCAGCCTGCTCAAGCATGATGCCGCTTTCCGTAACTTCAATCTGGCCCGCGCTCTGCTGCTGTCCAGCGCATTGGCGCTGCCCTACATCGCTCTGCTGGGCCAGCAGCAAAGTGGCGAGAGCCTCGGCGGGTTGGGCGTACTGGTCGTGGTCTCCGGCCTTGCTGGCATGGTCGCGAGCCCTATCTGGGGCAAGCTTGCCGACACTTCCAGCCGACGTGTGATGCGCAATGCGGGTGCAGGCGCCGCGGCCTGCTGCGCCGTGGCCGGCAGCATGATGTGGTGGCCTGACACACTGTCCAACAATGTCTGGAGCTACGCACTGGTGTATGGCGCACTGGTAGTGGCGCATTCTGGCATCCGACTCGGTCGCAAGACCTATGTGGTCGACCTCGCCAGCGCCGATAATCGCGCGCTATATGTTGCACTCTCCAACACCTTGACCGGCGTGCTGATGTTGGTACTGGGACTGATGATCGGCGGGCTGGCACAATGGCTGGGCAGTGAATGGCTACTACTGATTCTGGCGGGTGTCGCTGCCTGCGCCGCTCTCTATGCCCAACGATTACCCGAGGTGGAAGATGATTGAGCCTGGCCGCGGCGCGCACGCCTGACAACGCCATCACATTAGCGGCTGTGATTGCATAAGCCACTGAGCCCCGCCATAGTAAACCCATCAAGGTGCTGCAAGGTTCAAAAGCACGGACAAGCGCCCATTTATCCAGTTTTCTCAGGCTCGGTCCTGGTGGCCGGGTCCTTCTGCCGCAAGGATCAGAGTCAGATGAAAAGACCTCACATGATCAGCCCCGAGCTGCTCGAGAGAGTCGTGAATGCCTCGGATGATGGCATCGTGGTGGCCGAGCAGGAAGGCGACGAGAACATCCTGATCTACGTCAATCAGGGCTTCGAACGTCTCACCGGTTACAGCGCCGACGAAGTGCTCTATCGCGACTGCCGCTTCTTGCAAAATGATGATCGCGATCAGCCACAACTGGATCGCGTGCGTGATGCACTACGCGAAAAGCGCCCATGCCGAGAGATCCTGCGCAACTACCGCAAGGATGGCAGCCTGTTCTGGAACGAGCTTTCCATGACGCCCGTCTTCGATGAACACGACAATCTGCAATATTTTATCGGGGTGCAGAAGGATGTCACCGACCTGATGACCGCCCATGAGGAGCTTGAGCGCCTGCGCGCCGCTCAAGGCATCAGCGCCGACTGAACACGTAGGCATTACACGCAGGCATTGATATATGACAACGCCCACCCTTTGGTGCGTTGTCATATCCACTCATCATGATCGAAGCCGATAGCGCATTTATAGCCGAGTCTGTACATGCGACGAGAACCCACATCTCACGTGAAAGACTTGTCATCGTCTGCCGTGGACGCTATATAGCGAATGAGCCCTCGGCACGATGCCGGCGGCGGTGTCTGACGCCTGTCGTTGGGCAGCCTGTTTCATGATCGGGAGGTCCGCCCATGGCCCGCGAGCAATTCCTCGACGATATTGATGCCACCGCATTGTCCGAAGATGTCCCAAGTGAGGCCGATTTAGAGCTTCCCATCACCCGCGCTCAGAGCAAGTCCGCACGCAGCGACTCTCGCCAACGCCTGGAAGCACTGATGGAGGAGCGCGCATTGGCACGCGCCATCCGTGAAGGCTGGGATGAAGAAGCGGACGATGAAGAAGTGCTGGACGCCACTGATTGGGGCGAAGAGGAATAATTTCCTTTTCTGGCAGCGTTTGATGCGGTGCTTTCATCGATAAAGGCAAGTGATGAAGGGAATGACATACATGCTACTCGACTGGTCAAGCGTGTCGGCGGGCACTATCATCAGCGCGTCATTCCATTCTCCAACCTAATTGGAATTCCATGGCGCAATCAGCCGATCTACCCCATAAATTTTTCGTTAACTTTTGTGGGTGGGGGGTGTTAGACCATAGATTAAAGAGCCTTAGGGTTGGTTACACAGGAATTTTGAGCTCGAAATCTATAGAAAATCAGTATTTTTGTTAACTTAGACACCCCCAGGGTGACTTATATCTCAAAACTTAACTTTTTGACATCCGATTCAAAAACAAGTGACATAGGTTATAATGTCATTAGTATGTACTGCAGCGTAGTAACCATCTCCTTGTCTAGAGTCGTCAAAGCTATAATTTCAAAACCAATTCCGCGCATCATTCTCGCACTTACAACAAGCAAAATAGTTGATTTTATTCATGTCGCCAGTTACGAATTCATCACGATTCTGGCATGCAACTGCCTTCCGTCCTCTATCAAAACAAGATACACAACTCCATAGCCCATCGATAAAGAATACCCAGGGTCTTTTTTCATACTGACAATTATGACAACCTGCAATATACGCTTGCCCTAGGTCACACCCACCATCTCCCTCGGTATATTTTATTCTACAAAAGTCGATAACAAAGCTACTCAGCGCTATGACTCGAATGAGGATTTAGAACAGATACTCGGGGTGGTATTGCAAATATTTCTCGAAAGCACTACACCGCAGGGCACCTATTGCATTAATGAAAGAGTGGCTGGCCGAACGACTAGAGCTGTTTACTTAGGCTGTAATCAATTAGACGAAACCCGACACAACTCGTGACCCATCAGGTACGGTGTTGCTATGAACCACTGCTATCGCCATCTTTCTGCTGAAGACCGAGCCGATATCATGATGATGGAAGCGAATCACTCGCCCCGAGCTATCGTCCATCATCTGGGCCGCAAGTCGAGTATCGTGTCGCTAGAAATCGCTCGCCACTCCATCCATGGCTACGATGACAGCCTCGTAGGCTACCAGGCTCGCATAACACACCATCGGCCCCGTAGGCGCCCCAAACTTCACTCTGACGGGGAGTTGTTTGAATGTTGCGGTCCATATGCTGCGCAACTAGTCACCGCGTCAGATAACCCGCACACTAAAGCGCATGTCTCCCTACGATTCACGTCGACAAGTCTCGCACGAGGCCATCTATAACGCGGTCTATGTGATGCCCCTCGGTAGCCGCCTGCCTGCGACAAGGCAACGGCAAACGCCGGCCACGAAGTCGTGGAACAGATCGCCACAACTAGATCCCCGATCTGATCAGCATCCACGCGCGACTGCCTGAGGTCGAAGATCGCTTAAGGCCTGGCCACTATGAGCGATCTCATCATCGGCGCCAACAATCGCGCTGCCGTCGGTACGCTGGTCGAATGCACCACGCGATTGGTTACTCTGGCAAAAGTGGATGGCACCACCGCAGCGGCCGTTGGCTCCAGCTACAAGCTAAACGAGGTGCCGCGATTAATGCGCTTGTCCATGATCTACAATCAAGGCAGAGAGATGGTGAAACATTCCGAGATCACCCAGAAGACCGGCACGACGATCTACTTTGCTGCCCCGCATAGCTCCTGAGCGAGGTTCGAACGAGAAAACCAACGGACTGTTGCGTCAGTATTTGCCAAAGGGCACGGATCTCTCCGTCTACAGCCAGGCAGAGCTCGACGAGATCGCCGACTCACTGAACACACGGGCTCACCAGACAATAGATTGGCGATCTCCACAGGAAGTCTACGCCGAGGTACTCAAGAACTACCTCGGCGGTCCGAGCCCCCCTTAATAGCATTGCACTTGGAACTTGAGACCGCCCAGTCTAGAACTGAAAGAGCCACTATCATTTCCGAAAGGGCTAACTTCTACCCGGCCATGGACTTTCTGAGGCAATAACGCCCTCAGGGGTTGGAGCGAGAGACCATATGCGAGCTTCGATCCCGTCATTTTGTAACTTACGCATGAAGTAACGAGCTTGAAGAGCGTCATGGGTTGCAATTACGACCTGGAAACCATGATCGACAATATAATCACGAAGCACATCGAATACTGAAGCTGCATGTACCAAGTCATGATGTTGGGTTGGGTCGTCTAGAAGCAGACCACGCCAGGGAGACCATGAATGATCCAGTGCCATTGACAGCAGAAAAGTCAGTTGCAAATCCGTCAGCTGAGCCTCACTAGCTATCGCCGGCACTGGAACTGACTCCCCATGTAGTGGTACCGATACCTTAGCTCGTTCCTTTCTATAGGAACTGCGTAAATCCAGATTAGTCTCGGTAAAACGTTGTTCTCTAACTACTCGCTTTAAGAGCGCCTGCCATCGCGGAACCACAGATAGCACGTATTGTTGAACATTAGCAATTTCTTTTCCTAGAGACTTATCGAGCGTGTCCATGGCACCGGATAGCTGCAATAGATGCTCTTGGCTCGATTTTTCTTGCTCCATTAGCTGACGAAGATTGTTAGTAAATTCAGCCTCCGATAACTCGCCCCGCCTACGATCAAGGATACTCTGAGCGAGGCGTGCCTGCTCCAATTTGCGCCAAGCACCAATTTCAATTTTAATAGTTTGTAGTGTTTCTGTGTGCCGAGCCAGATCGGTGACAACAGACTGCAACTGAGCCTCTCGACTCCTCGCAACCTCAGTAGTTGGATCACCAGAAAATGCTAGTTGGCGCCAGGATGCTCGAACATCATCAAGTCGAGATTGGACATAAGATAAGTCTTTTTCCAGATCAGAGATCCTATTCATAACTTCGATCAGTTGAGCCTTCTTCCGCCCCGAAGCAGACTCCTCTGCCGTCAGATTAGCGATGAGCTCTGCGATCTTTTTAGCATTTTGATTTTGCGCAAAGGATAACTCTTCAAGCGTTTTTTCTGGCGGAGTGTCTGTAGTGAACGCTGCCAATGCCGCGGTCGCCTGCTCGAGCCTGCTGCTAGCATGTGCTCGGCCCTGCTGCGCGGAATCTAATGAACGAATAGCCGAATCGTAGGCGTTTTTGGTCTGCTCAAAGACATCATGGCCTAGTGGCGGCGCAAGATTACGTTGTTTCTCATCGAGCTGGAGCTTGGCTACTACATTTGCATCTTCACGGTACTGTATCGACTCTCTCGCAAGTGTTACTGTATCTCCGTCGAGCAAAGAGTTATTTCTGAAGTGGTTAATTTCTTCATCTAAGTTTTTCTGCTGAGAATAAAGCTCAGCAATTCTGTCCTTGCATGAGCTCAATTCTGATTCTATATGTGTTACTTCTTCTACACATTTGCGCAAAGTATCTGTTGCTTTCTTGCTCCGTCGTTCAGCGTCAAGAACATTAGGGTCGATAGCCTCCAACGCCTTAGCTACACGTTCATGTAGAACTACGTCTCCGTGCTCTTCGCCACATAAGGGGCAGTCACCGCGATCGCTTGGTAGGTGAGCCGCAATGGACGCCACGGCTTGCCGTATCGAATCAGCAGCCGAGGTCAAACTCTCGTGGTGGCTCTTCGCGGCCAGAACCTCAGTTTCAGCCGATACTCTTAACGAAACCGAGGCTCGGAGACGTTCTTGAAGGACATTTTCTTTCGCCTCTTCACTACTGATGGAGCCCTGGACATCTGCGTCCTGCTGAAGCGTCTGTTCCCAGCGATCCAAAAGTTTATAAGCATTGAGAAGCTCCTCATCTTTTTGTAGCAACGCCTTGCGTTGTTTCTCGATGAACTCATGCTGTATGCCGAGCTGCTCATTGTATTCATGCTCGCTACGTAAAATAGCAACCTGGGACTCAGCACTGGCAAGAACCTTGTCAGCGGTCTCCAGTAGATGCTTACGTTGATCCACAGCCTCCTTAGCCTGGGTCTCATTTACGTACCATTCGATCTGCTGAGCGATGGCATCACGCTCACCTTCTGCAGTGACCAACTCCTTCTGGAGTTTCTCATGATGTGCAGCTACTGTGGCTCGCTCCTGTTTCTTCTGTTCAAGCTCATGCGTAGCAGTAACAAGTTCGTTACCAAGCTTCTCCGAACGTGCTTGCTCAGAAACGAACTGAGCTATGATGCCATCAACCTTAGTCAACGCCGTAATTTGCTCACGAAGCTGGTCTAGCTTAGCTTGCACCAATTGCTCCAATGCATCGTGTAACGCTTCCAAGCCATTTTGGTCCAACGGCTGCATCAGTAGACCTGCCGGTAACTGTTCGAAGCTTTTAGTCTGACGAGCAATACCTGAAATGGAGTCAGCGATATGCTCTTTGCTACGAAGTGACTCTTGGGACTGAGAAGCAGCTAGATCACGCTCACGAGTCAAGCTTAGCCATTCCTCAAACTCGGCTTCAAGTGTTTCGATAGCTTTCTTAGCTTGTTTCAGTTGCTCTGTAAGTGCGCGACGAATGCCGACAAGGGCAGAACTCACCTGGCTGCCATCCTTACCAATCGGCAACCGAGCTAATTGAGAGCCTGCAACTTTGGCATCTGCCTTTACCAGCCATTCCGCCTCATGTTGATCAAGCAAATGGGTAAGTCTAAGCAGGAACGGTATGTCTTCAGGTAATACATCTGGAAAAAGAGAGCTTAAGTCGCCCCATCTCTCAATTTTACCAATGTTACTCACCTGAGAAGTGGCCTGCATGTCACCGAAATCTAGGCTCACTCGAGCCATGGTTTGAGTGTCTCGAATGATTGGAGAAAGGTTTTCGCCTAGTCGAGAAATCTTGCCGGTGAGGCCGAACTCGATAGCTTCGAATACGGACGTCTTTCCAGTACCATTCGGAGCCAGAAGAATAGTTGCACCCGGACTAATTTCAATAGTGGTATCGGAGCCAAATCTACGGATGTTGGAAAGCGTAATAGACTTCAACTGCTTCATTGGGATTCCTCGTCACTAAACGCCGAAATTTTCAGGTCTTCAGCAATATCACCACCCGATTTTCCAGACAGCAGTAATTCTCGCCATGTATCCAAGTGCGGCACCACCCATGAATGCTCTCGGCCCAGTGAACTCAAAGACGCTAAAAGTGGATCACTGATGGTGTCTGAACGACCTATAGGCGAAAGTATCGCTAAGAAACTACGGTCTAGAAAAGAGTCAACATCTTCCGGCTCTCGAGCAACTATCTTTCTACAGAAGCGATCATCAGCCTCAAGACGTGCCGCGTCTTCTTGAGATATGCTCTCGATGAGCATAAACATGTACAGGTCGGCTATTTGTGGCTCTGGAAGCAAGTCACGGATATCCGCACCCCATCGAAACGCGCTTTGGATCTTTGCCAAATCGAAGGGAAAGGCTGCTATCAATACTGTTCGCCAACCCGCACCTTCATTACCGATACGTTTTAGTTGCACCGTAGCGGAGTCAACGTCATTCGGCGGCAATGCAAATCCAAATGTATCAGGTATATTAACTTCATAGCGACCTTCGGCACGCTTCAAGATTGCCTCAGTCATCTCCGAGATTTTTAGCATTTCAGGTTCCTTTCGCATTCGTCTCGATGGCTGACTGTCGGGCACGCAGTCGATCTTGCGATTGCTGGATAAAGTGTTTTTGGACAGAGGCCAAAGTGCCCCTACGCAGGTGCTGAAAAACCCTAGACCGTGTAACGAGAAGATACGGCTGGCGTTCGGCCGCCATACTAGTAGCCGTCTCAGCGTCATCAGCCATCCCTATGTTCAAGAGCTCTGAAGGAGAAGCACTCACGCCTGACAGAATTACAATAGGTGCTGGGGAAGGGCCGGTAACCGATGTCAAATGATCATCAGACAGTTCACGGACTTCTGGAGCGTGGCCTACGGGGCCAGACCAGTATTTAATGGCGATACTCAGTACCTGCCTACAATCCGGGAAAGAAGCCCAGTTGGTACCGTTTCCAGCAACCCCCACTGCAACCAACAGCAGAGTTTCAACTGCAGTGACCAGAAGCTCTAAGGTGCGGGGCCCCAATCGAAGCGCGTGCTTCGGATTTTTCCCTTCTGTCTCTGGATACAGAAGTTGTTCTAGGAATTTTCGACGGCTTTTTGAATTGCTATTAAAATCCGCTAACCAACTTAGCCAAACATTTTCCATGGCTTCAGCAAGGTCTATATCAGTAATGCGCGTAAACTTATCAGTAACGCTCTCTATGAGACGTTGCCATACGAGCTCGTCCATAGCGTTTGCGAGCGCCTCAGCTTCTTTCCGGATCGCGACTTGTGTCTCGAACTTATGATCCAAAGTACATGCAAGACGCTCCGGGTTTTCGAGCCACGGGAGGTTTTTTAGGTCACTCTCCCCACAACCGAGTGTGTGCCCGACTTCATAACCGACGCTATCGCGCCATGTGGATTCGCCTAGCATTAGACCCTGGCTGCCATTAGGCAAGTGCAAAGCCATGCGCAGTATTGCTGATGAAAGAGTGAGATTTTCTCCAGAAGGGGGCGTGTACGGAGCGTATATCCTCAGCTTTCGACTTCTGAGCTCAGTGCTCCACATGTGCTCAACAACTCCCTGTGCAGTTCCAGGAGTCACTCCACCAAGATCATGAGTTCCCGCGAAAGTCCATGACTTGCCAATTAGCTGAGATTCATCACCTAAATGATATTGGGCCCAGGTTCCGATATCTGCGCGAAGCTCGTCCTTGAGCTCTTGCGCTACTGAATGGCAGTCCAAAGCTGATACATCAGATGTCTCGCTAGTGATGTAAGTTATGAGGCGTCCAAGAGTCCGTTGTGGATCGGAAAAGTGACGTCCGAGTGATTCAACGGCGCGTTGTTCCAGAGCCAAATCGTTGCCTACGCAGGCTATGGTGACTAGACGCAGAGTATCTCGAATCTGCTCCCAATCTTTAAAACCGCACCAAGTCGTTAACCATAGATAGTTTTGTTTAGTGGGACCGTCCTCGCGACTAGCAAGATCGTTCAGATCAAGGCCATCCTTACGACATAGTTCACACAGTTCCTCCAAATGATCGACTCTAAGGCCTTTTTTAATCTGCAAGTTCGTACTAACGAGGGTTAGCTGAAACTTACGATTAGGAAGGCTGTCAAAAGTACCTAATTCGGCGTGCTTAGCGAGACTAATGAATGCCTTATCAATGACTGAAGCCTTAGGCTCATTAGGGGCAGATCCGTCTTTTGTCACCTTGACTTTCTGTTTTGTCTTATCTGAATTCTGGGTGCAGAAATCTGTAGTTTGGCGTTTGATCTGCAGATACTCTAAGGAATCCGCAGAGTGGAGGATAACTACGTCATCCCATTCGTCAATACCACCCTTTTCAGCCCCGATTGAGAGTGAAGCGCGCCGTCCGTCAAGGAACTTATCAAGCATATCCGATAAGCGCTGAGCAATAACTAGCTTCTCATATTGAGACTTCCGCTCCAACCGGAACCTTTTGATCATCCAAATTTCCCTTATTAAATAGCCACTAGTTTCCTAGATTCCTGTAATGATCTTATAAGGCACAGGACATCACCCAACAACTCCCAATTGAACCCTTAAAGGAACCTCATGTCCAGATAAGTTATCTATCTTCCGGAAAAAAAGTTGGAAATTCCAGTTCTATCATACTATTGACACCGATATTGAAAACAGATTCATCGTCATAACGAAACAACTCATGATGATGGGTATGAATGATCAACCTCATCCCCAAATCAATGAGTCCATACACTTACAGTCCGCCCAAAATAGGTTAACTGTAGGGTCTCGGATGTTCAATTGACGAAAAGGAGCTATCCTTTGATTGCTGCTAGAGGACTTCTTCGTCAGTTCATTTAGGAGCATCGAGATGGACATCAAGCTTCATAAGCAAGCTACTACCACACCCAAGATTCGTGCCTAGATCCAGGCCGCTCCTGCCCACATCCCGGACACGATATTGGCGGAGCGCTCTGGCGTGAGCGATATGACCATCCGCCGGTGGCTACATCGAGACGACGTATATGATCGTCCTCACACGCGTCATAACCTCCTGGCCACTCTCAACAGGGAGCAGGAAGAAGTGCTCATCGCTGCCAGAACGTTCCTTCGCCTGGGGCTGGATAAACTCCTCGTGGTGGCTCGTGAGTTTCTTCATCTGCCCCTTTCTCGCGCTGCCTTGCACCGGATGCTGAAAAGGTGGCAGGTGCCGGCGCTTGCTGAACTGGTACGCCAGGACCAGGAAGACAACAAGCAGGCTCCCAAGGCCTTTCGGGACTACGAGCCAGGCTACCTGCACAACGACATCAAGTACCTGCCGCAGATGCCCTATGAGACCCAACGACGATACCTGTTCGTGGCCATCGACCGCGCCACGCTATGGGTCTATCTTGAGGTGCGCTCCAGCAAGTCAGCGAAAGACGCAGAGGCGTTCTTCCATCGCGTTATCGACAAGATGCCGTTCAAGGTTCAGAAGGTGCTGACAAACAATGGGAAGTGTTTCACCGGTCGTTTTACGTCGGGCGGTGAACAGAAGCCGACAGGGGCCATCTCTTCGACAAGGCCTGTGTACAGCATCATGTGGAGCACCGGCTCATACGTCCGGGGCACCCCCAAACCAACGGGATGGTCGAGCGCTTCAATGGCCGTATCAGCGATGTGCTGGCGACTCGGCGCTACGAATCAAGGGAGGGCCTGGAACAGACACTCAAGCATTACTGTTGGCTCTACAATCACTGCATCCAGTAGAAGGCATTACATCATCAGGCAACGATATTAGCCATGAAAGATTGGCAAAAAAGCGGCCCGAGATTTTTCACAGGCAGGTAATCAATCACACGGGACCCGACAGCAATACACCAGCTATAAACTAGCCTGAAAAATAAAAAAGAAAATTTTACCTCATCCTTCAACTATGTTTTTAATTAAATTGTAAGCTATATATTTTTCTTCAACTGTAAAGGACAAAAAACTCCATCACCAACCCATATCAACCAATTATTCGTTAACAAAAATTATCCTAAAATAGGATGACCAACCCCACTTAGGTTCGCTTTTGAAGCTGAGATACTGGCTGCTCAAGCATCGATTGTGATACACCATACATATCAGCGTTTGCCTGCCACGTTAGGAATAACGCATGCATATCTTGGAGAGCACTCTTAAGCTTTCGATTATTCTTGGTCAACTCTTCAATTCGCTCATTCGCCTTTTGGATGTCGTTAACCCAACCCGCCTTTTCTATTGGAGCCTTCAATGCCACTTTACGGTTTTTCATCGCCATATTAACCGCAGGTAGCTTCATCAGAGACTGACGAGCACGGCTGATATCTAGCTTTTCTTTGCATGCCTCCACGAGTAAGGGCCAAGTGAGTTTTTGCTCCGGCCAACCCTCAACTAATTTAATAATACGCTGTACGTCCTTTTGCGTCAAATGCCCCATTATTACACCTCTATATTATTTAGTATTTTACTCAATTCATCTAATGACAGCAGTCCCTGTCGATTATTTTTTTCTTCGAAAACTTTGATATCGATTAGTCCTGCCATTGCCACAGCATTATTTGTCAGTGTCCAACCATTATCGATGTTCCAGACGATATCGCCCTTTTCGAGTTCAGGATTCTCTAAGGTTCGGATCAACGCGTCGCACTTATAGAGATCCATACCAACTTTTTTAACCCACTCTAAGGCCCCAAAAATATCGCTAGACAATGCAGAAAGCGCTTTATCGTAGCGGTATTTAAGATATCTACGCTCTTCTTTAAGATTTTCAATCTTCACATCATCACCTTTCACGCAGCCGAGTAGAGCACAGCTTAAGCAGGCTCCCATTTTTGGACAAGGTTCAGACGCAAAATTATGTATGCAGATACCAATGTGAGTCTGATGAATGATCCGGTCCTGGTCGTCCCTATACAGATCTCTCACATCACTGAGGTGCAAGGGTTTATTTGTTTTTAATTTCTCTAGTCGCTGAGCTGCATTACTATAGTTCGTCTTAGGATGGTATTGTGTGACTCTTTGAGTGCGTTCCTCGATAGTCTCATGGTTGTAAATCGAGCCCATAGAAGTTCGTCCAGAAAATGCATCGATCAATAGTTGTGAAAGACCTGCCCGATGCATTTCAGTATTAAGCTCGTGACGAAAGGCGTGAGTTTTCACCTTAACACCCTGATATCCATATCGCTCGAATATACTCTGTGTATTTTGGGCGCCTCCTAATTGTCCTGTCATTCGGTCTTGGTTAGCTGCAATCTCTACTCCAAAATCACGTTGTGTTGCGAATGCATTCTTTGTCTCATTGGGCAGACTGCCTGTCCGAACTGTGAACAACGCGTCACGGTAGGCCACACGCTGCTTCCCATCTACTACAGGTGAGGTGTATGGAAAGTCTTTAGATAAATATTTTTCACGCATTAACACATTGAGCTTTCTCAAAGTAATAACAGCTTTATCGTTAAAATCGTAATGGTCAAGCTTTCCATTCACATAAACTCGTTTCCCATTACTGGTATCCCATCCTGCTTTGATCTCATCAAATATAGCCTGCGCCTCGGGACTCATTGCTTTGTATTTGGCTAAAGGCTCAAGCCACAAGGTATCAAATGTTTTCCGATACGATTTCTGCTTACTTCGCGTAAGTTTAAGCGCCATACAAGCTTCATGATATGAAAGCGGTTCGTCTTGCTTTTTAAAACGTATATTATCATGCAGTGGAAATTCATTGGGATGATCTTCGAGCCATGCTGCATACTTACGTGCCTCATTAGTCATCGATACCAGCTGCTTAATGACATGCCCCACTGGTAATTCCATACCCGCCATAACAGGCTTAATCGTCGCTCCATAACCTTTCTCTGCGTACCATCGCAGAAACATGCGCTGATTACCTTCAACATCTTCTTTAAACAACACACAATCGTGCTCCACATCGGCTAATTCACCGATACGACTAGGTTGACTAAGTAATAGGACACATGCTGAAATAGTCACAACATCTAGAGGGCTGGTCATATTATTATTATAAAGTTCACCTAAGGCTAGAATAGACTCACGGCTCGGCATTTTTGTGTCGCTATTATTTTTCTGTTCTTTAAGCGTGCCCAAGTGTTTCATCTTCAATGGCGAAGTCCATCGAAAGGATGTATCTAGCAATGACTTATCTATCATTAATCGAATTAAACTTTCAAGTTTTTTACTGAATTTGTATGCAACATCGCCACTAGGATATTTATTTTTTAGGTGCTCACAGGTCCTATTGCAGATAGCAGCTGATACTTTTGTTACGTCACTTTTTCCGGACAATTCGACCAGTGCAACCTCTAGAACTTTAGCAACTGATAGCCAGTCCTTCACTGAACTTTTTCCTCTAAATACTCTATAATATACTATTAGCGCCTTTACAAAATCTACAAATGGAGGCTGCATATATATTTTGTTCTTCGCCTTCGCATTTTTAGGTGAACCATGCGCAGTAAAAGCACAACTGGCAATTCCAGACTTATGCCATGAGTCCATATCCCACCGTATCCCCGCGTGAACCCGATTATTAGATATACCCTTAGGTAAGATGTCTTTCGCCCATAAGATAAAGGCATCTAATTGTGCGGTGGCTTTAAGGTAGCTCTGAGGTTTAAAGTCAATAATATTATTCATACATCATTACTGCCTTCATTGTCTGACTTACATAGCTCATTGCAATCGATAATTATCATGCGGCATGCCAGAATGGCACGGTCCCAAAGCACGCCTGTCGTTTTATCGGTGGCAATAGTTTGCGCTCGACGATGCTCCAGCCGTTCAAGTGCAGCGCTGTGATCCGCGTCTAGGAGTGGCTGAAATTTACTGCACCCGTAACAAGTAAAAGGCGCGTCTAAATGACATGCTGTATCTGCACCACAGACTGCCAAATCCTCAATTTGGCGGTCCGCTCGATCCCCATTTTTAGCTGAAGCACGATCTGTCACGATAGTACCCGTGAAAGCTCTGACAACCAGCGCAAGATGATCATTCATTTTCTCATCAATCAATTTCATTAGCTCAGCCGATACCGCTCTGTATTTCCGGACGGTACGTGTATTAGAATGCATTAATGCACTAGCTATCGTCCATTCATCTAGTCCTGCGTTCGAAAGATCGGTACCGAGCGTATGCCTGAAGCGATGACCTCTACTGATTTTAATAGGCTGGTGCGTTCGAGAAGAAATGGGGAAACCTGGCATATTCTCCATTTGAAAAAGCCAGTATCTTATAACTCCACCGGCAACATGGAATTTTGTCTGTGGTGAATCCTCTAATAAATGTTGATTGGGCATATCAACTATTACAGATGCTTTATTCTTGTTATTTTTATAATCAGTCTTGCGACGAAAAAGCGGTACATGCTTAATCGCTTTATCCCAATCGGCTCGCACAGGATATTCCTGCTTAAGCTGAAAGAGAATAATTGATCGATAAACCTGCACAACTTTATAAAGATCTTTATCTAAGTTAAAGGTCTCAGGCCTCATCCTCCATCCTGCATCATCGCCTCTCTGCTTTGCCCGAAAAAGTCGAATTTGGTAACCCCTCTCTGCTTGAATAAAATCATCAAAGACCATCATGCGTAGTTGCGTACCACGCTGACCATAGATCATAGCTAGGCGCAAATAGAGGTAGCGCTCAATATCTAAATGACCATGACAGAATTGCTCATGTGCCCACTGATGTAGAGCGTTCTGCTCCACCTGCGTGAATGGACCCTGTTCAGGATCTAATCGTAAGATGACATCATTCTTGACCCTCTTCTTTCTTGGTAGCGCGTCATAAGCATTAATTAGAACTTGAGATGGTCGTTGTTCAAGCGACTCACACTCCTGCCAAAATCTCATGAAACCGATAAGTGTAGAAAACTCTCCCATAGTAAAACGCTCTCGCAAATCGATCAGATGAAACTCATCGAGAGGATCTAGCTCATCCTGAGCCGCGCGCGAAAGAATTGAAGTAGTGAATCCAATAGTTCCCTGTGATAACTCTGCCATGCGATAGGCCAATGCGGCATGTAACCAAGGTTGCCAGTCGGGTGAAACACTAGCAATTGCCGCTTGCCAATTAATCGAGCTGCGAGATGACCTATCAGGCCACCACATCGGTTCAGAGGGAGTAAAAAATTCACCACATTTAGCGATTCGAGGTGTGTTCAACCAGGTACCGAGAGAATCTTGTGTAGGTGACGAAAGAGCTGAAACTGAAATTTTCATTTTATGTATCCCTTATAGATTGCAGTTTCAACTCTCTCTCTAATCACTTTGAATTTCTCAGCGCGCTTTGTCATCGCCTTATCTGCCTCTTCTTTCCAGAACTTCGCCCCATAGAGACTCGGCATATTAGAATTAGGACTCCATCCAAACATCCAAGTGAGTGTCTTCTGAACTTGAGTTGCACGGTCTTCCGGCGTCAGCTTCTCAAGCTCTTCATTCATGCTTTCAAGCATCGTGTAGACCGAATCATGCCTCAATATATGAGGATGAATGTGAGCCAACTCAGGCGCCACCTTGCCTACTCGAGGAAAAATACCATCTAGCGCTTTGATGCTTAAAGGTTGACCTTCATTTCGTCTATGTGCTACGAGCAAGAATGGATGATTTCTTGCTTGTGATGAGCCTGTCTGGATATATCTGTACCGAAGTTTCGACTCGTATTGACTAATCGCTTCATAGAGGTCATCGCTCATTACCAGCACTCGCTCATGCGTTTTGAATTGTGGAGCCATAGTTCGTGGATCCATATTTTCATCTTCTAGATTGACTACTGATAACTGGCGACTATGCCACTGGATATCGCTGACTTTGATTAAGAGCATTTCGGAGCGACGCAGTCCCATATCAAGACCCAAGAGCAATATTATATAGTTACGCATTTTAATTGATTTATCCGAGAACGGATTTTCGGCACTGTCCGGATGCATAATTTGCAATAGCCGCTCTCGCTGCCAATTTGTTAGTCCTTTTATCTTATCTATTCGCGTTTTTTTTCCACCTCGGATTTGCAGCCTTAATTTTTCTATTCAATCGCCTCTTAACATCGTCAGCTGCTTCATAACGAGTATGATAATCGCCCAG
This sequence comes from Cobetia crustatorum, assembly GCF_000591415.1. Lineage (GTDB taxonomy): Bacteria > Pseudomonadota > Gammaproteobacteria > Pseudomonadales > Halomonadaceae > Cobetia > Cobetia crustatorum. Next base: position 116,826 of record NZ_JEMF01000016.1, on the reverse strand, counting down.
CTTTTCGTAAATAAAAATCAGATAATCGCGTACAGTCTCAATACGTTGTCTGGCATGTATTCTACCGACAGACTTATATGCAATCGGATGTAACCGCAATACCGCATACTTCTTGACTAAAGTTTCCTTACTGAATCCTGCGTCTGAAACAAAACGAGATAGCTCGCTATCTGTTAGATACTGTGAATTTGGTCGCTGTTCTAGGCGGTGAATAAGATCGATAGATGAGAAAGAGAGAAAGTCCTCAAATAAAGCCAGGTGCTCAAGATACTTTTTTGTAGTTTCTAAAGCATTACCTGACAACTCAAAAGTTACATAGAGATTTGGGTAATAGATAGGAATGAAATCTTTTACAATTAACTTTCTACGCGCAGCATTAACTACTTGCTCAATAATTTTATGGCCCACATTTTTTTCCTCAATGCTTAACTTTTTGAAGAATAGTAACGAGCATTGATTCCCACAAGGAGAGCTTAACTTTTTTTTTTCTGCCCTGATCGATTATCATTGCGTGAAAAGCCCCATGAAAACTGACCTAGAGGCGTAATAAGTTATGTCCAAAAGTGACAAAACAGGTAAAACAGGTTCATACGTCTATACCATGAACCGGGTGGGCAAGGTCGTCCCTCCGAAGCGCGAGATCCTCAAGGACATCTCGCTGTCCTTCTTCCCGGGTGCCAAGATCGGTGTACTCGGTCTCAACGGCTCCGGCAAGTCCTCGCTGCTGCGCATCATGGCCGGCGTCGATCAGGACTATAACGGCGAGGCTCGTCCCATGCCGGGCCTGAATGTCGGCTACCTGCCCCAGGAGCCGGAGCTCGATAATTCCAAGAACGTACGCGAGTGCGTCGAGGAATCGCTCGCTCACATCAAGAATGCCCAGAGCGAGCTTGATGAGGTCTATGCTGCCTACGCCGAACCGGACGCCGATTTTGATGTCCTCGCGTCGCGGCAGGCCAAGCTGGAAGATCTGATTCAGGCCTCCGACGCTCACAACCTCGAGCGCAAGCTGGAAGTGGCTGCAGAAGCGCTGCGCCTGCCACCGTGGGACGCCAATGTCGGCGTGCTGTCCGGGGGTGAGCGTCGTCGTGTTGCGCTGTGCCGCCTGTTACTTTCAAGCCCGGATATGCTGCTGCTGGATGAGCCGACCAACCACCTGGACGCCGAATCCGTCGCCTGGCTGGAACGCTTCCTCCACGACTACGCTGGCACCGTGGTCGCGATCACCCACGATCGCTACTTCCTCGACAACGTCGCAGGCTGGATTCTCGAGCTTGACCGTGGCCAAGGCATTCCCTTCGAAGGCAACTACTCCTCGTGGCTAGAGCAGAAGGATGCTCGTCTACAGCAGGAAGCCAAGCAGGAAGCTTCGCGCAACAAGGCTATCCAGCAGGAGCTCGAGTGGGTTCGCCAGAATGCCAAGGGCCGTCAGGCCAAGAGCAAGGCACGTCTCAATCGCTTCGAAGAAATGCAGTCCGGTGATTTCCAGAAGCGTAACGAGACCAACGAGATCTACATTCCGCCGGGACCGCGCCTCGGCGACAAGGTTATCGAGCTGCACAATGTCACCAAGCGTTTTGATGACAAGCTGCTGTTTGATGATCTGTCCTTCACCATTCCGCAGGGTGCCATTGTCGGGATCGTCGGCGGTAACGGTGCGGGTAAATCGACACTGTTCAAGCTGGTAACGGGCAAGGATACGCCGGACAGCGGTGAAGTCGTGTTGGGCGAAACCGTCAAGATTGCCTATGTCGAGCAGCTGCGTGATGGCCTGGAAGATAATCAGACGGTCTGGGAAGCGGTTTCCGGCGGTCAGGATATCCTCAACATCAACGGCCATGAAGTCTCGTCGCGCGCCTATGTAGGCCGCTTCAACTTCAAGGGGACTGATCAACAGAAACGCTTGTCTGATCTCTCCGGCGGTGAGCGCGGTCGCCTGCAGCTGGCCCAGACCCTCAAGCAAGCTGCCAACGTGCTGTTGCTGGATGAGCCGTCCAACGATCTGGACATCGAGACCCTGCGTGCACTGGAAGAGGCCCTGCTGGCCTTCCCGGGCTGTGCGCTGGTGATTTCGCACGATCGCTGGTTCCTGGATCGCATCGCGACCCACATCCTTGCGTATGAAGGTGAGTCCAATGTCGTGCTCTTCGAGGGCAGCTACTCGGACTACGAGGCGGACTACCATGCCCGTGTCGGTAACGATGCGCCCAAGCGCATGAAGTACAAGCGTATCGATGCCTGATCAGCAGGTTTGATCAGTTCATCTGAAAAACTCGCTTGATCTAGACGCCTCCACTGGCCTATCGGTGGGGGCGTCTTGCCATCCCGCGCCCTTGCAGTTGCCGACGTGACAGGTCATAACGGTCATAACATGCCCTATGGCGCCTCGTCTCAAGGAAGACTTCATGATCAGAAAGAGCTTATGACCAGGAAAAGCCCATGATCCGCTGGATACAGCAACCTCTCATGTGGGTACGTGCCTACACCACCAGCATTGCCTATTTGCCCAGCTTGCTGGCCACGCTTTACATCACATTGGGGCTATTGTCGGTATTGCCTGCGGGGCTACTCGACCCGTCCTCATTACCCGGCAGTGACTTGCTGAAGGCGCTGACCTTCAAGGAGCACGATACACCTCGTACCTTGCTGGCAGCATTGGTTGGCGGGCTCATCTCGCTGATGGTGTTCAGTTTTACCATGGTGATGAGTGTTCTCACTCAGGCTGGTGCGCAGTTCTCCCACAAGCTATTGCTAGGACTCGTCACTGAGCGTCATCATCAGCTGGTACTCGGCCATTATCTGGGCAGCCTGCTGTTCCTGTTGATCAATTTGATGGTGCCCAACGAAGGCGATGCTCCCACACTGTGGCGTTCACTGGCGGTCTACCTCGGCGTACTGATGATGGTCAACTGCCTGGGCATGTTCATCTATTTCATCCACCAAGCCTCACAGTCGGTGCAGATCAATGCTGTTGCGCGCCGGCTGGCCGGGCGCACTCGGGCCTCTCTCTCACGCCTACGTGAACGTAACCGCGGCAACGGTTATAGCGATCGTGAGGTCACTCGCAACGATGATCACTGCCAACTGCTGCGTGCCCGCCGCCGGGGCTATGTACAGCAAGTGGATTTCGCCGCCTTGCGCGCACTCGCCATCGAGCATGACATGGTGGTGCATCTGGACTTCGCACTCGGTGCCTTTATCGTCAGCGGCATGCCGTTAATGCGCATCGAATGGCCAAATGGCCTGCCGCAGGACTTACCACAAGGTAGTAGCGCCGGAGATGAACTCGATGAGGCTCAGCAGGCAGAGCTGATCAAGAAACTGCGCGCGGCGCTGGGCTATCTGGATGGCGAGTCGGTCGATGACCTTCACGAGCATGGCCTCACCCAGCTGATGGAAGTCGCCATCAAGGCGCTATCCCCCGGCATCAATGACCCTGGCACTGCTCGACTGTGCCTGCATCAGCTTACCGAGCTGCTCAGCGAGCGCATGCTGTTGCCCTCTTGCAACTGCTGCGTCGATGATCAAAAGCGTGTCAGGGTCAGTTGGGCAATGGAGTCATTCGACAGCCTGCTCTATCGCTCTATCTCACCGATTCTGCACTATGGTCGCAATGATCTCTCGATCTGCCTGGCATTGCTGGAACTGCTCAAGACACTGTCATTGTTAGGTGCAGAACCCGGCCATATCGCGCTACTGCAGCAACATGCTGACAAGGTAGTCGATGCCATTCTTGCCCAGGCAGACTTCGAGATAGACCAGCGTTTCATCGAGCAGAGCCTCAAGGCTGGCCATCATCAGCTATCGTTGCCTAGCACGCCTTGGTAAACAGCACATCTGGTTAGAACAGCCGCAACTGCAAACACGAACGCCCGCATCGGTTTATTACCGTATGCGGGCGTTTCTTGTTACAGCGAAACCTGGATGGGTCAGGGCTTGCGGCGTCCTTTAAAGAACGACACCAGAAACAGAATCAAGAAGATGACGAACAGTACCTTGGCAATGGTCGCCGCCGTGCCTGCGATACCGCCAAAGCCAAGAACCGCAGCAATGACAGCGACTATCAGGAAAATAATGGCATAGTTGAGCATGGCAATTCCTTATGTCATGTGAGCAGAAAAAAGCATTACTCACTCATAAGCGAGTAAGTGAAGCCTCATGTACAGATGGCTAATCACTACAATCCATGCATGTGAATATCGTAATAAAATGAAGCCTTGTCAAGGTAACGTTATACTCTCGTTAAGGATATGACCTACTTTTCACTCATAGGGTTGAAAGCATCCTTCGTAAGCCGCACGTATTGTAGTAGGCACGCGACAGGTTGCACTCGGTTGACCGCACGCATGCAAGCTCGGACAAGTGGCGTAACTTATCGAGTGCCGCTCTCCAAGCAAAAAAGCCCCGACAGGCATCGCCTGTCGGGGCTTTTTCATGACAATGAAGACGTGAGTTACAGTGCCGCGATCAATGCCTCGGCATAGGCGATCAATTCCGGCTCACTCATTACTTCAACGCGGTTGAGGCCACTATCGCGACTGGCTGGCTGGCCGTTGCGCACCAGCAAAGTACGCGGATAGCCAGCACCACCAATACGCTCACTCAGTTGCGCATGGGCATCGCTCAGATAGACATCGCGCACCTCCTGCACACACACCGTGACCAGCGGCAAACCACCACGCGCCAATGCAGCATCAAAAGCTGCCAGGGCAGGACGTTGACGCACTGTGCAGTCAGGGCACCATTCGGCAATCTGATTGAGTACGAAGTTATCCCCTGCCGCAAGACGTGCCTCGACGTCAGTTAGCGTAGCGCGGGAGGACAGATCAATGGACATGAATCACCTCAATACAGGGACGGATCGGTTTTTTCGGGACGTGTCTTGAAGCGCCGGTGCAACCACAGATACTGCTCGGGATGCTTACGAATAGCCCCCTCGATAAACGCATTGATGCGTGTAGCGTCTGCCACTTCATCACCGCTCGGGAAGTTTTCCAGCGCCGGCAGATACTCAAGCGTATAGGTCCGGTTATCCGGATTACGATGAAACATCAACGGCATGACAGGCGCTCCCGTCATGCGTGCAATCTTGGCCGTCAGCCTGATAGAGGCAGCATCGATACCAAAGAAAGGAGCAAAGACACTGACATCGCGCCCAAAATCCTGGTCCGGGGAGTACCACACGTTGTGACCGCTCTTGATACGCCGCACCACGCCACGCAGGTCATGGCGATCAATGGCAGCGCCAAAGAAGCTATTGCGCCCACGTGTCATGAAGCGCTCAAACAGCGGGTTATCATGCGGGCGATAGACAGCATCAGCAGGGAAGAATAGCGAGTGCAACGCCCCACCGATATCCAGCGTCGAGAAGTGGACACCAACGATCAGCGCTCCCTTGCCCTGCGCCATCGCGCGCTCCATGTGCTCCTGGCCCTTGAAGGTCACGCGATCTCGCATGTGCTCAGGATCGCGACACCAGCCAGTGGCCGTCTCGAAGATACCGATACCATTGGCATGGAATGTCTTGCGTACCTGACGTTTACGCTCGGCCTCACTCCATTCGGGAAAACACAACTTCAGATTGGTATCAGCGATATGCCGGCGACTCTTGGCAAAGCGCCAAGCCAGCTCACCGATACCACGCCCCAGCCACAGCTTGGCACACCAGGGAAGAAAAGCGGATACCTTCATGGCCCCGATGCCTAGCCAGGCCGACCAGTAGCGGGGATGTGCGAAACTTTCGGGGTAAGTCTTCTTGGCCATGACTCTCTCGTTCAGCGGGCAACGGCCGCCATTGTAGACCGTGCAAGCCTCGCCGTCAGGTCAGGCGTGTGTACTGCTGGCCTCGACACTACTCTCTGCGACCATGCTCAACCGGCCACCGTGATAGAACCTGGGCACTCGCGGCAACACGCCCGTCAACAGGGTATAGCTGATGGTATCGCAGCTGGCAGCGACGCGATTGACATCAAGTCCCTTTCCCCACAACACCACGCGGGAGCCAACCTCTGCCTCAGGAATGCCGGTGATGTCCACTGTCATCATATCCATCGACACCTTGCCCGCCAGAACAGTCTCCTGCCCATCTACCAGTACTGGTGTGCCATCCACGGCATGGCGATCGTAGCCATCACCATAGCCACAGGCGATAACCCCAATACGCGTGGGGTGCTTGGCCACGAAACGGCCTGCATAGCCCACCGGCTCACCGATGGCGATCTCACGCACGGCGATGATGGCGGTAGACAGCGTCATGACGGGCTTGAGACGACGACTGGCTTCATTGGCCCCTTCCAGAGGATCAGCTCCATAGAGCATGATACCCGGTCGATTCCAGGATCCGTGAGCTTCTGGACAAGCCAGTGTCGCAGGAGAATTGGCCAGGCACAGCGGAAGCTCGAGTGACTCGGCAAGTCTCTGAACCGCTGCCAACTGCTGCCGGAAATAATCCGGCGTCAGACTATCGGCAGTCGAAAAATGCGTCATCAGATGCAAATCTCGCGCCTTACCGCTTGCTTCAAGACGCGCCTTGGCCTCAATTGCTTCCGGCGCAGTGAAACCCAGCCGGTGCATACCGGAGTCAAATTTTATCCAGCAGGACAGCGGCACAGACAGCTCGGTCGCTTCCAGCGCGGCCAGCTGCCATTCACTGTGAATAGCACACCAGAAATCATGCTGAGCTGCCAGCGTGTACTCTGCGACCTCAAACACGCCTTCCAATAGTACCACCGGATGCGTAATCCCCCCTTCGCGCAGAGCTAGTGCCTCTTCGATGGTCGCCACGGCAAACGCTGGCGCGAGATCTGCCAATGCATGCGCACATGCTACCGCGCCATGGCCATAAGCATCTGCTTTGATAACAGCTAGCGAGCGCGAGCGTGGCGCTAGATCACACGCGAGCTGATAATTGTGACGCAAGGCATCCAGATCAATATCGGCACGCAACGGGCGGGACATGGAGAACTCCTGGGCAAGAGGTAGGGAGGATGGGCAGTAACACCTGATGGCAACGCAGGACGCTCGTAGAAACGTCATGCCTTGCGGCACTCAATTATTTTCTATTGTTGCGCCAAGGTCACGCTATAAAAAACCAAACTAATACCAAAAAATACAACTAACAACCTGCCTTTATATATAAATACAGTAATTTAAACTATTTGTGCACCAGGATACGAGAACGATTGGTGAGTGGAGTAACTCAAGGGAAATTCCAATACTCCCGGAGCTATCGAGGCGCCGCAGAGTGGAAGCTCTCCAAACGCATGCTCCCCTACAGGCAAGGCCGGCAGGGGAGCATGAGAATCAATCAACGTCATAAACTGCCGATAGTGACAGGCGCCGATCAGGGAGTGCTTTCCAGCTCTTCGCTGTCTTCATCATTCAGGACCAGTGACACCTGACGATCGCTCTTGAGGCTCTCGTTCAGATCACGTACGGCATTGACGTCGATGATACCCGCTGCCTGACGCAGATTGAGCAGGTCCAACACGTAGGTGTAACGCGAGGAAGCGTAGTCGGCCAGCGCCTGATAAAGAGTCTGCTCAGCGTCCAGCACATCGACAATGTTACGTGTTCCGACTTCATAGCCCGAGCGCGTCGCTTCCAGGGCACTACGGCTAGAGACAATCGCCTGCTTGCGCGCCTTGACGGTCAGGACATCGCTGCGAACCTGACTATAGAGCGCGCGAACGCTTTGGGTCGTGGAGCGCTGCTGATCGAGCAGGTCAAACTGGCTCTGCTCAAGCAGATGAGTGCTCTGACGCACCTGAGCGGAAGTACGCCCACCAGTGTAGATGGGCAGAGACGCTTCGATACCAATTTGATTGGACTCCTGATATCCACCGGTGATATCAGCATCATTGTCATCATAGCTATAGGTCGCGAAGGCACCTACTGTCGGCAGATGACCAGCACGCGATGTCTTCACATCGCCCTTGGCGACATCAACACCTTTCTGAGCAGCACCAATCAACGGATTGTTGGACAGCGCCATTTCTACCCACTTGCCGCGGCTAGCCGGCATCGGAGCTTCAATGGCAAGATCTTCTTCCAGACCATCGATGGAATCGTACTGCTGCCCGGTCAGCTGCTGGAGTGCCTCGAAACTCACCTGCAGGTCTGCTTCAGCCGCAATGCGCTGAGCGCGTGCGTCATCGTAGGAGGCTTTTGCTTCCTGAACATCCGTGATCGCAATCAGGCCGACTTCAAACTGCTGATTGGCCTGATCCATCTGACGGGAAAATGCCTTCTCCTGGGCGATACGCGCATCGAGAATGTCACGGTTGTTCAGAATGGTGAAATAGGCCGATGCCACATCATACAGCAACTGCTGCTGGTCAGAATCCAGCAACAGTTTTTGCTGACGCGTGGTGTCCTTGCTGGTAGCCAGCTCATACCAGTCTGCCGCATTGAATAGCGTCTGGTTGGCATTCACCGTGACACTAGAACTTGTGTAGTCACCTTCACCGCTTGAGCTACTCGAGCTGCTGATGGAACTCTTGGTGACATCGGTGCGCGACACTGAACCAGTGGCAGAAATCTGTGGCAGCAAATCGGCCAACTCGATTCTCTCATTGTCACCGACGCTCTGATAAAGCGAACGTGAGGAAGACAGGCTAGCGTTATGGCTCAAGGCGTCTCTTGTGATATCAAGCAGATTGGCAGCCTGAGCCTGAGTCGTAAAACCCATCGCTAGCACCAGTGGCAGTATGCGTATGTTGGCCATTTATGCGTATTCCTGATCGATGACAGTCGTGACCTGCATGATGCACAAAAGGCACCAGAGCAAGGTGAAAGAAAGTGTTTCACGAGCCGGCTGATTGCCTGCATCAGCCCTGCTCAAGCGGGTCGTGGAAAAGTGAGCCTCAGTCTAATCGTCGCTCTGCAAGGCGTCCAGTTAGTTGGCTAACTTTATGCACGATACAGCGTTTCCATACGGACAACAGTGAGACGCGTGCTATCGCGCAGAAAACAGGACTGCCGCATGCCAAGTAGTAGTGACACTTGTCATGAATCAAGCCTTGATACCAGTGACCTTACCTGAATAATAATCAGGAAATATGAAAACGGCCCGCCCAAGTTCAGGGCGGGCCGTTTCAATGATGGCCGTCACAGATTAGAAGGCAAAACATCACCGGTTCACTCGAAGATTGATTCCAGCGACAGTCCTTGCTTCTCGAGCATGCGTCGCAATTTCTTGAGCGCCTCGACCTGAATCTGGCGCACACGCTCTCGCGTCAGACCAATCTCCTCGCCCACCTCTTCAAGCGTGGCTGCTTCGTGGCCACGAAGGCCAAAGCGGCGTACCACCACTTCCATCTGTTTTTCGGTCAACTCCGCCAGCCACTCATCAACATGTGCCTTGACGTCGACATCAACCAGACTGGACTCGGGGCTGGTATCGTTTTCGTCTGCAATGGTCTCAATCAGTGGCTTATCGCTCTCACCACCCATAGGGTAATCGACCGAGGAGACACGTTCGTTTAGGCCCAACATTTTCTTGACTGTGGCTACTGGCTTGTCGAGAAAATCTGCAATCTCTTCGGCCGTCGCTTCGTGATCAAGCTTCTGAGTCAGTTGGCGCGCTGCCCGCAGATAAATATTGAGTTCCTTGACGACATGGATCGGCAGACGAATGGTACGCGTCTGATTCATCAATGCTCGCTCGATAGTCTGACGAATCCACCAGGTCGCATAGGTCGAGAAACGGAACCCGCGCTCGGGATCAAACTTCTCCACGGCACGAATCAAACCGAGGTTACCCTCCTCGATAAGATCAAGCAGCGACAAGCCTCTGTTCAGGTAGCGCCGCGCAATCTTGACCACCAGGCGCAGATTCGACTCGATCATGCGCTGACGACCGGCGGGGTCACCCGCCTGAGCCAGACGCCCGAAGTAGACTTCTTCCTCGGGCTTGAGCAACGGGGAGAAACCTATCTCATTGAGATAGATCTGAGTCGCGTCCAGGCTTTGGTAGTGCTTGCGCTCCTCACGGTTCAGGGCACGCTCAAATGCGGCCTCTTCCGCCTCAGCCTCAAGCGTATCGTCTGCCTCGACATCATCGAGAGACAACTCCGCCTCAGCCTGGTCGATATCCTTTTCCAGCATGCTCATGTCGATACCCCGTTGTCTCTGGTCTGATGCCAGGAACTTGTTGTTGTGGCAGCGGCGGGAATCAGCGGTTGGGCAAGAACTTCAGTGGGTCTTTCGGCTGCCCATCCTCGCGAATCTCAAAGTGCAGCTGCGCGCGCTCGGCGTCAGTCGCTCCCAAGGTGGCAATCACCTGTCCAGCCTCGACGACATCATTCTCCGATACTCGAAGACTGTCATTGTGGGCATAGGCACTCAGGTAACGGTTATTGTGCTTAAGGATGATGAGGTTACCGTAGCCGCGCACCCCACTGCCTGCGTAAACCACAATCCCCGGCCCTGCTGCCTTGACAGGTTGCCCCTTTTGACCAGCGATATCAATGCCACCCGTTACACTCTTGGACTCACCAAACTTGCCGATGATTTCGCCTTGCGTAGGCCACTGCCAGTTAACGTTTTTTACAGGAACATACGTTTTCTTGGCCGGAACAGCCTTGGGCGTGGCGCCAGCGACATTCGTACCTTTTTCAACCGTATCGTCGGTATTTTTCACGCTAGCAGCAGCCTTCTCACGCGCCGCTTGTGCGGATGCAGCAGCCTGATCTGTCTTTTCCTGTGCTGCCTTGCGCGCTGCGGCCTGAGCAACTGCTGCACTGCTGCCGGCGTTATTGGACACATTTGAGGCAGCAGAATCTGCAGCCGATGTATTGGAAGCGACCGTGTTAGAGGCAGTAGAACTGGCCTGAGACACGGAATCATTAGCAGTACGGGCAGTTTCTGCAAGCGCCTCTTCACTGCCTTCCTGATAGATCGGGCCTGGCGCCGTTCCCGCTGCTGCGGCAGCTCCTGTAGCTGCTGAAGAAACACCACCAGCACCCGTGGTCAATGACTGAGCCTGGCCTGAGCGTTGTTTCTGTTGAGCGATCGCGGATTCATCCGGCGCCAACCAATCCGGCACTTCCGTGCCTGTAATATTGCCGTTATCACCACTGCCTAACCCCGTTGCGACCACTCCGGTACCCGCCGCCACATTGGCGGTACTGGTACCACTAGCGTTCGCTGGCAATTGTGCCTTGGGATCCAGACGTAGCGTTTGACCCGGCTGCAGGGTGTAAGGCGGATTCAAGCCATTCATCCGCGCCACGTCACGGAAGTCCTGCCCACTCTGCCAAGCGATGCCATACAGCGTATCGCCACGCTGAACGGAATAGGTGTTTGACGTGATGCGAGCATTGCCACCGGTAAGATCCTGAACCTGTGGCCGCGTGGTAGCCGTACTGCAAGCCGCCAAGCTCCTAACGCCAGACCTGCCAGCGTCAGCCTGATTCCCTTGTTCATCCTGTCATGCATGTTCCTGCTCCTTGCGGGAATTCTTGGAAGAGTCATCTGGGCCGGAGCGCTCTCCGGCAAACCAGACCAGCAATATGCCAGCCAGCATCACAGCGAGCGCGGCCCATAATTGGGCAGGCTCTCCCGTGATGCTGGTATAGGTGTCCGGCATCATGAATTGATAGTCCAGCGGTACCTGCTCACCCTTTGGCCCAATACGGTAATCGGTAATCGTGCGCCACGGCCAGAGTACCGGCAGCGACCCGAGGATAAAGCCGGTCAAGAGCATCAGTGTCGCGGTGTGATGGTGACGAAACAACCATGACAATACACGCGAGAAGGTAAAGAGGCCTATGGCACAGCCACTGCCAAACAGCAGGATGAGCTGTACATCGAAACTTTTGATGCCCGTCATCACGGTGCCGTACAGGCCCATGGTCAATAGCAGGAAGCTACCGGACACACCTGGCAGCAGCATTGCACTGATGGCAATAGCGCCCCCTGCCACCAATACCCAGGAACCATCAGTCGCGGCAGGCAGCAGGCTTGGCAGCTTGCTAGCCAGTACCAGCCCCAACGCCAACCAGATCAGATATCCCGCCTTGAATTCGGTCATGCGCCGCGCCACGATCACGCCGGAACACACGACCAGCCCGAAGAAGAAGGCATTAAGCAGTAGCGGCTGAGCATCCATCAACCAGGTGACCAGGTGCGCCACCGTGATCAAACTGGCAAAGATACCGACGACCAATGGCAGCAGAAATGCCAGGTTCAGGTGTTGCCACAGCGCCTTGAAACCGTCCTTGCGCCATACGCCAATGGCAGAAGGCCCGAAGCGCTTGATGGTATCGATCAATTCTTCATAGATGCCGGTTACAAAAGCAATCGTGCCGCCGGATACCCCAGGAACCGCATCGGCGGCGCCCATGCCGGCCCCCTTGAAGAACACACTCAATGCTCGTTTCACCTGATCACTCCTTCGAGCAACGGCACGAAACGTACTGCTTCGAGCCGCTGAATATCCTGAGTGTCGCCGACGTGGCGCACTCGTGTCAGCCATTGGCGATCACTATCATCTTCGGCCAATGGCACAATCATCACACCGTCCGGTGCCAACTGCTTCAGCAACGCCTGAGGTAATATGGAGGCACATGCCGTCACCACTATCAGGTCAAAGCCTTCTGCCAGCCCTTCCCAGCCGTGGCCACCATCGGCATGGCGCAGCTCCACGTTATCGAGCCCGAACCAGTCAAGCCGCTGCTGAGCGCGCAGGTGCAAGGCAGCAATACGTTCAAGCGATGCGACATGACCCAATAACCGCGCCAGCAGCAAGGTCTGATAACCCGAGCCAGTACCGACCTCAAGCACGCGGCATTCCTTTGATGGACGCGGCGCCGCAGCCAGTGCCAGCTCCGTCATGCGCGCATGCATATACGGCTGGGAGAGTGTCTGCCCTTGCCCCAGCGGCAACGCAGTGTCTTCATAGGCCCGGTGCGCCAGCGCCTCATCGAGAAACAGATGGCGCGGCTCTTTGGCCATCAGTGTCAGCACTCGCTCATCATGAATCCCGGCGTCTTCCAGACGCGTCACCATGCGATCGCGAGTCCGTTGCGACGTCATGCCAATACCGCTGAGCTGTGCCGTGTCCGGCCGCCTCAATCGCAGTACACCCTCACCGTCGAGCGAATGCCCTGGCATTGTGTCTGACTGCGAATGAGGAAAACCGTTCTGATACGCGTCCTTCATGGCATCCATTTACATCCTGTCGGCCGACGCCCTGGCGCCGGGTTCTCTGATCATTCTGTGGCCAAGTACTCTTTGTCGGCGCTAATCACTGCCCCTGCCAGCTAACCCTTTGTCGGAGCGGTTCAACAAAGCAACGCCTCAGGCCAGCGCTTCAAGCCACTGTTCAACGTCATGTCGCGCAGTATGAGAGGTCAGGTCCGTCATCAGTGGCGTGATGGAGACATAGCCGGCGGCCACCGCAGCGAAGTCAGTGTCATCGCCATCATCGATGCCCTCACCTGCCAGTGCTATCCAGTAACGCGTGCGCCCACGTGGATCATGCACGGCAATCGGTGCCCCTGCTGGCCCTCGGTGACCCTGTCGCGTGACGCGGAAGCCACGAATCTCACTCCACGGCAGATCCGGCACATTGACGTTGAGCAGCGAGCGCGGCGGCAATGCCAATGTTTCGGAGGCACCGACCAGACTTGCCGCCACGCGCCCTGCCGTCTCGAAATGGGTCTTGCCGCACAGTGACATCGCAATCGCCGACATACCGAGCGAACGCCCTTCCATCGCGGCAGCCACGGTACCGGAATACAATACGTCGTCCCCCAGATTGGCACCGTGATTGATCCCTGAGATCACGATATCCGGCTTTTCATCCCAGATACCGTTGACCCCCAGATAGACACAGTCGGCCGGCGTGCCATCGACGCTATAAAAACCATTATCCATCGCCGACAACATCAATGGACGACTGAGTGTCAGCGAGTTACTGGCCCCGGAGCGATCACGATCCGGGGCCACGACGCGAATACGCGCCTGCCCCACCAGCGCATCATGTAACGCCTTGAGGCCTGGGGCATGCACGCCATCATCATTGGAAAGCAAAATCTTGCGCATCATCTCGCCCTTTGGTGATCGTATCGGTATCGATTGATCGTCACGAGGCCATCGCGACTGATCAAGATAGCCTCGTGACTGATGCTACTGACTGACATTACAGCAGCGGATGCGTGATCAGCTCACGTAGTAGACCGGTCGCAAAGCTACCGCGCGGCAGATCAAAGTACAGCCAGACGCTGGCATCACTGCCGGCGTCGCTGGCCTGGACAGGCGTCACATCCCATTCAAGGCGCGACTGACTCGGTATAAGACGCAGCGGACGGCGCTCCGTCTTGACCCCGGCCTGCTCAAGCCCGGTACATAGTTGCGGCCAGCATTTCGGTAGCGCCTGTTCAAGCTCAGCTACCTGTGAGTGAGTCTCAAGACGCCCGGTGCCCCAAAGTGGCCCAGTGGGATGGATATCTCCACTCGCCAGTCGCGCCGTCAACGTCTCGGCAGACTCACTACCGTCAGTCACGAAACGAGAGCCGGTACCATTGAGCGAGAACACCTCACCTGTCAGCGCCGTGGCCCAGCAGCGTGATTTTATCCGCGCGCCTAGCACCTCGTTGAACAGGAAGCTACGCGCGGTCGACAGCAGCATGCCGCTACGATCATCACGCTTGCGCCAACCTCTCACCAGCACCGCTCGGGCGCGCCCGAGGTTATGGCCTTGATGGCCAAAGCGCTGCGGACCGAAATAATTAGGCACACCCTCACGAATCAAGGTCTCCCAGCGTGTGATGAAATCAGGATGCGCTATCGCCTCGCCACTGACTCTCAGCGCAAAGCGATTCCCACGATGCACGCCACGCTTGAGCTTGCGCGGGTGACGAACGCTGGCAAGCACCCGTACACCGAGCTCAGCCAGAGCATCGGTGAGCGAAGCCGGCGCCTCACGCCCAGGCAACCATACCGAGACCCACTGCTGCGTCACAGCCTGCTTGTCCTTGAGGCCCGCAATACCGATATCACGCGGCGCAACCTCACACAGATTCGCCAGGTGACGGCAAAGATCATCAGTGGTCAGACCGCGTTTCTCGACCCACAGCCACTGATGCTCACCGTGACCTTCAGGCACGAAATCCATCAGCTCGGTGACCTGGAAGTCCTCCGGCGATTGACGAAAATGTCCCGCGCCCAGCGGGCCACCATGCGCATGTGGCCAACGCTGCATCAGCTCAGCTTCCTTGACCCATGCCTCACTGCCTGCTGATTGAAGCTCGGCGAGTGCCTCCGTAAAGAGCGCCTCAGACATGCTGGCCTCCACGCTCAGTCGGCAGTAGACCCAACAGCACTACGGCCTCGGCAGCAATGCCTTCCTTACGCCCGGTGAATCCCAGCTGCTCGGTGGTAGTGGCCTTGACGTTGACCACCGCCAGTGGCACACGCAGATCTTCAGCGATCACTTCACGCATGGCCTGTATATGCGGCGCCATCTTGGGGGCCTGTGCCATCAATGTCAGATCGACATTACCCACACCGAATCCGGCCACATTGACGAGGCCGACCACGTGACGCAGCAAGCCGCGGCTGTCAGCCCCCGACCACTCACTGTCGGTATCCGGGAAATGCTTGCCGATATCTCCCATCGCACACGCACCCAGCAGGGCATCGCACAAGGCATGCAAAAGCACGTCACCATCGGAGTGCGCGACAAAGCCGCGCTCGTAGGCAATCTTCACACCGCCGATCATCAGGTGGTCGCCCTCGCCAAAGCGATGCACGTCAAAGCCATGCCCGATACGTAGCGCCATGGGTACATGGCCTGCATGCGTAGCAGGGATAGAGGATGGCTGTGCAGAGGGTGTCTTGGCAGAGTCAGTCATAGCGTTGCGGTCAGTCATAGCGTTGCGGTCAGTCATGTCAGGCAGGCGTCCGGGAACTGTTGGCAAGTGCCTCACGCGCCGCCAACAGCAGGCGGGCCATGGCGAGGTCTTCTGGATGGGTGATCTTGAGATTGTCACGGGCACCAGCAACCAGCAGTGGCGACCGGCCACAGGCTTCAAGTGCTGATGCTTCATCGGTGATGAACGAAGGATTCGTGCTCAGGGCGTCGCGCAGCGCCGTGCGCAGCACTCCCAGCGAGAAAGCCTGTGGCGTCAGTGCATGCCATAGGTTTTCTCGTGATTCAGTGTGCGAGATGTGAGGGCTCTCTACTACCGTGCTGACCACGGCACGCTTCATGGTATCGCTGGCTGGCGCCGCCAAAATGGCGCCGTCACGCGTCTCACGTGCGGCAGCCACCAGTGCACGAATATCCTCTTCACGCACACAGGGGCGCGCGACATCATGCACCAACACGAGATCGTCTTCGCTTGCGACCTCGCTCAAGCATTCAAGGCCTGACAACACGCTGTCTGCACGCTCACTGCCGCCATCAGCGCGCAACCAGTCCTGCCACGGCACCATGGATGGCAAGAAATAGTCATCGTCTGCCCCCAACACCAGACACAGGCCGGCCTCGGGTAGCGCACGTTGCAGGGTGGCAAGCGTCGCCTCAAGCACGCAGCAGTCTGGTGCTAGTTCAAGATACTGCTTGGGCCGATCAGCCTGCATACGACTGCCAACCCCCGCGGCAGGTACCAGGTACCACACGCGCGCTACCGGAGCAGAGGCACTCAGCGTCATTGATTGAGCACCTTGGGCAACCCTTCTTCCAGTCCCTTGCCTTCCAGCGCACCCTCAGCCACCTCATCGGGTGACGGAGCCTTGCGCTCGGGCACTGCAACATTGGGTACCCACAGGAACTGCTCGTCCTTGCGCACCATGCCGAGGTCGTTGCGCGAACGCTCCTCGATCGCCGCCAGACCATTCTTGAGGTCGACCACCTCGGCGCCCAAGCGCTGGTTGCGATTATCCAGCACCGCATCTTCCTTGGAGAGCTGTTGCACACGCGCCCGAATATCGAATAATTCGGTGATGCCATTTTCGCCCCACCACAACCGGTACTGAAGCAGCACCAGCAGTAATAGCAGTGAGATATTGATCCATTTGAGCATGGCAGTGTCCTTGGCCGTTGCAGCGGGCATTATGCCATCATCATGGGACGCGGCGTAGGCTCTGCTCGCGCAAGCATCACGATCATCCGCTCACGGTCTTGAGAGAGGAACCCGACATGTACAAGCTGGCTTTCTTTGTTCCCCAAGACGCATTGGAAAGCGTCAAGGAGGCCGTCTTTGCGACCGGTGCAGGACGCATTGGCGACTATGAAGCCTGCTGCTTTGAAACCTATGGCCACGGGCAGTTTCGCCCACTGGCGGACGCTAACCCACACATCGGCACTCGCGGTACATTGGAGCGCGTCACGGAGATCAAGGTAGAGCTGGTATGTGAAGATGACATTATCGCCACCGCCGTGGCCGCACTGCGCCTGGCGCATCCTTATGAGGAAGTCGCCTTCGATTGCTGGCGACTGGAAACCACCTTCTGACAAGCTTCCAAACCCGTCATTCTTCGCGGTTAAATCACGAAAACAGCTGCGACACATCAAGACTCAGGCAGATACGTGGTGGCGAAGAAACGCTCACGGGTTTCGAGATCGATCTGCTCGGTATGCATCGGATAAGTCGCTGCAGTACCTGTCGCACCCAGCGCTTCACGCGCTCGATCTTCAAAATAACGGCGTAACGTCACTTCCATGGTCGGAAAGGCCAGCGACTGCCAGGGAATTTCGTCTTCCGCAAACAAGGCAACTTCAAGGCTTTCAACACCGGCAGAAAAGTCACTGATCAATGTGGCCCGAAACAGCATGTAAACCTGATTGATGTGCGGTAGATCAATCAAGGTATAGAGGCCCTTTAGTTCAACCTCGGCACCGGCTTCTTCACGGGTTTCGCGCGCGGCGGCTTCTGCTGTCGTCTCGGCATTTTCCATGAAGCCAGCAGGCAGCGTCCAATAACCCAAGCGCGGTTCTATGGCACGGCGACACAGCAGCACCTTGCCATCCCGCACCGGCAACGTCCCGGCGATGATACGGGGGTTCTGATAATGAATAGTGCCGCAGCTATCACATAGATAACGCAGGCGATCATCGCCTTGTGGTACTGCCAGACGCACCGTCTCGCCACAGTGACTGCAGTAATTCATCCGCTCTCCCGTGAAGCCCTTTTGGCCTCTGCTGATGGTGTAGTGCTGGTCATGGTGACCATCATGACGCTGATCATCCTGCTGACCACGCTATCGGCCAAGATATCCACCATTATGAGGTATCCGCATTCGCCTTGACCGACGCGACGCTAGCGCCACAAGATGGAGACCACAGAGGAATCGACATGCTAGAAGCCCTGCGCCAGCGCTTGCAAGCTCATGACCCGCACATCTCGACGACCAACGACCAACCGCGTGCTGCAGTGCTGATCGCGCTGATCGATCGCCCAGAACCCACGCTGCTACTCACACGTCGTGCCAACCACCTTACCCAACACCCGGGCCAGGTCGCCTTCCCCGGCGGCAAAGCCGAGCCTCATGATATCAGCCTGCTGGCGACTGCGCTGCGCGAGGCCGAGGAGGAAGTCGCGCTCCCGCCGAGTGAGGTCGATATCTTCGGCCAGCTCAGTGAGGTGATTTCTCTGCACGGCATGGCAGTCACGCCCTTCGTGGGACGCATTCCGGCAGACCTGCCACTGCGAGCTGACCCCGGCGAAATTGAACGAATTTTCGAGATGCCGCTGAGCATGCTGCTCAGGGATGAGCGAGAACACACTGATGTCATCACCGTGGGCAATGAAAAGTGGTACGTGCCCAGCTATCGGGTAGCTGACCAGGTGCTATGGGGGCTATCGGCGATGATGCTGGTAGAGCTGATGGCGATCGGCTTCGGTCATACCATCAGTCTGCAGGTACCGCCACCAGCCGGTGCACCGCTACGCCATCTACCACCGCGCCCTCAAGCCCCACTTGGCTAAGCCGCCGACCGTGGTCTAATTAGCGGGTAGTTGATAAATAGACGGCCCGCGCGTTGCGTAGATATGCGCGCTCCTCTATAACTCCTCGCCCATGCTATCCATCTTCGGAGCGCACAATGCCTGCCGCCCCCGCCTCTCTGCTGGACCCTATCGCGTTAAATTGTCTGATCGACGAGCTGGTCGAGCATGGCTATAGCGTGCGCCCGAATTTTTTGCCGGCGCACTTGACTCGTCAGTTGAACGGTGAACTGCTGGCACTGGAAACGCAGCAACGCTTGACCGCAGCGGGCATCGGCCGTGGGCACGAACATGATCTTCGACCTGACATTCGCGGCGATGCCATCCGCTGGCTAGATCGCGAGTCACGTGCGCAACGGGCCTATCTAGAGGCGATGAATGTACTCAAGGATGAACTGAATCGTGCCCTTTACATGGGTCTGTTCGAGTACGAGGCGCACTTCTCTCACTACCCCGTCGGCAGCTTCTATCGCAAGCACCTGGATAGCTTTCGCGGGCGTGGCAATCGCCTGATCTCGAGCGTGCTGTATCTGAACGAGCAATGGCCAGCCGATGGCGGTGGCGAGATAGTGCTGTATGACCCACAGGATGACAGCCGAGCACTTGCACGTGTCACGCCCGAGGCAGGCACCTTCGTATGCTTTCTATCGGAACAGGTGCCCCACGAGGTGCTGCCTACTCACCAGTCACGCGCTAGCGTGACTGGCTGGTTCCGACGTAATGCATCGCAGGGCAATCTGGTCGATCCATCGCGCTAGTCCTGCAAATCAGTCACGCAAATCAGTCACGCAAAGACATCGTGGATTTTTCATGAGGCGTCTACCCCTTTTGAAGGTGCTGCTCATCAAGCGCCTGCTGGCCCTGCAGTACCTGTGCTTCCTTGACCTCGATCTCCTCAAGGCTGTCCAGCGATGTCTCGGTGATCAACTCCGGCATATCGGCCACTAGCTCACGCGTGACCTCAACCAACGGGTCATTCGCCTCAGCATCGCGCAGGTGCTCTTCGGCGGCTTCAAGCAACTCAGGCCCGACAGCAAGCTCGGTACCCAGCGGCGTCTGCGGCGCATGCGTCTCGAAAGGTGCCAATGGCTGGGGTGCCGGGCGCATCACTCGGCGCCAGACGAAGAAGGTCAACATCACACCACCCATCACCGCCAGACTCAGTGCCATGCCGGGCATCGCGCCCATTCCTGCCATCGGCAGCGAAACGATTGGCGGCGACAACGTCGAACCCACTGCATTGATCAACAGCAGCCCTTGGCTCATGCGTACCAATGCGCCTGCAGGCGCGCGGTCCGCGGCATGACTGACGGCGACCGGATAAAGCGTAAAGGCGGCACCACCCAGCATGAACAGGGTCACCAGTTGCGCACCACCTTCGCTTGCAGGCCCCATCAGTAGCCCTGCCAGTACCACGATGGCGACCGACAGGATGATCAACACCTGCTGACGATCATGACTATCTGACCAGCGGCCAATGGGGTATTGCAGCAACATTCCACCCAATACGACCAAGGCCATTCGCTGACCGATCTCAGCAGTCCCCAGCGCCACCTCTCCTGCCGCGACATCGCTCAGTGCCAGCGGCAGCAAGCTGTAAAGCACTGCCACTACCACTCCCGACGCCAGGCAGCCAAAGACCCCTGTCGGCGTGATACGAATCAGACGCCATGGACTCAACGGTTCGGACTGCTCGATCAAGGGTGAAACACGCGGCAACAGTACCAGCGGCAGCACCGAAGCGGCCGCCAGCATGGCGACCAACATGAAGGCAGACTCCAGACTCAGCACTGCCGTGACGCCCAGCAATAGCTGACCCAGTACGCCTGCGCCGTAGAGCACGATCATGTATAGCGCCAACAACCGGCCACGTACGGCAGGGTCTGATGCACTCAACAGCCAGCTTTCAATCACCAGATAGACACCCACCAGCGACCAGCCAATCATCATCCGTAGCAAGAACCACACGACAGGGTGATCACTCAAGCCCATCGCCAATGCCGCGACTGCGACCAACGAGGCAAAACAGGCATACGCACGGATATGACCGATGCGCAGGAGCAGGCGATCATTGATCAATGCTCCGAGACCAAGCCCCAGGTAATAGGCGGAACTGATAAGTCCGATCGCTTCACTGGACACCCCTCCTGCCGAGAGGCGCAGGGGCACCAGCGAGGTCAGCATGGCGTTGCCGATCCCCAGTAACGCAAGGCCAAGCAAGGGAGCGAGGGACATCAGTAGCAGGTGACGGGGCATGACCATTTCCTCGGCCGTACGCCGAAGCGCGGCCAACCTGTAACGCATTGCGCGAAAAACAACGGGAAGGTAAATCCACCCTACGAGAATACGTCAGGGCGCCGGCAATATAGAGACAGTCAGCGTCAAAAACCAAGCCTTTTTGCATCATTCTTGCCAAGCCCTATCGCAGCACCATCGCGTACTGGCGACGCAATCACCTGGCATGCTCGTGCACCGGTCAGCACTGAAGGTCAGGAAGGCGGAAAATAGTGCAATCCGACGCGACCTGCTGATACTCCAGGCCGTGCTCGTTGGCTAACCACTGAAAGGTCGCCGGGCTGAACAAGCAGACGTGAGTCGGGTCACGTAGATAGTGCCAGCGCCTCAATGCCTCATGATCGTCAAAGGCCGGTTGCGTCATGACACCCAGCAAGCCACCGGGCTTGAGGCACTTCAGCCATTGGCGAAATACTGCGCGTGGATCATAAAGGTGCTCAATGACCTCGGTGGCCACGATGAAGTCATGCTGGCGAGCCAAGGGCGTGGGATCAGCATGGTAATAGAGGTCGTACAGCGCCATCGGATGGCCCACCTCTACAAACATCCGGGCCAGCGCAGGCCCGGGACCACAACCGAAATCCAGCCCACTGGCCTCTTCCGGGAGACGCTCGCGCATCGGGGAAAATAGCCGAGTGAGAAAGCGACGATAACGCGGATCATCCGGATCATTTTCGTGCTGATCGTAAACATCCCGTTCAGCCTGAGCATCCAGCCGCTGCGACGGCGCAAGATAAAGCAGATGACATACATTGCAACGCAGATAATCTCTTTCATCTGCCGAGGGGCGCTTGCCCGTCAAGGGGCAAGGTTTGCGGCGCTGCACCAGATGCAGCACATGCTCGCTCGCCGTGTCATCACACAGCGGACAGCAGTGATCAGCAGCAGAAAGTGTGGCGTTAGGGGATGACATCAAGACTCCGCGGCGGTTACCAGAGATATCGACAGATAGGCTGTCAGACAAAAAGCACGAAAGATAAACGCCGGCGGGCAAGCCAAACGCGACCATTACAAGAGAGACAGCGACAAGAGAAACAATTGCAAAAGGGACACATAAGCGAATGCGCGTAAGCTGATAGCCATTCATCACTGATCACCACACGCGCTTTATCTAAATAATACTGCCTGCTGGAATTGCGCGCACGACTCGAGTCGCAGCGTATTGGCAATTCTGCTTTGTTGATGCCTGCAGCCCGCATTACCCTCTGGCACAATGGTTGCCATCGGGCAGCGAAATAGCCGCGGGTCTGATGCCACAGCTCAATGCTCTGCAGACTGACAAGCGCGATATATCACGCAAGACCACCGGAATCTCATGTGTGACGATGGAAAAAACTCTCAAGCGTTTTGAAAAGATCATGGAACAGCGCCTTTCACCTCTCAAGGCCAACGCCGTGGCGTGGCTCTGGAAGCGTCTTTCAGGTTTGACGACACCCCAGCTGTGGTGCATGGCACGGCCATTGGCACGTGTAGTTCAACTCCTCAATCCTCGTGAGCGCAGGGTTACGCGGCGCAATCTTGGCCAGGCATTCCCTGCTCTGGATAAAGGCGCTCGTGCACAGCTTGTGACCGAGAGTCTTGCTCACTCCACTGCCACCATGCTCGAACTGGGCAAGGTGTGGCTGGGAGACGAAGACGCCGTACGTGACAGCATCCTCGAAGTGCACGGGCGCAATCTACTCGATGACGCACGCGCCGAAGGCCGTGGCGTAATCGTGTTGGCACCTCACTTCGGCAACTGGGAAGTCCTCAACTTCTGGCTTTCCAGCCACTTCCCGTTCACTGCCATGTATGAACCACCCAAGTTCGAACGCCTCGACCCTATCATTCGTCATGGCCGCGAACGGATGGGTGCCAGTCTGGTGCCTACCAACTCGCGCGGCGTAGCGGCTTTGCTCAAGGCGCTAAAGCGCGCTGAAGCCATTGGCATCCTCCCTGACCAAGAACCCGGACGGGGCAGTGGCGTGTTCGCAGACTTCTATCGTCGGCCAGCCTATACCGCCACCTTGCTTCCCAAGCTGGTTGCTCGCACCGATGCGCGCGTCATCACGGGAGTTGCCCAGCGGCTTGAAGATGGTCACGGTTTTGCCATTCACTTCCTCGCGGCAGATGAAGGCGTGTATGACGAAGATGAGGCAACATCAGCGCGCGGTGTGAATGCTTCAGTGGAAGCTGCGATTGCTCTGGCACCTGCGCAGTATCAGTGGGAATACAAGCGCTGGCGCAAAAGCCCGGAAGAGATAGCAAAGCAGTCTGGCTGGCGCGAGAAGCGCTTCTATCCTCGCGATGACTCATGGCTATCTCTCAAAGGCTGGCGGCGTCATCTCAAACGGCGCCGCCGCAACGCCTCCCAAGACTGATACCGCACTGGCGCGATGATCGGCGGGCTTCCAGACTGACCACGATACCGTGATGCCTTGAGGAGACTGGAATGCCGATAGATATACGCAAGCCCAACAACTTCGGGTCACTCACCAACCCATTGCCGAGTGGCCCGTTAACAAGTGCCCTACTGCTGAGTGCTTTGTTGATCAATGCTCTGTTGATCACCACGAGCGCGCTAGCTGACGCATCCTCACCGACTTCCTCGTTGACACTCCATACTGCCGTCGATGCCCCCGAGGGCTCTCCTTCCCTCAAGTTGCCAGCGGGCGCCAGGCTCAGTCACCTGGCCGCACTCGATGGCCCGCGCATGCTGCATATCACCGCGCAAGGTGAGCTGCTGATTGGCTCCAATGCTGGCCGGGTATATCGCGGCCAACTTGCCGATGATGGCAGCCTCTCATCACTGGAAACATTGGTGAGACTGTCCAGCTACCCTCACTCAGTCGTCGTACGTGACTCCACCTTGTATGTAGCCACCACGAATGCGTTGCTGGCAGCCGACTATGCGCCGCAACGCACGCTGTCTGCGCAGGATTTTCGTCACGTGATCGAGATCCCCGGGGGTGGCGGCCATAATTCGCGCACACTAAGCACCGGGCCAGATGGTGCGCTCTATCTGGCACTGGGCATACAGGGTAACTGTTCTGATCAATATCTCGCCGGTACCGCGCCTCACTACCCTTTCAGTGAGCGGCGTGGCGGTGTGATGCGCCTTGACGAGCACAGTAAGGACCAGCCCAGATGGCAGCCTTGGGCGAGTGGCCTGCGCAACCCGGTCGGCTTGGCCTGGCAAACACTACCCCGCGGCGAGACACGCTTGCTGGCCACCAACAATGGCCCGGACCACTGGGGATATGAGCACCCGCATGAATTGCTGGTCGCCGCCACCCAACAAAGCTTTCATGGAATGCCATGGTATCAATGGAAAGATGGCAAGCCGCAGCGCGATGCCTGCATCGAGAGTGTCTCGCCACAGCCGCTGCAAGAGATATCCCGACCTCTGGCCGAGATGCCAGCACGCAGCGCCCCGATGGGTATTGCAGTTGTTCCTGAAGGACACCCGCTCTCACCTAACATGGATGTCGTGATCGCCATTCATGGTAGCTGGGGAACGGCGCCTGACGGCAAGGCATGGGGTGATCCAGCCAGCCGCCGAGCACCGCGTCTGCTGGGAGTGAAGCTGGCATCTGGCAATGAGCAGACCCAGGAACAAGACCAAGAGCAACAACACTCCGCTCTGACACCCCTGCTGACAGGGCTGCAAGACAGTACCGATGGAGCGCGCTGGATTCGCCCACTGGATGTGGCGTTTGGCCCGAACGGTGATCTCTACATGACTTCCGATACCGGCGCATCAGGTCTGTATCGCATTACGTTCCCATCACCTCATTCTGCCAATTGATCACAGCCTCCTCACATGTAGAGAAACGAGGGTTCATGCACAGCGTTTATTGTTCGATGAAGCGTTGATCGAGCGTTCTACCGTTCTGCATCCAAGCTGCTGGCACTTGCGTATGCTGCATATACAACGCCATCGCCGGAGCCTGCGCCATGACCCAGCAGACACCCTCAAGCCTGACCTCAGCAGCGACCTCTTCCGCAAACGGAAGCCACTATCCGACACGTGCACCGTGGCTGAGTATCATCATGCCGGTGCATAACGAGGCTGAGGGTATCGTGCCGGCGCTTATCGCCTTGAGTCGTCTGCGTGCAGGAGGAGATTGCGAGGTCATCGTCGTGGATGGTGGCTCGACAGATAACACTCGTGCGATGGCGGCGCCGCTCTGTGATGCCTGCCTCAGCAGTGAATCGGGACGTGCGGTGCAAATGAATACCGGGGCAGCGAGAGCGCGTGGTAAATGGCTGCTATTCCTGCATGCCGATACTCGTCTGCCAGACAACGCGCTCGCAGTGTTAGCCAACGCAATTGCCACTCATCGCCGCTGTGATTGGGGTCGCTTCGATGTCGCGATAGAAGGAGAATCTGCTTGGCTGCCACTGATTGCGCGCATGATGAATCTGCGCTCTCGCCTCACCAGCATCAGTACCGGCGATCAAGGCCAGTTCGTGCAACGCTCGACCTTCGAGGCCATTGGCGGCTTTGCCGAAATCCCGCTGATGGAAGACATATGGCTGAGCGCACAGCTCAAGCTACTGACGCCGCCGTTGAATCTTGAGTCGCAGGTAAAGACCAGCGGACGGCGCTGGGAGACACAAGGCGTCTTGCGCACCATCGTCAAGATGTGGGGCTTGCGCCTGGCGGCATGGTGTGGCGTTTCTCCTACGAAGCTGGCACGCATATATGGCTATCGCGCAGCAGCGCTGGCCAGTGACCAGCGCCAACTGCCTCATGCTTGAGTTCATCCCGTCGTCGCTGCCTGCCAGTGAAGAGGCATCAACGATGTCACACGCCACAGCCTGCCAATCTGCATGCTCGTCATTGGCGCAACCGACACTGATCATCTTCGGACGCCTGCCGGTGCCCGGTCAGTGCAAGACCCGCCTGATTCCAGCACTGGGAGCACAGGGGGCAGCACGGCTTTATTCACGCATGCTGATGAGAATGCTCAAGGAAGCGCAAGCGGCACACCTGGGCAATATCGTGCTGATGCTCACTCCGCCTCCGCAGGCGGCGCGCCTGGAAACTTCTCTCGCACCACTGATGGCTGAACTGGATCACACGCTAGAACACGAATTGATGCATGACCCTCAAGCGGCCCGCATCAAACTTGAAGCCCAGCCCACAGGGACATTGGGCGAGCGCATGCAGCAAGCCATGGCCCGCTATCTATCCCATGGTCCAGTCATGCTGATGGGGTCGGACCTGCCAGCACTGGACCGCCAGCGACTCCGCGATGCGGCGCACGGATTGGCATCACATGATGCTGTCTTGCAACCGTCAAAAGATGGCGGCTATGGCTTGATCGGATTGAATCAGCCCTGCCCCGAAGCTTTCGCATTGACTCATTGGAGCCATGCGGATGTATGTGCTGAAACGCTCACTCAGCTCACTCATGCCAAGCGAACCACCCACTGCCTGCCGGTCAGTTGGGATGTCGATGAACCTGAAGACCTTGAACAACTCACACACGATCTCCCGGCACTTATGGCGCAACTCCCTCCTGTTTCGTTGACAAGTTAAGCCCGCCAGCAGCCTCCCAAAGTCGTATATAGATCATCGCCATTTCCCCTTCCCGTAAGACGTCAGACTGTTACACTCGAGCCATAGCTTGACGGGGTGCCGGTAAACCGGCTGAGATGTCATATGCAAATACCGATAGCACTTTCGGCCTTGCATGAATGACGAGCCCGCCGAACCTGATCCGGCTAGTACCGGCGTAGGAATCAAGCGAGAAGGAACGCCGCCCGTCTGCCAGTACCCACTGGATAACTGCTTCCTTCCCGCCTCCTTCCGGTATCAGCCCGCTTGAGCGAATGCACCGCAATCACCCACAAAGGGGTAGCGGAATGCTCACAGAGGGACACGTCGATGCCTAGCTTCAAAGACCTGACCAACGCCTGCGCTGATGAGTGGTACGACTACTTGCAGCACGATTTCGTGCGTCAACTGGGTAAAGGACGCCTGCCAGTAGATGCCTTCCGTCACTATCTGCAGCAGGACTATCTGTTCCTGATCCACTTTGCTCGCGCCTGGGCCTTGGCAGCCTACAAGAGCCGTAGTCTTTCCGAACTACGTCAGGCTACCGCTAGCCTCGATACCATTCTCAATACTGAGCTTACGCTGCATATTGGCTATTGTGCCGAATGGGGTATCAGTGAGGATGACCTGAGTGAGCTTCCCGAATCCCGTGCCACACTGGCCTATACACGTTACGTTCTCGACTGTGGTCAGCGCGGTGATCTGCTTGATCTGCATGTTGCTCTTGCTCCCTGCCTGATTGGCTACGGTGAAATTGCCGAGTGGTTGCTGGATCAAGACAGTACGCTGATCGAAGACAATCCTTACGCAGACTGGATCGCGATGTACTCAAGCGATGACTTCAAGGCTGCCATGGAGTCTGAACGCGAATGGCTGGACGCTCGCCTGTCAGAAGTTTCAGAGCGACGCTTCGGTGAGTTGGTCGATGTCTTCCGCGATGCGACACGTTTGGAAATCGATTTCTGGCAAATGGGACTTGATCAAGACTGAAGCATCCTTTGCTCCCAGAGATGCCAAGAACACGACGTGAATGTTGAGAAGAGCAATGAACAGGGTGTCAGTTCCTGAATGGCAAGGTGTCTTTCGCGCGCGAAAGCTCTCTTGGCATTGAATATCTGAAGACGCTTGACGGGGTGCCGGTGGAACCGGCTGAGATCCTGCATGCAACACCTCACTGCCCTGACGGGTGAGGGTTGTCAGCAAGGGGTCCCGTGGAACCTGAACCGGTTAGGACCGGCGTAGGAATCAAGCTGATGGCATGCCGCTCCATGCGGCGCTGTCGCCTCGTATCTCATGACAGTCTTTATGACAGGTACTGGGCTAAACAGTCGTCATCCCTTCCCTACGCACGGTCTTCCCATGATGACGTCCCATGACGTCGCCCCTATGAGGAGACCTGCATGAACACTGCCCAACCTACACAAGACAAGAACGCTTATGACAAAAGTGCACCCAAGGCTCGCGCTCGTGCTGGCCGCAAGGATGGCAGCCGTCACCTGGCGCGCGAAGCGCGTGTCGATGAAGCCGCCATTGCCCCTTTGAGTGGTTCGCGCAAGATCTATATAGAAGGCTCGCGTCCGGACATCCTCGTCCCCATGCGAGAAATTTCTTGCTCGCCAACCCAGACAGCCAACGGGCTGGAAGAGAATCCGGCGATCGTCGTCTATGACACCTCCGGCCCCTATACAGATCCGGCGGTCGACATCGACATTCGCCGCGGTCTGGCTCCCCTGCGTGAACACTGGATCGAAGAACGCGGCGATACCGAGCAGCTCACGCAATTGAGCAGTGAGTACGGCCGTGTTCGCCAAGCGGATTTGCGTCTGTCTTCACTGCGCTTCGAGCTAGATCACCATCCTCGCCGTGCGCTCCCGGGCAAGAATGTCACTCAGCTCCACTATGCACGCCAGGGCATCATCACTCCCGAGATGGAATACATCGCCATCCGCGAGAATCAGCGCCGTATTGCCATGCGTGAGGAATATCAAGGTAGCGAATCTGTGGAAGCAATTCTTGGCCACCAGCATCCCGGCCATAGCTTCGGCGCCAGCCTGCCTGAAGAAATAACGGCAGAGTTCGTACGCGAGGAAGTCGCTCGCGGGCGGGCGATCATTCCTGCCAACATCAATCATCCGGAAAGCGAGCCGATGATCATCGGGCGCAACTTCCTCGTGAAGATCAACGGCAACCTGGGCAACTCGGCAGTCACCTCTTCCATCGAGGAAGAAGTCGACAAGATGACCTGGGGTATTCGCTGGGGCTCCGATACCATCATGGATCTCTCTACCGGTGCCAACATTCACGAAACCCGTGAGTGGATACTGCGCAACTCACCGGTACCCATCGGAACGGTGCCCATGTATCAGGCACTGGAGAAGGTCGATGGCGTCGCGGAAAACCTCGACTGGGAAATCTTCCGCGATACCTTGATCGAGCAAGCCGAACAGGGAGTGGACTATTTCACCATCCATGCCGGCGTATTGCTGCGTTATGTGCCGATGACCGCCAGCCGTGTAACCGGAATCGTCTCGCGCGGCGGTTCGATCATGGCCAAATGGTGCCTCGCTCATCATGAGGAGAGCTTCCTCTACACCCACTTTGGAGATATCTGCGAGATCTGCAAGGTCTACGATATCAGCCTGTCACTGGGCGATGGTCTGCGCCCGGGCTCGGTGGCGGATGCCAACGATGCTGCCCAGTTCAGTGAGCTGGAAACGCTCGGCGAGTTGACGAAAATCGCCTGGCAGCACGATGTGCAGGTGATGATCGAAGGGCCGGGGCATGTGCCGATGCACCTGATAAAGGAAAACATGGACAAGCAGCTCACCGAGTGTGACGAGGCGCCGTTCTACACACTTGGCCCACTGACCACTGATATCGCACCGGGTTACGATCACATTACATCAGGCATCGGTGCCGCGATGATTGGTTGGTTCGGCTGCGCCATGCTCTGCTACGTCACGCCTAAAGAACACCTAGGCCTACCTAACAAGGATGACGTCAAGACGGGCATCATCACCTATAAAATAGCCGCACATGCTGCTGACCTGGCCAAAGGCCATCCAGGCGCGCAGCGTCGCGACAACGCGCTCTCCAAGGCACGTTTCGAATTCCGCTGGGAAGATCAGTTCAATCTTGGATTGGACCCAGATACCGCACGCAGCTTCCATGATGAAACGCTGCCCAAGGACTCTGCCAAGGTCGCACACTTCTGCTCCATGTGCGGGCCGAAGTTCTGCTCCATGAAGATTTCTCAGGAAGTCCGAGACTATGCCAATGAACATGGCCTGACCGGCGATGCAGATAGCGTGATGACTGGCATGCAGGAGCAGGCCGAAAAATTCAAGCGTGAAGGCAGTCAGCTATATCAAGAGGTCTGATGACCAGAGACTAAAGCGCTTTTCATAACGCAAAACGCCTCGACCAATCATGGCCGAGGGCGTTTTGCTACTGTCTTGCCAACCAGTTACCAAAGGTCAAACGACCCAAGGATCAAGTGCGGCTGGTCACTTCCAGCAGGTGGTAACCGAACTGGGTCTTCACCGGGCCTTGCACGGTATTGATAGGGGCACTGAACACCACCTCATCAAATTCCTTGACCATCATGCCCGGACCGAAAGCTCCAAGATCGCCGCCGCTACGGCCGGACGGGCAAGAGGAATGCTCACTAGCGGCATCAGCAAAATCGCGACCGTTCTCGATTTCGGTCTTGAGAGCTGCACACTGTTCTTCACTGGAAACGAGAATATGACGTGCTGTGGCCTGTGCCATGACTATCACCTGTCACTGATCAAATGGTACCGCGCAAAGCGGCATGGCCTACCATTGTGGCGCAAGGTGGCGCTCGCCGCTAGCGTCCGGCACACACTCGACGCTGATATTGAAGCGCATCCAACGTGCCATTCCCGAGCAAGGCTGCCGTTGCTGCATTACATTCGGCCTCTGCCAACTGATCAGCACCCGACACCTCAGCCCATTGAATATTCCCCACGCTGGGGCGATAACCCAATGCTGCGTTACAGGTCATACGCGTGAGGCTAGCGTGGCGTTGTGAAGGCAAGGCAGGTGGATTAGCCGTCATTTCCTGACAGGATGCTGAAAATAGCTTACTGGCCGCCTGACTGCATCTTGTATGCAGCGTTGCGTTCTGGATTTTTTCAGCACATACCGAGTCATCGATCACTCGCCAATGGAGAGTATCAAAATCAACACTCTGCCCCTGATACTGCATTTCAATATGCTGACGCTGGAGTCCAGCGGTATCCGAAATATGGCTAGTAGCACCTTCACTCAATTGACCGCTCACCCCAGCCACCGTATCCATAAGCGCAGCAAAAACAGCACTGATAGGGTCCATTGCACACTCCCTGTGTCAAGACTCTCAGTATCAAGAAGACGCTTAATGTTAGCTCTTCTCATCAAATTCTGATCACGAGATGATACGTCTATTGGACAATAGCGTAGTCACTCAAATACCAGACACACAAACACCCACCCGGAAGACCGGATGGGTGTTTTATACAGCTCCCTCAATCGAGAGCTGTTGAGCAGATGTCGCTTACTTGGCGGACTTCTGCATGGCCTCAGAAGCGGACTTGGCATTGGTTTCAGCCATTTCCTGCCCTTTCTTGGCATTGGTTTCAGCCAGCTCTTGGCTCTTCTTGGCGAAATCCTGATTCAGTTCGACGACTTTCTGAGTGTCGTTCTGCAGGCGCTCACCAAGCGTCTTGACGGTTTCCTGCTGTTCCTTGACAAAGTTTTGCAGGCCTTCGCTGTCCTTGACTTCAAGCAAGGCACGCGCCTGTGCCATGGAGGCATCAGCATAAGACTTGGTCAGTTCCATCTGGGCGCCAATCAGCTTTTCGCTGTAATCAATGCTTAGAGCACTGAAAGCGCGCAGCGGGGACATGAACATATCATCGAACTGCTTGGTGGACTTATCGAAATTGGCATTGAACATGTGGCACCCTCCAGGGTTTTGGCATCACGCTGAAATGAATCCGGAGCTATGCTCCTTCGGCTATCAGGATTGAACCAAGCTTGTGCGCTATTGCGACCGAGCCATCACTATCAAGCCTTCACTGATAAATAGTGCTCTCGACCAGGTTCCATCCTCGCTGCAATGCAGCATAAGCCACTATTTGCTGCACCGCAACATTATGATGCCAGTATTTCTGTATCCGCGATGTTTCGTCTTCCCCTGATCTGATCCTTGCCAAGAATCAATGCCCTCCCTCATACCTGCTCGCGGCAACGCTCACATAGTAATCGTCCGTCCAACATCTCGTTCTGACCCGGTTGCTGGCATAGCGCGATGCTGTCATTGGACAGCCAGCGACGACACTCATCACAGCGCGGCAGTCCTTCAACATCCTGTGACGAATGTTGCAGATGCTTGGCATATGAATCAGCGCCCTCGAGGGCATCGATATCAGAATGAGAAGACTGCCGACAGCGCGCCGCTTGAAGCCCACGAGCCCCAAGGGGGTGCAGTTCAGCTGTTCTCGGTATCGATGAAGTAGGCTTGAGTGGAGATACCGGTGAACCTGCAAACTCTTGCCTGGGCTTGATGTCTCGATCGGCAGGCTGTGCCGCTACCGAGTCGCTACGTTCACTGGAAGGCTCATTCAAAGCAGCAGGCGTCCAACGATACTCAGAAGCCACATCATTAGCGCGCGGGCCAATCGAGGAGTGCTGCTGGTCTGGCGTCAAGCCAAGCCTCACCGGCCAATCAATCGTTGAGGCGACATGCTGGGCGGCAATCGCATGCCCCAGACGTCGTAAACGACGCTTATCAATACGATGCGTAAAACTACGCAAACGTGTGATAGGAGCCGTCCGGCCACTCACCTGCAGACACTGCTGCCTGAGGCGCGACAGCGACACCAGCGCACGGCTATCAACAATATCTTCTGGAGGACGACTTGCCTGAGCCTCTTCTGCGATCACGACCCGGTACAGCAGCTGAGGTTGGAGCGTCATTCCCATGCGTAACGGCAACAGACCGCACGCTTCCATCCAATCCCGAAAGACGCGACGCTGCTCTGCAATTGCCAGCAGTGGAGAAGGCGTTAAAAGTTGCTCCTGAGAGTCACTAGCAGCGTCTTCACCTTGACTCACCTCGTCATTACCTTCGGTGTGCGCCAGCAGCTCACCAAATGAGGTAATGGCAAGCTGAAGATCAAAGCACGATGCATCCAGCACCCAAGCCTGCATAAGGCAATTGACGAGCAGGTGATCGATCTCGATCACATTATCGCCATGCCCAAGCCTCAAATCATGTAATACGACCCAGTCATCGCGCGCCCCAAGCAGTGAATCCAGCTGCGTAGCAAGCGTACGGCGGCGAGTCTGACGAGCACGCATCATGCGTAGCGTCTGTAATACCTGACAGCGCTCACTGACAGTAAGGGCAGCATCCTGAGCCAGCACCTCAAGTACCAGGACGTCATACTCCCTTGAATCACATTCCTTGATCAGCATGGGAGCCTCTGAAATTAGAATATTAAGATATAACTCAGTATAGCTCCCCATCAGCAAACTTTCTTGCCTTGCAGCAGGCCGACAATATCGACTCGGCATTAGATGAATCGAGTCATGTCAGCGTACTGCCACCTCGATGCAAGGAAACTCAAGGGATAAAATCTTGATCTACGCTCGTTTTATCGAACCAACACTGCCCTTATCGACTAGCAACTCATCTTGTCGGTAAGGCAGCATATCGGTCACCTGCTGACGTGCCTTGGCTATCCAGCGCACTTCCTCTTCGACAGCTTCCGTCACTGCTTCTTGTAGGCCCGGGTGGGCCAGCCAGTGCAATGACCAGGTATCGTAGGCTGAAAAGCCACGACTTATCTTGTGCTCACCCTGCGTACCAGGATCAAAGCGCGTCAGCCCACGCTCCAGACAGAACTCAAGCCCCTGGTAGTAACAGACTTCAAAATGCAGACAGTCAGCCTGAACCTCACTGCCCCACCAACGCCCATACAAGCAATCACTGCCGATCAGACACAGCGCTGCGGCGACAGGTATCCGTGTTTCATCACGCGCCTGAATCAGCAACAGTGCCTCAGGCATGCTGCGTCTGAGTTGGTGGAAAAATTCAATAGGCAGATAGGGACGCTGCCCGCGCTCCATATATGTCATGCAGTAACAGCGATAGAAGGCTTCGAGATCAGCTTCGCTTATCTGCTCACCCTCAAGGCGCACCACTGAAAAGCCTTGATCGGCCACCTTGCGTCGTTCACGACGAATTTCCTTGCGACGCCGGGAACGCAAGCCATCCAGGAAAGCACTGAAGTCCTGCTCGCCCCGTGACTGCCAGTGATACTGCATGCCTGGACGCCGAATAAGATGCGGTACTGCTGCTTGCCAATCGTTGCACTCTTCCTGCTCGGCAAATAGCAGATGGAAGCCACTGTGCTCAAAGCGCCGCAAGGAACCGCCAACGTCAACCGAAGGCGCTGCACCAGCCTCAAGGTGCGGCCATAACCACTTCAACAGTGCACGCCGTGACGGCGCACCATCTCTCGTCACTAATCGCGGGCCAGCGCTCGGCGTAAAGGGAACAGCCGTCAGTTGCTTGGGATAGTAGCGTCCGCCAGCTCGCTCAAGCGCCTCAGCCCATTGTTGATCAAAGACATATTCACCGCGTGAGTGCAGCTTTAGATAGCGTAGCAATCCAGCCATCAGGCGCCCGCTTTCATCGCGTATCAACAGATGTGCCGGATGCCAACCTGTAGCAGCGATAGCCGCGCCACAGGCTTCAAGGGCCACAAGATACGCGTGTTGCAGAAAGGGGTAATCGCCACCGGCCAGGCTATTCCACTCCCGAGCAGAGATATCGCTGATAGAAGTCAGAATCTCTAGCCGCCAGCCACCCGTCTTCTCTGTGGAGTCATCAGATACCATCAAACTATCCGGCATTTCCCGCTGGGACGCATGCTTATCCACCCCATCCTCTGCTCGCCATTGCCCTGTCACCACACTCTCCTCTTGTTCTCCCTGGGGCAGACATGCCGCCCGTCCCAGGACATGCTAGTGTGTCGACATGATGCAGGACAACGAGACCGCCATGACAGACACATCGACGCCCCCCGAAGAATCATCTGCTGATCAAGCCACAAGACAGCCCTATACGCCCACACCACCCGCCCAGGATACCCATGCCCGGACCAATGCCATGGCACTGGTCGCGTTTGCATTGAGCGTACTGGGATGTTTGCTGGCGCCTGCGGCACTTGGAGCCGTTGTCTGTGGCCATATCGCACGCAGCCAGATTCGCAAGACCGGCGAAGCAGGCGACAGCTGGGCACTCGCAGGGCTAGTGCTTGGCTATCTGCTGATCGCTCTATCGCTGGCCGGCCTGCTGATATTCGGCGGGATGATGATGACCATGTTCGGTATCATGGCCTTTAGTAGCTGAGTGTCATTTGCTGACCGCGGGTTGCCAGATATCTGCGATTCAACAACCGTCTCAGCTCGTCAGCGAGCCCACCTAGCTTTCGACTCTATCTCCCGTGCCAACGGGACATGCTTGCCTTGAAGCAAGACCTGTCCCGTCAGCAATTCCGGTTCATCCGAGCCGCCTTACACTTGAGCGAGCCTCGATGTTGCACTCGATTCTCGATAACGACTTTTACAAGTTCACCATGCAAAATGCGGTGGTGAAGCTATTCCCCTATGCCCGTACCCGCTACGCCTTTATCAATCGAGGCGAGCACGCTTTTCCGCCAGGTTTTGGCGAAGCACTGCGTGTAGCAGTGGACAATATGGTCCATCTTGCACTGACAGCGGAAGAGAAAGCCTTTCTCGAGCTCCACTGCCCGTTTCTCGACCCCACCTATCGCGACTTCCTGGCCGGCTTCCGCTTTGACCCCGCCGAAATAACCATCACCCAGACCGGCGATGCGCTGGATGTGCATCTAGAAGGTTACTGGTATCGCACTATCTTGTGGGAAGTTCCGCTGATGGCACTGATCAGTGAGCTCTGGTACCAATTGGGTGGCGATCAACGTGATAACGACCAGGTGCTGCACGACAATACGCAGGCCAAGATAGAGCACTACAAGCGACTTGGTATCCGCGTCGCTGAATTCGGCACGCGTCGTCGGCACTCTTACGATGTGCACGACAAGGTTGTCGCCACACTCAAAGAGCAGGGTCGTGGCTGCTTTATCGGCACCAGCAATGTTCACATGGCACAGCGCCATGGAATCAAGCCGATTGGCACCCATGCCCATGAGTGGTTCATGTTCCATGCTGCGCGCTTCGGCTTCAAGATGGCCAATATTCTGGCGCTGGAAAATTGGGTCAAGGTCTACCGGGGAGATCTCGGTATCGCCCTATCGGATACCTTTACCAGCCGTGCCTTCTTCCGCAGCTTCGACAAGAAGTTTGCCAAACTGTTTGACGGCGTGCGCCATGACAGTGCCGATCCGATTGAATTCGCTGAAGCCACCATCCGTCACTATGAATCGCTAGGCATTGACCCCAAAACCAAGACCATCGTGTTCTCCGATGGATTGGATACTGACAAGGTCGATCGTATCGTGCGCTACTGTGCCGGACGCATCGGCATGTCTTTTGGCATCGGCACCAATTTCACTAATGATGTAGGACCGCAGCCAATGAACATGGTCATCAAGATGACCGAAGCACGCCCGGAAGGACAAGACTGGGTGCCCGTCATCAAGCTCTCCGATGTCTCCAGCAAGCATACCGGTGATCCAGATATGATTCGGCTTGCCCACCAAGTGCTCTCATTGAAAGAGCTGGACTGAATATCGATCTGGCCCTACCGATGCAAGCACGGTATATCGTGCCAAGTGCTTTACATAAACTTGAGCGTATCTACGTAAAAAGCCCACTCGGAGCAATACCGGGTGGGCTTTTGTCATTTCAAGACTCTGCCATCTACAACTCAGGCGCGCTCAGGGCTGCGGCGACGTCTTCGGAGACTTGAAGACTTCATTGAACAGGTTGAGCATCACCTGCCATGACGCTGCATCGGCTGCTGCATCATAGGCCAGCGGGAGATCGTACTTGGCTCCCTTGGCGTTGGACTCCGGATTGGTGAACGCATGCTTGGCGCCGGGATACTGAATCAGCGTTGCACGTGTATTCAGCGACTTGAAGGTCGCCAGCAAACTGTCCAATCCTTCTTGAGGTACAAGAGAATCAGCCTCGCCATTCTGAATGACGACACGGCCCGCGAAAGCCTTGGGGTCTTTCACCGCGATGCCAGGACTACCGTGGAAGCTGACAACAGCCTTGAGCGGTGCACCACTGAGCGCCATATTAAGCACTACCCCACCGCCGAAGCAGTATCCGATCGCGGCCATGCGCTCTCCATCCACCTCTGGACGTGAACGAAGCACTGCCAATGCTGAGTTGACGCTCGATTCTGCTTTGGGCCAATCGCCCATCACCGCACTGGAAAAAGCCTTGGCATCCTGCGGATGTTCCGCTGTACGGCCACCGCCATACATGTCTACCGCCATCACGACATACCCCAGTCCTGCCAACTGTTCGGCACGTTTGCGGGCATAGCTATTCAATCCCCACCACTCGTGCACAAGCAAGATGCCCGGACGACGCCCCTTTGCCTTGGCATCCCGCGCAATCAGACCGACGTGCTCTTCACCGTTAGCACGGTAGGTCACTGTTTCGGTGATGACTTGCGGGCCTTCCAGACGATTGATCAGTGGCTGATCTTCCGCAGCCAATGCCTGCCCTGCAGAAAACACCGATTGTGCAAACAGCAGAGTGCCGGCGCACCAGGTATGTAACATTCGCATCGCCTACTCCTTGTACGAGACTCTAAACACCGGCGACAGAACCCAAGTCAAGTATGCCGGCATTCCTCAATTGTCCTCGCTCCTTGCCTGCGATGCCAGTATCACCCGGTTGCGGCCACTGCGTTTGGCACTGTAAAGCGCCATATCGGCACGATGAAGATAGGCCTCACGGCTTTCTCCAGGCTCCGGCGATGCCACGCCCATACTGATGGTGCATCTCAGTTTCAGTGTCTTGAATCTGAATTCAAGGGCGGCAATTTGCTGACGCAGGCGCTCTGCCATGCTGACGCCGGTAGCAGTGCCGGCGTCAGCCAGCAATACGGCAAACTCCTCACCTCCCAACCGCGCAAAACAATCATCGCGGCGTAGCTGCTGACGACATGCCTCTCCCAGGTGCGTCAACACCTGGTCACCGGCAGCGTGGCCATGGCCGTCATTGATTCTCTTGAAGTGATCAATATCAAACAGAATCAATGCCAGCTGCTCTCGCGAGGACGAAGCCAGCAGCGTATCTAGCGTTTCGAAGAAACAGTCGCGTGTCATAGCTCCTGTCATGGCGTCGGTCATCGCTTCATGCTCTCGACGCTGCTCAATCAACTTACGCTCATGAATATTGCGTGAAACCGACAGCACCCGCTCGTAGCGCCCGGTGCCAGGGTCCATTGATGGTGTGGAGATCGACTCAAACCACAGGGTGTGGCCGTCCTTGTGCTGAATTCTAAAATCAACCCGAAATACTTCGCCAAGACAGGCCGATCGATGAACCTCCTTAGCGACACGCATCATGTCATCAGGATGAATCATCTTCTTTATCTCTTGCCCGCAAATTTCCTCGACACGGAATCCACACAGTTTTTCCACCGACGGACTGATGTATTGGCAGATTCCATCGGAGCCCTCGATGCTGACCAGATCACTCACTGAATTCAAAATGAAGCGATAACGCTCCTCGCTCAGCCGCAAGGCGCGCTCAATACGATGACGGGCCGTCACATCATCACAATAGCCATTCCAGGTGATACTGCCATCCGGTACATCCGTAGGCTGTGGCAATGCAACACAGGCCAGCCAGCGCTCTTGTCCATCGGGATGCTCATAGCGCAACTCCAACTCCATAGGAGATTGCTCACCTGCACTGCAACGTGCCGATGCCAATAGCTCAATGCGGTCCTGATCAGATATACGCGAAAGAAAGAGAGAGGGATCCGCGAGTACTGTCTCGACCTCCAGCCCTAACAATTGGGCCGCGACCGGCGACAGGTAGGTGTAGATAAAAACATCATCACGACTCAATTTGCACTGGAAGATGACAC
This sequence comes from Cobetia crustatorum, assembly GCF_000591415.1. Taxonomy (GTDB): domain Bacteria; phylum Pseudomonadota; class Gammaproteobacteria; order Pseudomonadales; family Halomonadaceae; genus Cobetia; species Cobetia crustatorum. The sequence goes on along the minus strand of NZ_JEMF01000016.1, from coordinate 77,918 downwards.
CGGGCATCTGTTGCATCAGATGCTCCAACTGACGTCGACTCGCTTCACCGCGACTGACATCACTAAGCTGGCCCAGTACCTCAGTTACCTCACCGTCTGAGGCATAGCTCAGATGCATATCATCCTGAAAATAACGCTGCCGACCATCCACATGACGGAAGGCATAACAGAAACTCAAACCGGTCAGCCGGTCACGAATCGCAGCAGCGAAACGCTCTCGGCAATCGTCAAGCTCATCCTGATCCATTCGCGTCTGCCAGATACGCGGACTGGCCAGCAATAGATCACGCGACAATCCCGTCAGGATCTCACTGCCAGCAGAGATGAACTGCAACTCTTCCGGCGGCCATTCTCCGCGAGTGGCATATCGCGTTCCAGGAGTATCATGGACCTGCTGAACAAGACGGCTCTGTTGACTGATAGCCTGCTCAAGACGCTGATGGACAGCACTGATATCGCGCGTCATGACGGCAACTTGCTGGACTCCATTGCTCGGGGATCGCCCCAGACTGATCAGCTGCACCGACAAACGACATTCCCCGCGTGGCAGTGACAGGCTGATATCACAATGCCGTGGTTCTGCACTATTCAGACAACGCATGACGTGCGTGAAATACAGACGATCTAGCGACTTCCCCGCATGAATATAGGCTGCATCGTGGTAGAGGTGCCAAGCAGGATTGGCATGCTGGAGGGCCAATGTCGTCTCATCCAATGACAGAATCGCCATGGGGTCACGGCTACGGATCATCATCAGCCGATAAGCCTTCAACTGTTGACGTTCTTCTTCAGCTTCCTGCTCACGCCGAGTAATGTCGGATGCCCTTCCGCAGACAGGGTGCCCATCACCGGATGCCCACAAGCACTCTTCAAACAGCAATACCTGCCCACTACGATCCCGTATCTGGTAGCTGATACGCTCAACCCTACCCACAGATGAACGAAAATGACTCAGCCGCTGACGATCTGCTATCGATACCAACGACAGCCACAACCCGGGCTGTTTAAGAAAATCACGTACCGAATATCCCAACAAGCGTTCAGCAGCAGCATTCAAGCCGATGAAGCGCTGACCATCAGCGCTCAACGTGAACATGATATCTGCGACGACAGCGTGATGATGCAGCAGCAGACGGCTGTCGGTGAATGACTCAGGCAACGTGAACCCCTTCTTCATGCGATTCTCTTCAGAATGCCCCATCCAGCACTCCCGCAGCCAGAAACATTCACCAACGTTGGCCGCTGATGATGCCATGCCGTGAGAAAACGACTACAAACACGAAAGCCCGGAGCAAGGCTCCGGGCTTTCATTATCGGCACTACCTAGGCATGGCCATCAAGCTGCATGTGCGATTCACATGGAATGAAGATCGGCCGCGGACTATCCCTGCGCAGAGCGCTGAATAGCGTCATCTGTCGTAGTAGAGGAAGCAACATCTTTCTGAACAGCATGCTGACTATCGCGTGAAGGCGTCGCCTGCCGGGAATCACTTCGTGCCTTTTCCTTCCCACGAGGATCCTTGGTACGCGAATCACTGGAGCGCTTGTGGCTGGTACTTTTATGACGGGAGTTCTTGTGATGGGAACTCATATCCGGAGTACTGCTATCCGGAGTACTGCTATCCAGAGTACCTCGCTGCGATGGAATGCCCATACGAGCGCGGAGGTGCTCCATCAGCGCCCGAAAGTCATCGGGTTCCATCGCTATTCGTTCAGCAGCAGCGCTTTCCTGCCATAGAACATAGATAGCCGGCTGCTCACGTCCAAGATCCATGCCCACGACTTTCCCCTGACGTTGAGTACGCGGGTCTCGTAATGTGGCACCAATCAGTTCATGAGCTTCGCGGATGGCATCGTGCATCTGAGACAGCCTGCTATGGAAGTCGAAGATCTGCCGGATAATTAAGCGGCAGTGCGGCAATACCTTCCCTGCATTGCACACAAGACGTAAACACTCGCAGGCCGATACAAACTACCTGCATGAATCGACACTAAACACGCAAGCGACTCATTCTTGAGCATTGCGGCATGTCAAGGTCAAAGTGTAACACACCAGCGCAGATTCGCTAATCGTTGCACTTTGCTTTCGACGAAGCCTGCATGATGGTGATTATTAGCTGCATTTTGCCGCACGTTATACCACCTGACTTTCAAACCTGTCGCCATCTTCAGAAATCCCGTCGCACATAAACCACCCTTCTGGCGCCGGCTAGCGACATGTTTCGATAAAATGGTCAGGAATAGCGATATGTTCTCTTGCCACGTGCCACCCCTCAGGCGAAAAAAAAACCTCCCCATAAGGGGAGGTTCAAAGAGTGGATGACGCGATGTCATTCCGAGCAGCATCGATAGCCGGTCTTGGCGCCAACCCTGACCGACAGCCGATTCAAAGGGGACGAATGGCATTGCCTTGTCCGTGGAGCCTATGCGCGACGCGAGAATCCTCGGGCCATTCGTCCTCACCTGTTGAGAGTGCCACCTCAAGGACGGCACTCTCCTTAATTCATGTTGCAGAGTCGCGTTAGTTTGCTGCTTGCATCGCCAGCGCAGTATCGAGCATGCGGTTGGAGAAGCCCCACTCGTTGTCATACCACGCCATGACCTTGACCAGACGGTCATTGCTGACACGAGTGTGATTGCTGTCAAAGGTAGAGGAATGCGCATCGTGATTGAAATCGATGGACACCAGCGGCAGCGAGTTGACAGCCAGCACACTGGAACCTTCAGCAGCACGTGCGACGATCGCATTGATCTCTTCAACAGTTGTATCGCGAGATGCCGTAAAGGTCAGGTCAACCAATGACACATTGATGACCGGCACACGAATCGCCAGACCATCCAGCTTGCCATTCAACTCCGGCAGCACCAGACCAACAGCTGCTGCAGCACCCGTTTTGGTCGGGATCATGGAGTGGGTAGCACTACGGGCGCGGTACGGGTCGGAGTGGTAAACATCCGACAAGTTCTGATCGTTGGTGTAAGCATGGATGGTCGTCATCAGACCATTCTCGATACCCACCTCAGCGTTCAATGCCTTGGCAACCGGCGCGAGGCAATTGGTGGTGCAAGAAGCATTGGACACGACCTGATGCTCAGCCGTCAGCACGTCTTCATTGACACCAAAAACGACAGTCGCATCAGCATCGCCACTCGGTGCGGAGATCAGCACACGCTTGGCACCCGCCTCAATGTGCTTGGCAGCAGCAGCACGCTTGGTGAACAGACCAGTACATTCCATGACCAGGTCAATATTCAGGCTCGCCCACGGCAGCTTGGACGGGTCACGCTCAGCCAGAATGCGGATCTTGTCGTCACCGACGAATAGATTCTCTTCGTCATAAGAGACTGTTTCTGCGAAACGACCATGCACGGTATCACGGCTCAACAGGTGAGCGTTGAGCTCCGGGGCGCCCAGATCATTGATGGCAACCACCTGGATACGATCGTTGTATTGGCCTTCATACAGCGCACGCAACACATTGCGACCGATGCGACCAAAACCGTTGATGGCGACGCGTAATGTCATGACTCAACTCCTGTGGCGTATGGCTCGTGCAGGACAGCACTTGGGATCAGAACGACGGGTAAACAAATGCGTTCCATGAAAGTATCCTACACGCTTTTGCCATAATTTGGCCGAAAGTCGTCCAGTCTTCAAGCAGTTTTTTTGCTAAATTTACCGAATATTCCGAACAAATGCGTTTTTTGGGGTCCATGAAGCGGTAATGTAGCCTGCTCCCGATAAGGTAGCGGTACCGAGAGACTTTACACCGCTGCCACCACTGGATAGCGTCGCTCAGAGTGAGCACGCTTACAGTGCGAAAAATGCCTATTTATTCGCCAGCCTCGGCGCCCTGCGCCGCCTGACCCATGAGGTAAGAGCATGTCAGTCAACCCGACCGTCGAGCGCGTGACTCAGCGCATCATTGAACGCTCCAGCGAGCGCCGTGCCGCCTACGAGCAGCTGATGGAAGCGCAGCAGCGACGTGGTGTGCACCGATCAGAGCTATCTTGCGGCAATCTGGCGCACGGCTTCGCGGCCTGTGGCGAGACCGACAAGAATCGTCTCAAGCTGATGAATTCTGCCAATCTGGGCATCATCTCGGCATATAACGACATGCTGTCGGCACATCAGCCTTTCGAGGACTATCCGCGCATCATCAAGGAAGCGGTACAGTTCATGGGCTCTACCGCCCAGTTTGCCGGCGGTGTTCCGGCGATGTGTGACGGCGTGACCCAAGGCCAGCCAGGCATGGAGCTGTCGCTATTCTCCCGCGACCTGATTGCCATGGCGGCAGCTGTCGGCCTGTCTCACAACATGTTCGATGGCGCACTGTTCCTTGGCGTTTGCGACAAGATTGTGCCGGGCCTGTTTATCGCAGCCGCGCGCTTTGGCCACCTACCTAGCCTCTTCGTGCCTGCTGGCCCGATGCCTTCCGGTCTTCCCAACAATGAGAAGGCACGTGTTCGTCAGCTGTTCGCTGAAGGCAAGGTGGATCGCGATGCGCTACTCGAGGCCGAATCTGCCTCCTACCATAGTGCGGGCACCTGTACCTTCTATGGCACCGCCAACTCCAACCAGTTGATGGTAGAGCTGATGGGTCTACACCTGCCGGGTGCCTCCTTCGTCAACCCGGGCACGCCGCTGCGCGAAGCTCTGACGCGCCATGCTGCTGAACAAACCATCCGCAACAGCGAAGTTGGTGGCGATTACCGCCCCTTCTATCGTCAGATCGATGCGCGCGCCATTGTCAATGCCATGGTTGGCCTACTGGCCTCCGGCGGCTCTACCAACCATACGCTGCACCTCGTTGCGATGGCGGGTGCTGCTGGCGTCACTATCACTTGGGATGACTTCACCGAGCTATCAGCAGTCATCCCGAGCCTGACGCGCATCTACCCGAATGGTCAGGCCGATATCAATCACTTCCAGGCAGCAGGCGGCATGAGCTTCTTGATTCGCGAATTGCTCAACGCTGGCATGTTGCATGACATCACCACTCAGGATGGCGGCACGCTCGCCAACTATATTCGCGAGCCCTTCCTTGAAAACGGCAAGCTGGTCTGGAAGGACGGCCCGACGGATAGCCTCGACGAAGATGTGCTACGTCCAGTGGCCAATCCGTTCGCCCCCACCGGTGGCTTGACCGTCTTGGATGGCAATCTAGGCCGCGGCGTCATCAAGGTATCTGCCGTCAAGGCCGAGCATCGTATTGTCGAAGCGCCAGTTCGTCTGTTCAGTGATCAAGACGAAATGAAGGCAGCCTTTGAAGCCGGCGAGCTTGAACAGGACATGATCGCGGTCGTGCGCTATCAGGGACCGCGTGCCAATGGCATGCCAGAGCTGCACAAACTGACGCCGTATCTGGGCATCCTGCAAGACCGTGGCTACAAGGTGGCACTGGTCACCGATGGCCGTATGTCTGGCGCGTCCGGCAAGGTGCCTGCCGCTATCCATATGACACCGGAAGCACTCGATGGCGGACCACTGGCCCGTCTACGCGAAGGTGATGTTGTCCGCCTGGATGCCAATGCTGGCACACTTGAAGCGCTGGTCAGCGAGAGCGAATGGGCTAGCCGTGATGCTGAGCACGTTGCCCGTGACATCTACCATCATGGCTTGGGTCGCGAGCTATTCTCCGGCATGCGCTCCCTCGTAGGTGGCGCGGAGGAAGGCGCCTCCAGCTTCGCAGGCTACGGCGACCTACCGGGCAGTGGTCACGATCGCGACACGCACTAAAGGCGCCCGGCTCATGACTACTGAAACGCCGCGTCGCTTTGCTCTGGTCGGCGATATCGGTGGCACCAATGCCCGGTTGGCACTTGTCCAGCCGGGCAGCCACACGCTGCATGATATCCAGACGCTTGCCTGCGCCGATCATGTCGGCCTGGTGGATGCCATCCAGACTTATTATCAGTCGCTAGGCCTCACGCTGGAGGACCAGCCAACGGAAGCTTGTCTGGCTTTCGCTTGCCCCGTGCACAATGAGCACGTGCGGATGACCAATAATCACTGGGAGTTCGGCAAGTCTGATGCACGCGCTGCACTCAGCCTTGAGCGCTTCAAGTGCATTAACGACTTCACCGCCATGGCGCTGGGCGTACCGTATATCTCAGCCAATGAGCGCATCGCTATCGGCGCTGACATGACCGAAGGTAGCGGAGACGACGCTTCACCACGGCTGGTAATTGGCCCGGGTACGGGGCTTGGTGTGGCCGGACTGGTTCGCGGCGCTCACAACTGGATTCCACTGGCAACCGAAGGTGGGCATGCTGGCTTTGCGCCAACCGATGACGTCGAGGATGGTCTGCTGGCCATCTTCCGCCGTAAACATGGTCGCGTATCAGTCGAACGCCTCCTGTGTGGCCAGGGAATGCTAGAGATCTATCAGGCACTCGGCGAGCTACGCGGCTTGCCAACACCGCTTGAGAGCACTGCCTGCGTCAGCCGAGCAGCACATGCCCGACATCATCAAGGACAGCCGGATGACCCACTGGCCTTCGATGCGGTGCTGCGCTTCATGAAAATCCTTGGCAACGTGGCCGGTGATGCTGCGTTGACATTAGGTGCTCGTGGTGGCGTTTATCTCTGCGGTGGCGTGTTACCACGTAATCTTGACCTGCTGACCCAGAGTGATTTCCGGCGCGCCTTCACCGACAAAAACCGTATGAGCCGTTACAATGCCGCGATCCCCACCTGGGTGGTAACCGCGCCGTGGACCGGCCTGCTGGGCGCCGCCGAGGCACTGCACAATGAAGAGGTGGCGTGACGCATTAGCGTCTGCCCCTCCTGAACCGTCGAGGTAGCCCGAGATGATTCCTGAAAGTCTGCGCGCATTGGTCGATGCCACCACCGGCCAACGCAATGTCGAGTGGCAGGGGCGCACCCTGCTCATCATCAACCAGCCCTGGGGTGAACTGGCCGTCTGCCATCAGGGCGCTCAGGTGTTGCACTATCAGCCAGCAGGCGACTCGCCATGGCTGTGGGTGACCGCAACACCTGCGGCACTGCCGGGCAGTATTCGCGGTGGCATCCCCTTGTGCTGGCCATGGTTTGCCGATGAGTATCCTGCAGGTGAAACTGAACTTCACGGCCCGGCACGCAAAGCTGGTTGGCGTATCGATGCCGTCGACGAAGATGAGGAAGGCGTCGAAGTGCATGCCTCTCCCGAGACAACGCTGCATACCGCACTCACACCACGCGTGGTGATCTTTGCGGGCCGACGTTTCCTCAAGGTCGAACTGATCACCGAAAACAATGGTGATGCACCGATCAAGATGACAGCCGCCCTGCACACGTACTTTGCCGTGCCGGATGCTTTCGCGTGTCGTGTGACCGGCCTCGCCGGCGCCAGCTATCTGGACAAGCGACAAGACTTCTCGCGCTTTGATCAACAGGGCGAGCTAGGTGTGCGCGGACCACTGGACCACATCTACCAGTCCAGCAAGATCCAAGTGCTGGAAGATGGTCAGCGCCGACTGCGTATCGCCAAGCAGGGCTCCGACTCGACCGTGGTATGGCATCCGGGCGATACGCCACCGGCCGACACCAGCGTTGAGGATGCGCGCGGCTTCCTGTGCGTCGAAACAGCCTGCACGCGTCTTGACCCGGTGTGGCTGCCGCCAGGTGCTCAGCATCTATTGGTTCAGCATATTTCGCCGCTGACGGATGATGAAACCAGCAACAACTGACTGTCTGCTTGCCATGCTATCCATACCGGCATGGCAGGTATCTTGGCTAACAGCTTGCTTGGCTGGTCATGGACTGAATCGTGTCATTCATTATCGTCACGTGAGTTAACGACACCTCGCCTGAAAACAAGGACGCGTTGCTTGGCCACAGAATGCCGCTCACGCCAACGATTGATATCCAACAACCAATACGATGGACACACCCATGCTGCAATTGACTCGTAGTGTTTCCTGGCAGGCGCTGACCCAATTGGGTGAAGTGACCCGCAACGACCGTATCCGCGACTATTTTACCGCGGACCCCAAGCGCTTCGAAAAGATGAGCCTGCGTGTCGGCGGTCTATTTCTCGACTATTCAAAGCACCATATTTCTGACGAGGTGCTCACAGCCTTGATCGAGCTGGCAGAGCATTCTGCTCTCGTCCAGCGGCGAGCGCAGATGTTCTCCGGCGACATCATCAACGTGACCGAAAATCGTCCGGTGCTGCACACCGCACTGCGCAGTCAGGCGAACATGCCAGTCATCGTCGATGGCAAGGACGTGACGCCAGAGATCCAGAAAACGCGCGAACAGATTCGCGCCTTCTCTGAAGCCGTGCGCAGTGGCGAATGGAAAGGCTATGACGGCCAGCGGATTCGTGACGTCGTCAATATCGGCATTGGCGGCTCAGACCTCGGCCCCAACATGGCATGCCGCGCCCTGCTGAAGCATCGTCATCCGGAGATCAACTTCCACTTTGTCTCCAATGTCGATGGCAACCACATCCAGAAAGTGCTCAAGCGCCTTGATCCGGCGACCACGCTGTTCATCGTCTCCACCAAGACCTTCTCCACCCAGGAAACCCTGCTGAATGCCAAGACGGCGCGTCGCTGGTTCCTGGAGCATGCAGGTCAGGATGCCGATGTGGGGGCCCACTTCGTGGCCGCCTCGACCAATCGCAAGGCTGCCAAAGAATTTGGTATCCGCGAAGAGAACGTCTTCGAATTCTGGGCGTGGGTCGGCGGTCGTTATTCCATGTGGTCATCCATCGGTCTGCCCATCGCACTGTCCATCGGCTATGAAGGCTTCATGGACCTGCTCGAAGGCGCCTACGAGATGGACCAGCACTTCATCGATGCGCCGATGGAAAGCAACATGCCGGTCCTGATGGCGCTGATCGGCATCTGGTACATCAACTTCATGGGGGCTGAAACTCAGGCTATCGTGCCTTACGATCAGGCGTTGCATCAGCTGCCCGCCTTCCTGCAGCAGCTGGACATGGAATCCAATGGCAAGTCGGTCGATATCTTCGGTCGCCCTGTCGACTACAAGACTGGCCCGATCGTATGGGGCGAGACAGGCTCCAACGGTCAGCACGCCTTCTTCCAGTTGCTGCACCAAGGCACGCGCTATGTGCCGATCGACTTCATTGCCTCTCTGAAGCCGGAGCCGGGTACCGAAGAACATCACTTCGCGCTGATCACCAACATGCTGGCGCAGGCGAACGCCTTCATGGAAGGTAGCCAGGATGGCAGCAATCTTGATCCGCACTACAGCTGCCCGGGTAATCGTCCGTCGAGCACCCTGCTGCTGGATGAACTGACGCCGCGCAACCTGGGCGCCTTGATCGCACTCTATGAGCACAAGGTCTTCGTGCAGGGCGTGATCTGGAACATCAACTCCTTCGATCAGTGGGGCGTGCAGCTCGGCAAGCGTATTGCTGGAGAAATCAGTGCGCGTATCGACACCGACGTGCAGGCGTTCGATCCGTCCACTCAAGGACTACTGGCTCTGGTACGCGAATACTTCCCGGCCGGTGGCGAGAACTCCAAGCCTGATACTGTCTCCACGACAGGCGATGATGTCGCCAAGAGTCGCAAGGGCGCGAAAGCCGCCACTTCCTCCAATACCAAGGGAGCCACCTCCTGATGACCCCTGTAATCGCGTTTGGTGAAGCGCTGGTCGACATGCTCTCCAACAAGCTTGGCAACCAATCCGTCGAGCAAGAGACCTTCACTCCTTACGCTGGCGGCGCGCCGGCCAACGTTGCCGTCGCCTGTGCACGCCTCGGCTTGCCCAGCTACTTCGTCGGCATGCTTGGCCAGGATAGCTTCGGTGATTTCCTTCACGAGGAGCTGACGGCACATGGTGTACGCATGAAATACGTCAAGCGCACCAGCGAAGCGCGTACCGCACTTGCTTTCGTCTCACGCGATGACGACGGCGAGCGCCGCTTTGACTTCTACCGCCCACCGGCTGCCGACCTGCTGTTTCGTCCGGAACATGCAGGTCCGGAACTCTTTGCGACGCCGGCGATCTTCCATCTATGCAGCAACAGTCTGACCGAAGCCCCCATCGCGGACACCAGCTTCGTGCTGGCAAGTCGAGCACGTGCGGCAGGCTCAATCGTCAGTGTCGATGCCAACCTCCGACACAACCTGTGGCCGAACCAGCAGATTGATGTAGCGCTGGTCACTCGCCTACTCGACAACGCCGATATCCTGAAGCTGTCGCAGGAAGAAGTGGATGCACTGACTCAAGGACAAGAAGAGTCAGCATGGCTACGGGCGCGCCTGACGGCAGGTGTGCGTCTTATTGTACTGACAGATGGCCCTGGTGCTATCCGCGCTCTGGTGCGCAAACAGAGCGGTGAGACACAGGCCGTCAGTGTCACTCCGCCCGTCGTCAAGGCAGTAGATACGACGGCCGGTGGCGATGCCTTTATCGGCGGATTCCTGTCCGCCATCAGTGAAGCAGCCATCAATGCAGCACAGCTGGCAGACTGGTGTGAAGATGAAAGCAACCTGCAGGGCGCACTAGCACGCGCTGCAGCGTGTGGGGCTTTTACCGTGACACGTCCAGGTGCCTATGCTGCACTGCCGATGCGGGAAGATCTGATTAATCTTATCTAGAAGCCTGCCTGCTTTACGCAAAATGGCATGAAAAAAGCCCCGATAATCATCCGATTATCGGGGCTTTTTTCTCTAGCATCTGCCAGAAAGCCTATACCTTAGTTCGCACAAACAGGAAGAATGGTCCGAGGAACACGGCAACATAACGCCACAGGTAAAACTCATGACGTAAAAAAGCCGGCCCCAAAGGGACCGGCTTTCGTTAGCTTGCTAGACGATAAGAGACGTCTTAGAAGCCGTAGTAGATGCCAACAGCAGCGCCGTCGCCGTCGTTGCCAGCACGGTCGTAGTTAGCGTATTCAACGTAGGTGTACATCGCAGCAGAGATGTTGTAAGTCACACCCAGGTTGAATTCGTTGTACGAATGGTCATCGCCGTCATTGCCAGTACGCTCAGAATTGATGTACTGATAAGCATTGGCTTCTGCGTCAACATACTGGTAGGCGCCGTAGACATCGCCCATGCCGTAGCCATAACGTGCACCGACACCGTAATAATCGACATCAGCGTTGGATTCGTCAGCGTCATAACGCTCGGCCTTCACAGTAAGGCGAAGTGCATCAACGGTGTACTGACCAGTAATACCGTACTGCTCACCGATGTCGCCTTGGCTGTTTACGACACCGTCATCGCTAGTGTCGATACCATCGAACTGACCCAGATCGTCATACACGGCAGCGATGGAGAAACCACCGACGGTATACTTGGCACCAGCGTAGAAGGACGCCTGATTGGAATCAGTGACGTTCTCGCCTTCAGCATCACCTTCGAAGTTGGAACCGACAGCGAACTGCATGCCACTCATGGTCGGAGACATGTACTGCAGCTTGTTGCCTTCACGAGTCTGGCTGTTACCAGAAATCTGGCCGCTGGAATCACTCAGATCAAAGTATTCGTTATTGGAGAGCGGATCCTGGACCCAGTCATCAACCAACTGATCCCAGGAACCGATACGCGCATCACCGAAGGAACCCTTGGCGCCAACATAAGTTTGGTCACCGTCGTTAATGCCGTTGTCGCTGCCCTTGGATTCGTCAGCGTCGAATTCCCACTCGGCCTTGAAGTAACCAACGATATCGTCGTTGACCTTGTGCTCGCCTTTGACACCGAGGGTAGAACCGTTGTCAAACAGATCACCTTCAGCATCTCCGCTGACAAGGTTGTCAGGATCATTATTAGTCAATGAATCAATATAACGGTATCCGATCTGAATGTTGCCGTACAGGTCCAGCTTGGTGCCGTCCTGGTTGTAGACGGTAGCAGCAGATGCAGAAGTAGATGCCAGAGCAACAGCGCCGGCGATGGCAGTAGCCAGAAGTGTCTTTTTCATCGCGATAATTCCTTAACTAGCGTTAACTGTTCGATCGTGTCTGCCGGTGGCAGTGGCCGAGGTTCCGGGCGCTTGATGACGCCTCTAAAACCCGGTGGCCTTGTTATTATCCAATGCTCGCAGGGAAACCATATACCGGGCTTTCAGGATGTGCAACAGAAAAAAACACTGTTTTCGATCACTGGTCCTGAACCTATACGCCGGTCGATTGTCTGGCGTGCCTACACTTTAGCCCCGGAGAATGAAGGATTCATGACAACCACGGCTTTTCTCAAGGGTTCTCGATCCATCACATATGACAAATGCTTACCTTGCGACATTCGGTGGCAGAAACAGCTGATCACGACAAAAGTAGTACGTCATATAGCGATAAATCCATCACCTCATGAGCCGTAGATCATGAAACCTTTCCACATTCCTCCTTTCGACATTCACTTCTTTTGTTACTTAGGATTTTAACCGAGCGTATTTACCCTTTTGATCTACCTTCTCCTCACCTTAATGTCACGCAAGAGCATATGAGAAATGACACTTGAGGGAGGGGCCTAACAAGAAGTACCCCGACCGCTACATCAAGCGGCCGAGGTAAGTACTTGGTGTTAAGGACTGAGATGTCACCTGGAACGAAAAAGTTGATCAGTCTGCTCTACTCAAAATGACGGCTAGCTGCTCAGTAAGTTGGGTAGAAACAGCGAAATGGACGGCACATAGGTAATCAGCACCAGGAACAGCAACAACAGCGACAGCCACGGCAGCGCCGCCCGGATGACCCATGTCATCGGTTTGCCGGTAATGCCCGCCGTGACAAATAGATTGAGACCCACTGGGGGTGTCAGCATGCCGATCTCCATGTTGACGACCATGATGATGCCCAGGTGGATGGGATCGATCCCTAGCTGAGTGGCAATCGGGAACAGGATAGGCGCCATGATCAACAGGATAGCGGAGGGTTCCATGAAGTTGCCTGCCGCCAGCAATAACAGGTTCATGACAATCAGGAAGCCCCACGCTGGCAGCCCCCAGCCAATGATGGTCTCGGCGATGGTGTGCGGAATGCGCTCAGTCGTCAGCACGTGAGCAAACAGCATCGCGTTGGCAATGATGAAAAGCAGCATCATCGAGACTCTTGCACCATCCAACACGACCTTATTGACCTCCTTGTCCGTAAACGAGCCAATCAGCCCTGCCGGTACCTGCCAAAGTGCTCGTAATCCCGCCACACCCCAAACCTCACCCTCCCTGCGCCATGGCACGTCTTTCAATGGCCCCATGTCACGATATCCGACCACCGCAATGAACCAGGCGTAGACTGTTGCCACCGCGGCAGCCTCGGTCGGACTCGCTACGCCGCCGTAGATCGAGCCCAGTACGATCACGATCAGCATCAGGCCACCAAGGGCTACGATGCCCGAGCGAGCCAGCGCACGACATCCTGGGAACGGTTGTGACGGCAGCTTCTTGATACGTGCCGCAATATAGATAGCCACCATCAAGATACCGCCCATCAGCAATCCCGGAATCAGGCCCGCCATGAACATCTTGGCCGCAGAGACTTCCGTGGCGGCCGAGTACACCAGCATGACGATGGAAGGCGGAATCAGGATACCCAGCGTGCCGGCATTGGTGATCACCCCAGCAGCGAATGACTCGCTATAGCCTTGGCGAACCATGCCCGCGATGACGATGGAGCCGATGGCCGCGACCGTCGCGGGAGACGAGCCGGAGACGGCCGCGAATAACATGCATGCCAGCACTGACGCCATCGCCAGTCCACCGCTTACATGCCCAATCGCATCAGTGGCGAAGGTAATCAGGCGACGTGCGACACCACCGGTCGAAAGAAAGGTACTGGAGAGTATGAAGAAGGGAATCGCCAACAGGGTGTAATGATGCGACAGCGCTTCAAACAGCTTGATGGCCACTGACCCTAGTGAGTCACTAGAGAACAGTAGGATAGTCGTGACGCTAGAGAAGCCCAGTGCAAAGGCAATCGGCATGCCGAGAAAAATGCCGCCGAACAGCAGCGCAAATAATGTGGCTATGGTCATCGCGGGATTCCTTGATCACTGTCAGCACTGTCTTGATCAACAGCACCCTCCGTCTGAACCAGGTGCATGCTGTCTTCGCCTTCATCATGGAAACCAAAGCCGCTAGCCTCACCACGAATCACCTTCCAGCCCAATACCGCGAAACGTAGCATCAGCAGTAACAGTGCGATCGGTAAAATAATCAGGGCATACCACTTGGGCACCGGAATATCGTCGAGCTCGATACCGATCAACTGCATCAGCGAGATGTATTCATAACTGCCCACCAACAGCATCACGCAGTACGCCATGCACACGACCAGGGCGATCAACGTCGTGATGCGTTGCCATAGCATCGGCATCATCTTGACCACGACATCCACACCGATATGCGCGCCCTGCTTGACGCCCCACGAGACACCAACCAGCACGAACCACCCCGCGAGATACAGCGTGGCTTCCTGCGACCAGCTGATGCCGGTATTGAAAACGAAGCGCAATACCACTTCGACAAAGACCAGCAGCACCATCGCTACCAGCAGCAGCGAGAACAGTATCTCTTCTGCCTTGTGAAGCCATCTTAGGATCATGGCAATGTCCTCGTGCCGCCTCTCTCTCGACTAGACATCGGGAGAATGGCGTCACTTTCTATGTAGGTGCAGATGTAGGTACAGATAGAGGCGGACGAGACACGCCAGCCCTGTCCATCCGTCAAATACGATTACCCCACCTGAAAAGAACCTTTACATCGGTACCTCTCAGATGGGGCAAGCGGATTACTGGTTAGCGGCTTCGGCAGCGTCAACGATGTCCTGACCAATATCCTCAGCAAATTCACCCCACACCGGCTTCATGGCATCTACCCATTGCTGGCGCTGAGTATCGTCGAGCGTGACGATCTCGCTCTGTCCCGAATCGATGATGGCCTGCTTGGCCTCTTCGTTCTTGGCTTCAGAAAGCTCATTGCCATAGATGATGGCTTCATCAAGCGCAGACTTGACCTCACCCCGTACATCGTCCGGCAAGCCATCCCAGAAGCGCGCTGAGGAGACCACCATGTAATCCAGCACACCATGATTGGACTCGGTGATGTATGGCTGCACCTCGAAGAACTTCTGTGAATAGATATTGGAGTAGGTATTTTCCTGGCCATCGATGGCTCTGGTCTGCAGCAGGATAAAGACTTCCGAGAACGGCTTTTTCAACGAGATGGCATCAATGGCCTCAAACTGTGCCTCAAGCACATCAGAGGTCATGATGCGAAATTTCTTGCCATTGGCATCTTCCGGCACCTTGAGCGGCGAAGAGGCAGACAGCTGCTTCATGCCGTTATGCAGATAGCCCAGCCCGACAAGCCCCTTGGATTCAAGCGATGTCAGCAGTGATTGGCCCGTCTCGCTTGCCTGGAAGCTTTCCACTGCTGCCATGTCCTTGAACAGGAAGGGAAGGTCAAAGACTTGCAACTGATCGGTATATTTCTGGAACTTGGATAGTGACGGCGCGGCCAGCTGAACATCGCCTAGCAGCATCGCCTCCAGTACCTTGTCATCGCCATACAACTGAGAGCTGGGATATAGCTCGACATCCACCTTGTCGCCGAGGCGCTCTTCTACCAGCTGCTGGAATTTCTTGGCCATCTGGCCCTTCGGCGTATTCTCCGCTACCACATGCGAAAACTTGATGGTGATCGGGTCAGCCATGACCGTCGTGGAGGCGAAAAGAATGGCGGCGCTCAGTGCGGTCAAGGCAGGCTTTAAAAGACGCATGGCAGTTCCTCTTGGGCATTGTTGTTGATCTTGTCGTTATCCCGTCTGCGTGCTGGTCACTCTATGCGCCTTGCCTTCGCCATCCAGGACGGAGACAACGCGAGAGACCATGGCAGACCTGATGCGCGAGCATGGATACCCAACAGCAATGCGAGCACTACGCCACTTACACGCGGTTATTAACATTTATTTTTTAAATCAATATGTTGTGGCGAAAAAACGAACATTTCCTTTCCAGTGATACCTGCCTGAATCGCCGTACTGTGTGGGTTTCCGCCCATTAACGACAAAGCCCCTGTGCGGAAATCCGCACAGGGGCTTTGCTCAATTCAGCGATTAGCGACTTGTCACTTGCTCGCAAGAAAAACCAGCAACAAGCGGGTAACCTGAATATCCATACTACGGCCGATTCTTGGCCATCAGCTCACTGAGCTTGTGACTGATACGCTGATCGGCTGCTTGCTCTTCACGTGCCTTCTGCTGACGAGTCAACTCATCCAGCTGCTGACGCGCATGCAATGCTTCGTCTTCTGTCACGGCACCGACAGACTGCCCTTCGAGGTCAACACGCTGAGTGCCCGCCCGCACCGCTTTGAGATAACGCGGCAAATGCACATAACCCGCCAACGCGCGACGTACCAGCTTGTCATCCCACTGCTCATTTTCCAGCAGCTCGACGTGAATACCGATTTTCAGTGGCCGTGTATGGCCTTTGAAAAAGGTATCCGGATAACGTCGATACCATTGTTTGAGCAGCGCCTGAGGTGACGGCTGCGTGCTGGAGGCCGGCGTGTCAGAAGGTGACGTAGTCGTCGAAGGCGCCAAGTCTTCAGTAGACACAGTGTCTTGCACTGCATGGCTAATGTCAGCGTTCTCGCTCGACGAATCTTCCTGCTGCGCTGAAGACTCCTGTTGCGAGGCCTGACTGACATGCTGAAGTGACTCTGGCACCGGTGTCAGTTCCGCCTCAGTCGCCTGCGACATCACAGGTGATACAGACGCTTGGCCTACCGCCAGCTGCTCGGTAGCGGCTTCTACATCCGCCAGCGCACGTTGGTCACTCTCGGCCTGTGCGCTGATGCGTGCAGTCTGTGCAGTTTGCAGCGCATCACGCAATTGCTCACCAAGTTCATGCAACTCAGCGTCACGTGCCAGCAACGACTCATGCAAACTACGCAGCTGAGTCTGCTGCTCCTGCACTTGCTGCCGAGCGCCTGACAGCTGCTCGTTCAGCGCTGCATGCTCACTGCGCAACGCAGCAAGCTCGGCATCAGCCTCGCCTGCCAGCGATACCTGTTGCTCCAATCGCGCCAGCGACTCACGTAGCTGAGCATTTTCCGACTCCAGTGCCGCACGGGCCTGGCGATTACCGTCACGTTGCTGTCGCTGTGTGTCGGCTTCATTTTCAAGCGCAGAATACAGCGCTTCGAGGCGATCCATCGTCAAGGCCTGAGCCTCCCTTGCACGCTATGAGCAGTTCCGTTTGGCACCAGTCTGTGTCAGCACCCGCTGACTGTAAAGCGCCCGCAGAGCAACCACTGCTGTTAGACGTCGCTACGCTCGTAACGCACGAAGTCATAAGCCGGCATACCCTCGCCACTCTCACCCGGTACGCGCTGCGCTTCTTGCCAGTTCGCATCAAGCATCGGGAAGTGAGCGTCGCCTTCAATCTCGACCGCCACTTCAGTGAGATAAAGGCGTGTCGCGATCGGCAGAGCCTGGGCATAAATCTGCCCACCGCCGATGACCATGATCTCATCGACACCTTCAATCATGGCGTGATTGTCTGCCATGTTCAGCGCTGCCGCCAAGTCATGACAGACACGCACACCATCATGAGCGAAATCAGTATCACGCGTCACGACGATGTTGAGGCGATTGGGTAAAGCACGACCGATGGACGCGAAGGTCTTGCGCCCCATGATCACCGGCTTGCCCTGAGTCACATACTTGAAGAACTTGAGATCTTCCGGCAGGTACCAAGGCAGTTGATTCTCGACGCCGATCACGCGATTGACTGACATGGCAGCAATCATCGCCACCGGTACGACAGTGTCGGCACTTGCCCCAAGCGGTACGAAGGCTGAATTGCTCATACGGCCACCTTTGCCTTGATATGCGGATGGGATTCATAGCCTTCGATAGCAATGTCATCGAAGGTAAAATCGAACAGATCAGTGACATCAGGATTCAGCACCAGTTGCGGCAAGGCCAGCGTTTGACGACTGAGCTGCTCACGCGCCTGCTCCAGATGATTGCTGTAAAGGTGCGCATCGCCAAGTGTATGAATGAACTCGCCCGGCTTCAGGCCACACACCTGCGCGACCATCTGGGTCAACAGTGCGTAGCTTGCGATGTTGAACGGCACACCCAGGAAGATGTCAGCGCTGCGCTGATACAGCTGGCAGGATAGTCGTCCGTCTGCCACATAAAACTGGAACAGTGCATGACACGGCGGCAAGGCCATTTCATCGACCAGCGCCGGATTCCAGGCAGACACCATCAAGCGACGAGAATCGGGATTGGCCTTGATCTGCTCGATGACATTGGTGACCTGATCGACACTGCCACCTTGCGGGTTCGGCCAGCTGCGCCACTGATAGCCATAGACCGGCCCGAGATCGCCATTCTCATCGGCCCACTCGTCCCAGATGCGCACACCATTTTCCTTGAGGTAGGCAATATTGGTATCGCCCTTCAGGAACCACAACAGCTCGTGGATGATTGAACGCAGATGCAGCTTCTTGGTCGTCACCAGCGGAAAGCCTTCCGCCAGGTCAAAGCGCATCTGGTGGCCGAAGACACTCAGGGTGCCGGTACCGGTGCGATCGCCCTTTTGTGTACCGTTTTCCAGCACGTGGCGCATCAGGTCTAGATAGGGTTGCATGGTATCGGGTCCGTACGGCGTAACAGGCTTGCGCTGCAAATAGCACAGGCCTTCATGAATTCGGATTTATTTGCTCAGCGATATTTTCAGCCGCCAGATACGCAAAGACGCAGCCATTGGGCCGCGTCTTTGCGTATCTGGCGATGGAATTCTACACCACCGAATCGCCTTTTTCTTCATCCATTCACGAAGCGCCTATCACCGGCGGCTGCGCCACTTGCTGACCACGTGACCACGCCATCAGGAACAAGCCGAACAGCACCATCGGTAGCGACAGCAGCTGGCCCATGGTCAGCCAGTCGAAAGCGATGAAACCGAGCTGTGAATCCGGCTGACGGAAGAATTCGGTGATGAAACGGAAGCAGCCGTAGAACAACAGGAACAGACCAGAGATCAGCCCTTTCTGACGTGGCTCACGCGAGGCAAACCACAGAATGGTGAACAACGCGACGCCTTCCAGCGCAAACTGGTAGAGCTGAGACGGATGACGCGGTTCTGGCCCGTACAGCGGATAGACCATGCCCCAGGACACATCGGTGATACGTCCCGGTAGCTCCTGATTGATGAAGTTGCCCAGACGCCCGGCTCCGAGGCCAATCGGCACCATCGGTGCAATGAAATCGGTGAGCTGGAAGAACGTCAGCTGATGACGACGGGCGAACAGCAACATGGCGATGAGCACACCCAACAGGCCGCCGTGAAAGCTCATGCCGCCATCCCAGACCTTGAAGATCCATACCGGGTCCGCCAGCAGCTTGTCAAAGCCATAAAAGACGGCGTAGCGAGGCGTCCGCCCAGCACCACACCGAGGGCACCAAAGAAGATCAGGTCGCCTACCGCATCCTGACTTAGGCCAACCCGCCCACGTCGTGCGCGCGCCAGTCCCCAGGCAGCCGCAAAGCCAATCACATACATCAAGCCGTACCAATGAATCTTGAAAGGCCCGAGCGCCAGCGCCACGGGATCAATCTGAGGATATTGCAACATGTTGAAACCTTGAATGAAGAAGTCGATCAACGCTGAAGAAGGCAGTGAGTCACTCGCAGTCAGCATACTAGTCCAAGCATACCAGTCAGAACATGAATGCCACCTGCCCACGACAGTGTCAGTCAATTAGCCGAACAGAAAGCGCAAGCCGACAACGGCCAGAATCAGCGCAAACATTCGCCTAAGCAATAATACGGGTAGCGCATGTGCCAGACGCGCACCGACGCGTGCAAAGGGCACCGAGACCAGCACGATCCCGAGCCATGCGCCCCAGTGAACGTATCCGAGGGTGTGCTCAGGCAAGCCTGGTGCCTGCCAGCCCACTACGATATTGGTCAGCGCTGCCACCAGTGCTATCGGAAATCCTGCAGCGGCGGCCGTGCCTACCGCTTCGGTCATGCGTGCCTGCCAACTCGTCAACATCGGCACCATCACTGTCCCACCACCAATACCAAACAGCGCTGACACCACGCCAACCGAGCCACCACCGACAAACTGGCCAATCCGTCCAGGCGCCTGCGCCATCTGGCCAATGCGCAGATTCAATCCCATCTTGAGTGCTACCAGCAACACAAAGCATCCAAACAACAGCTCAAGCACTTCACCGCTCAGCGCACTGGCCAGCACCACACCCAGCCCCGTGCCGATCATCAGTCCTGGCAGTAATCGCTTGAGCCAGTCCAGCCGTACGGCACCTCGTTCATGATGTGCACGCGCCGATGAAAGAGAGGTCACCACGATGGTGGCCAGTGAAGTGCCGATAGCCAAATGCATCAGCACGTCAGGCGCGACGCCCTGCAACACAAAGGCCGCTGCCAGTACTGGCACAATGATCAACCCACCACCAATACCGAACAGCCCGGCAATCAAACCTGCCACTGCCCCCAGCAAGGGATACCACCACCACATGTTCAGCTCCTCATATTCGTCAGGTCACTATCCACACCTCTGGTCGTGACACTCTTCAGGCTGCTTGGCAGGCGTAGCATTCTGCTCTTACTGTCGCGGTGAAGCATCTTCATCCGGAGGAGTCTCACTGCCAGGCGATGCCAATGCGATAGGCGGTGTCAGCACTACATCCGGCAACCACATGTGTACCTTGTCGATCAGCGCCTGAGGGCGATAAGGCTTACCGAGGTAATCATCCAACCCCGCTGAGAAGAAGCGCTCGCGATCTGTCTCACTCGCATTGGCAGTCAGCGCAATGATGACACTGCGACGATCGCTGCCAGCCACTACCTCCCGTTCACGCCAGTACTGCGTAACGCTGACACCATCCATGCCCGGCATGAAGATATCCATGAACACCAGCGCATAGAAATGCTGCGTACGAGCCGTCAATGCCTCTTCACCACTACTGACGGTATCCACCGTAAGGCCCTGGCGTCCAAGCACAGTGCGCGCCAGCATGGCATTCACTGGCCCATCATCGACTACGAGTATGCGTACCTCGGCGGGATTACCCGGCCATGTCAGTGGCAGCAGAATTTCCAGCGCTTCATCTTCGCCAAGGTTTATCTGGCGATAACTGCCGCCCAGTTCATCAACAAGACGCCGCGCCATGATGAGACAGGAAGGCGCCTTGCGTCCGATATCGAGTCCACAGTGAGCACTAAATTCCAATCTCAGACAGCATTGTGTCGCTTGACCCAACGGCTCTGCCTGGTCGACAGACGGCTGATCGGAGGACTGGCGAGATACCAGCACGCCATGCGGTTGCTCAATCACCTCGACAAACAATCGATGATGGCCGGCATTCTGACGACGGCAACCATCGTCTGACAGATGCTCGAAAAGCTGTGCAAGGCGCCGTACATCACCTTTCAAAGTGTCAGGTAACGACCCCAGCTGCCATTCAAACGGTGAGCCACTATCGTGATAGCGCTGCTGCATATCATCCAGTAACGCGCTGAATGTCGTGGCAGGAGAGAAAGGGTTTTCCTCAAGCGGCGTGCGCACCACTTCATCACGCTCAGTCAGGGCATCCAGCAGCTGTGCCACGCTATCGAGGCGTCCTTGCAACAGGCTCAGTTCAGCATCTTCAAGGTGGCGCTCGCGGCGCAACTGACCCAGCTTACGCACCAGTCCTTGCAGCGGCGGCGTCAGCTCGGCATGCAACATGTCGAGATAGTCGCTCTTGAGGCGTGCCTCTTCACGGGCCCGATCACGCGCGACCAATAGCTGCTGGCTGGCCTGATCATGCTCCGACTCATCAATCATGACTCCCAGCACTTGGGCAGGGTCATTATTGAAGCGACACAATTCCAGTCGAATACGGCGCATGCGCCTTCGGCATCATGTACGCGCAACTCGCGGCTACTGGGCACGTTGGGATTGGGTTCCAGCATCAGAAGGCTGCCGACCGAGCGACCCAATGCTTCGTGCAGCACCAAGCCAAACATCTTTTCAAAGGCCGGATTCGCCATGGCCAACAAGCCGTGACGCATCACGAAGGCTGGCAGTGGCAAGGTATCCAACTCATGACCACGTCCTCGCCGCAGTAGCGCCACTGCCGCCCGGTGACGCCGTAGCAGGTCATCAGCAGGATTCCACTGACGCCTTGAAGTCGGATACTCCTCCATGATTTCGCCACATTCGAGACGCTCACTCTGCCTCGCCAGCCACTCCAGTGGCTGCCCAAGACGCTGATACAGTCGACGCAAACGCCATTGCAAAATCAGCATGCTGACAGCAAACACCAGCAACAAGGCGCCGAGGCTCCCCATCAACAAGGCCTTCAAGGGGATCTCGCTTGGCACTTCGAGGCGTGTCTTGGCGATCAGGCGCCAGCCATTGATTGTTAGCGTGTCCCACACCACCACATCTCCGCGATCTCCCTGCAGACTCACGCCGCGCAATCCAGAATCCAGTACGCTCGCGACCTCGGCAGGCAACTGCCGTGGCTGACTATCGCTGGTGTTGGTACTCGCCGCCCATACATCGAGTCCGTTGCCGACCAGCCAATAGGATTCTGCTCGTCCATGCCCGGGCAGCACCAATCGTGACTCCATCTGCGGCAGAGCCAGATCGAGCCCCACACGCGCTTTTTCACCGCTATTGAGCGTGACTTCCACTAGCGCCGTGATCTGTGTCAGTCCCGCTGGCCCAGGGTGCGGTGGCAGCCAGACCACGCTGGGTGCACCACTGTCCATACTTCGAGACAGCTGACGCACCGTCTCGGGCAGCACTCCGGTATAAGGCATGTGCTTGGCACCCGGCGCGAAAACGTCCAGAACATTAAACCAGGGGTACAGCATGACCATGCTGTTATCGAGGCTGACAAATAAGCGTGAGATTAGCGGGTCTGATGAGTAGAGATCCGACAGTAACCACTGCATCTGCATCAACCGCTGCCCGGCTTCACGATCATTCTCGGTCAATGCACGGTGGAATTCGCCATAAAGTGCGGCGCCTCCACGAGTAATCGGCCGAAACAGCTGGCCCTGTTCAGTCAACGTGAACTGGCTCAAGGGGCCATCATCGGCCCCTTCGCCAAAATCAAGATGCCGTCGAGTGTAACGAGCGAGAATCTGTAGCCTGCGCTGCTGGGTCTCGAGACGCTCGCTGACTAACGCCGTGGCCAATGCATGCTGCTGACGCAACCCGCTCAATGCCGTATCCAGGGCGCCGTGACGCGCGCTATCCCAAATCACGATGGCACCAACCAGACAGCTGAGGGCTACCACCAGCTCCGCTAGCAATAGCGGACCAACGGTCAGACGAATCATTTGCCGCCAAACCTTATCCATTCCGCTGGCAGAACGCTCGCCATGGGTGCCGGATGACGGCTTAGCTGGTGACTCGACAGGAGGAACACGGCGCGAGAACATGATCTAAAAGCATCCTGTAGGTGAAGCCGTCGGTATGGAGTCAATGGTGGTGTTGCAGAGCGTGTCGCTTCATTGCCAAGTCACCATGACCGGATCTCGACTCCAACGACCGGCAGACACAAGTCGTCGAGAGAAAACAGCAGCATACGCAAGCCGCTGGCAGGCGTCATGCGACGCGTACATTACTCATCTCTGTATTTGACCCTGATATCCCTTGTCGACGGAGTCGCGATATGTGCCTGATGGCGTTTGACTGGCAGCCGATGGCTGCACAAGGCGAGTGCCTGATTCTGATTGGTAATCGGGATGAATTTCATCACCGCGCCACCACTGGCCTATGTCATTGGCCAGACGACACTCTGTGTGGCGGACGTGATTTGGTCGCGGGAGGTGGCTGGCTGGTCATGCATCGTAGTGGTGCACTGGCCACGCTGACCAACGTCCGTCAGCTGGACCGTCAATCACCCGCTGCCAGGCATAGCCGGGGACGACTAGTCACGGCGGCTGTGCGGCAAGCGATTCCTGGCGCTCCTGGCTTGGCACTGAAAGACTGGCTTGAAGCACTGGTGACAGGAAAGGCTGTCTCGGCGGCATTGGAAGCGAATGATGCGCAGCAACGCTTCTCCATGACATTGGCCGAGCTGGACTGGTGCAATCTACTGGTCTGCGATGGTCATACTCTCTGGCAGCTGCATCATGGCCCTGAAGGTAGCCAACTAATGTGTCTGCCAGCGGGTATCCATAGCCTTTCCAACGGGCATCCTGACACCGCGTGGCCCAAGCAACAGCGACTCAGCCAACGATTGGCTGAACTCAAGGCACGCAAGGCGCACGTCAGTGACAAGGAGTATCTGGATATTCTGAAGGATGAATGGCGCCCGGCTACCGCATTACTGCCAGCCACAGGCTTGGACTGTGCACGAGAAGCACTGCTCTCCAGTCCCTTTATCACCAGTCCTGAATACGGCACGCGTGCCGCGACCCTGGTGCGCTGGCAGCGTGATGGCACTCAGCAAAGCCTCAAACTTCACGAGCGCCGCTTCAGTCCCGACGGTGACTGCGTTGCCAGCCGTATAGGCATTTCAAATCACTCTGACGCGACACAGGGCTGGCAACTGAGCTGAAGCAACGAGGAGCTGGATTGCTGAGCGACCAAACCGCCGAGGCATCGAGTCGCCGAAACGGTCAGGCTGAACTAGCGGCAGTCGGAATGACCGGTGCATGGTCGCGGGGCGGCAGAAGGTGTGCCAAGTCCCACGACTGCAAACGGCTTAGCAACAGTGCATGCACCTCACCCGCCGTCGGCTGGCACAACACCTCGCTGACCAGTCCTTGAGCGGCGGTCAGCGAGACGCGCCGGATGGCAGCCCTCACGCGGGGCAAGCTGGGCGCGTTCATCGACAGACTCTCGAACCCCATACCGAGCAACAACAATGCTCCCGCCGGATCACCCGCCAATTCACCGCAGACACTGACCGGCACGCCAAGGCGCAGGGAATCCTCCGCGAGACGCGCCAACGCCCTCAGTACCGCCGGATGACAGGCATCATACAGACTGGCCACACGCGGGTTATTGCGATCAACCGCCAGCAGATACTGGGTCAGATCATTGGAGCCTACCGAGAAGAAATCGACGCGAGTGGCCAGTGCCTCCAGCTGATAAAGCGCCGCGGGCACCTCGATCATCACCCCGACGCTCGGCCGCGAGACATTGACACCATCTTCTCCCAGCTCGATCAGAGCACGATTGATCAGCGCCAGCGTGGCATCTACCTCTTCTATCCCTGAAATCATCGGTAGCATGATACGTAAGTTGTCGAGACCTTCGGCGGCTCTCAGCATGGCCCTCAACTGCACCATCAACACTTCGGGGTGATCCAGCGTGACACGGATACCACGCCAGCCAAGGAAGGGATTAGCCTCCTTGATCGGAAAATACGGCAAATCCTTGTCACCACCGATATCCAACGTGCGCATGGTCACGGGCAGTGGTGCAAAGCCGCTCAGCTGTTCACGGTACAGACGCGCCTGCTCCTGCTCACTGGGAAAGCGGTCACTCATCATGAAAGGCACTTCGGTGCGATACAGGCCCACTCCACCGACACGCGTCTTGAGCGAGGCCACGACATCCAGCGCAAGACCGGTATTCACCATCAATGGCATGACATGGCCGTCAGGCGTCACACTCGGTAAATCCTGCTCTTGCTCCAGCAGCGCACTCAAGGCATGTTCCTCCTCGATCTGCCGTGAATAGTGGGCGCTGAGTTCTGCTCCCGGACGTACCACCAATCGGCCGCGGTGGCCATCAAGAATGACCGGCGCACCGCCGAGCCGCGATAATGGTAGATCCACCATCCCCAGCACGGTGGGAATGCCCATCGCGCGCGCCAGGATGGCGACATGCGAGGTGCTGGAGCCACTGACCGCGACTAGCCCCTTGAGGCGCTCGCGAGGGACTTCTCCCAAGGTGGCCGGGCTGATCTCGTGCCCGATCAGGATGGTGTTTTCGGGATACTCGATCGGACCGCTGTCACCTTCTTCCTGAAGGTGTGACAACACGCGCCGCCCAAGATCACGAATATCCGCCGCGCGTTCGCGTAAATAATCATCATCGACACGCTCGAGATACTGAACATGTCGACGCACGATATCGGCTAGCGCAGCAGGAGCCCACTGCCCTTCACGAATGCGTTTCTCGACTTCCTGGCCAAGCGCTGCATCTCCCAGCATCTGCTGGTAAACCTCGAACAGCGCATGTTCCTGAGTGGAGATCCGGCTGGCGAGACGCTCCGCCGCAACGCGGATTTCCTCGCGCACCGCGTTGATCGCCTCCTTGAGGCGCGCGATCTCGAAATCGATATCGGTAGGAATCAGGTCTGGCACGGAATCCAGATCAGCCGGAGGCGACAGAACAAACGCCTTGCCGATGACCACTCCGGGAGAACCAGCCACGCCAGAGAAAATCGCCTGGCCACTCGTGCCCGCCAGCTTGCCCAGCGCACCCGTGGCCAGCGCATGCGCCAACACACCCGCCAACTGTGCTCCCAGCGTGACGAGAAACGCTTCCTCACCCTCATCAAAGCGACGCTTTTCGTGTTGCTGAACCACCAGCACACCCAGCACTCTGCGCTGATGGATGATGGGCACCCCGAGAAAGCTGGAGAAGCGCTCTTCGCCGGTTTCCTCGAAATAACGAAACTGGGGGTGTGCGGGGGCATCCTCGAGATTAAGCGGCTCCTCGCGCAGCGCCACCATACCGACCAACCCTTCACCGCGCGCCAGGCTAACCTGCCCTACTGAAGAAGAGCGCAGCCCTATGGTGTCCTTGAGCACGAAGCGATCGGTCTCAGGGGCCAATAGATAGACAGAACAGACGTCCGTCTTCATGGCCTTGCGAATACGCAGCACCATCGTCGCCAGCGCCGCGTCCAAAGAACGCGCGCCATTGACCTCCTGAACAATACGACGCAGTACCTCGAGCATGGGGGGCGCCCTTTGCAAGTGATGAAGCCCGGGCTCAGCCGGGAGAGTGGCGGTCGTACCCAGCGGCGGAGTCCGGCGCGCTGTCACATGGGCCGCGTGAATCACGTGAGTCGCGAGAGAAAGCCTCCTCCGGCGCCATGGGTATCATGTCATGCTCGGTATCTACCAGTCGCTGCAAACGAGGCGCCAGCTCACGTAGAGCGCGTCGATAGACCTCTCGCTTGAAAGCGACCACCTGTCCTAATGGATACCAGTAGCTTACCCAGCGCCAGCCATCGAATTCTGGCTTGGGCGTCTTATCTACACTTACGCGGCTATCCTGGCAGCGAATCTGTAGCAGGAACCACTTTTGCTTCTGACCAATACAGATTGGTCGGGAGTGCGTTCTAACCATGCGTCTGGGTAACCGGTAGCGCAGCCATCCTCGAGTGCAGGCCAGTATCTCGACATCTTCAGCTTTCAGGCCGATCTCTTCTTCGAGTTCGCGATACAACGCCTGTTGCGGTGTCTCGTTTGGCTTGATGCCCCCTTGAGGAAACTGCCACGCATTCTGTCCTACCCGGCGCGCCCAGAGCAGCTGGCCCTCACAGTTGGCAATGATGATGCCAACGTTGGGGCGAAAGCCGTCAGCGTCGATCACGGATGTCACCTTTGATTCGTTAATTGAAACCATTCTTCCACAAAGGCTGAAAGCGCTTCAATACACGGTTTGGCGGTGTGAAAGCCGGAGCACGTCTGCAATAATCGCATCTACCATCGTATTGCAGTGCAACACAGTCGCCGAAAAAACATCCTCGGCCTCCGTACACCCGCGTAAACACTGGGCTGGCACCATGCCACGCCAGATTGTCTGCGTCTGTTGCCCGCCGTTTACAGGCTGGGCAGAGCAAGGAGTTTTCCGTGAGTCTGGCCATCTTTGATCTCGACAATACCCTGATCGCCGGGGACAGTGATCATGCCTGGGGCGAATTTCTGGTCGAGCAGGGCGCTGTCGACGCCAAAATATACCGTGAAGCCAACGAGCGCTATTTCCAGCTTTACCAAAGCGGCGAGCTGGATATTCACGAATACCTGGCCTTCTCACTCAAGCCATTGGCCGAGAATAGCCCTGAACAACTCGCCGCTTGGCATCAGCAATTCATGGCTGCCAAGATCGAGCCGATCATCTTGCCACGCGCCGAAGAGCTACTGGCTCGCCATCGCGCCCGCGGCGACACGCTCCTGATCATCACAGCAACCAACCGCTTCATTACTGCGCCGATCGCCGAGCGCCTTGGCGTGGATGAACTGATCGCCATCGAGCCCGAAGTCATTGACGGGCGCTATACCGGCCGAGTCAGCGGTGTTCCCAGCTTTCAGGCGGGCAAGGTGACGCGTCTCGAGGAATGGCTGTCCGAACGTGACCATACACTCGACGGCAGCACCTTCTACAGCGACTCAATCAATGATTTACCGCTACTCGAGCGTGTCGATACTGCCATCGCAGTAGACCCAGATGAGCAACTACGCGCTGCGGCCCAAGAGCGCAACTGGCGAATCATCTCGCTAAGAGATCAATAACCTACTGTTTAATATGGATTTTATAGACATATAAGGCGATACAGACTCAGCTATAAGGTTTTCATGTGGTTACAAGCCTTCACCATAAAGTCGACCTTATTTGCTAAATCATTTCGCTGCAGATGTGTCTATAATGTTTATCCATCGAACCGTCGAGCCTGACGGGGCACATGTTGCCCTGCCACGGCAGGACGGCCCCCGGTAGCCCGGTCGGGCTTCGGGGGATGTCCCTCACCAACCTTGAGCGTGAGCAGCCATGTCCTCAACGACATACGATGTCCTGATTGTAGGTGGCGGCGTGTCCGGCACCGCCCTTCTCTATGAACTCGCCCGCTATACCGATCTCAAATCGGTTGGACTTGTGGAAAAATACGACCACGTCGCGATCGTCAACTCGCACGGCCGTAACAACTCCCAGACCATTCACTGCGGCGATATCGAGACCAACTACACGGTCGAGAAGGCGCGCGTGACCAAGCGCACCGCAGGGATGGTGGTCAATTTCTCCACCAAGCTTGCTGCTGAAAAGCGCGACCATATCGTCTACAAGTACCCGAAAATGGTACTGGCGGTCGGGGCCAAGGAATGCCAGTTCCTGCGCAAGCGCTTCGATACCTTCAAAGAACTGTTCCCGAACCTCAAACTACTTGAGCGCGACGATATCGCCGTGCAGGAACCGAAGGTGGTCGAGGGTCGTCGTCCGGACGAGGAAATCGTCGCACTGGGCTCTACCGACGAATATACCGCCGTCAACTACACCACACTGTCTGAAGCCTTCGTCAGCGAAGGTGAGAAAGCAGCGGCAGACAAGGGCATGAACTTCGATGTACGCCTGTCTACCGCAGTGGAAGACATCCGCAAGGAAGGCGATGTCTACAAGGTCAAGACCGACAAGGGCGAACTCACCGCACGTTACGTCGTCGTCAGCGCCGGTGGCCACTCTCTGCTGTTCGCGCACAAGATGGGCTACGGGCTGGACAAGTCATGCCTGCCGATGGCGGGCTCCTTCTACTTCACACCGAAGGTGCTCAACGGCAAGGTCTATACCATCCAGAACGAGAACCTGCCGTTTGCTGCCGTCCATGGTGACCCGGATGTGCTGGTAGAAGGCAAGACTCGCTTCGGGCCGACCGCCTTGATGCTGCCGCTGCTTGAGCGCTACAACGGCAAGACCTTCTGGGAGTTTCTCAAGGTGCTGCGTTTGGACCGTAACGTCGTCAAGGCCCTATGGGACCTGATGAAGGTGCGCGACATTCGCAACTACATCTTCAAGAACTTCATGTTTGAAGTGCCAATACTGCGTGAGCGCCTGTTCCACGGCGACATCAAGAAGATCGTACCGAGCCTGGAAGTCAAGGATGTCAGCTTCGCCAAGGGCTTCGGTGGCGTTCGCCCGCAGTTGATCGACAAGAGCAAGCAGAAGCTTGTCATGGGCGAAGCCAAGATCAACCCGGGCACCGGTATCGTCTTCAACATGACGCCGTCACCGGGGGGTACCAGCTGCTTGGGCAATGCCGAGAAGGACATGTTCCTCGCCCAGGAATTCCTGGGCTTCAATATCGACATGGAAGCCTTCGAGCGCGACCTGCTGACCGGCGAAATCGAGCTGACCGAGCTTGAACGTCCGGAAGCCTCCTCGCTGATGTAACTGTAGCTAGCGTTCGTCACGATGAGCACCATAAAAAAACCGCCAGCAAATGCTGGCGGTTTTTTTATAACTGCAAGGTGCGCGCGAGACGCATGGCGCTGCGTATTGATGTCAGGCCACTGGCTGCTGACGCGTCTGGCATGCCGGTTCGTGTACAGCGTGCAGACGCTGAATCAGTTGGTCTTCCAGCGCGAAGCGCTCAGTCAGACCTTCCTGCAGTCGTGCCAGCCATTCCGGCAGACGTGCACGATAGTGCTGACAACGGGTCGGGCTAGAGAAATCCTCATCGAAGGACAGTACCAGCTCAGTGGAAGGCTCAAGACGCAGCATCAGCTTGTCAGCCACTGCCAGCGCATTCGTATCCTCAAACACGCGCCCCTCTTCCTTGAGCTGAGGATAAACCTCGAAATGTCCTGCCGAGATGTAATCCATCAACAGCTCAATGAAGCGATTGACGCGCGTCATGTCCAGCTGATCAAGATCACTCACACAAGCCTCGTGCAGGTCCATGAAGCTGACCAGCATTTCGCGGCGCTGGTCCAGCCAGCGATCTATCAGCTGATGAACGCCACGAAAGCGTTCCGCCGCAGTGGTGCATTCCTCCAGCATGGGCGCCTCCTCTGGCATAACCCGATCAGGATAGGCCTGCCGCTCTCGGCCAGACCCGCTGCCAACCCACTATCCTCTATGCATTCAGCGCTGCCAACCCCCCACCATGATGTCAGGGTGTGTGGCTTCAACGGCGAAAGCTGCTCCACAGCATCGCCAGCGGCACCAGTGCTAATCCGCAGAAGCCCATCAGCGACCATTCGGGAATCGACAGCCCAAGTAGCTGACCACTGATTTGAGCGCATTCCCCGGAAGCATTCAACACCTGGGTAATCACATCCCAGACCGGCAACACTTCCAGCATGTAGTTCAGGCCCGGGCCACAGCTCGGCACTTGGTCCGGCGGCAGCGACTGCAACCAGACATGGCGGCCTGCCAGCACGATAGCGCCGATAGTCCCCGCGAGGGCACCTAGCGCGTAGATACGTGTGCCGATACGCCCGGGGCCATGCAATGCCCCCAGCAGGAAGAATGCGCCCGCGACGGCCACTGCAACGCGCTGGAAAATACACAGCGAACACGGCGCCATTCCAAAGGCAAACTGCAGCACGAAGGCGACACCGAGCAGCAACGCGCACCCCAGCGCCCCCAGCAGGCACCACTGACGCCCGTTCCAATGTGCCAGGCCTCCCTTGCTACCCGCCGCCTGCTGCCCT
This sequence comes from Cobetia crustatorum, assembly GCF_000591415.1. Lineage (GTDB taxonomy): Bacteria > Pseudomonadota > Gammaproteobacteria > Pseudomonadales > Halomonadaceae > Cobetia > Cobetia crustatorum. The sequence goes on along the minus strand of NZ_JEMF01000016.1, from coordinate 46,551 downwards.
GAATCATGTTCCGTCTGTGCCATTTGCTGTCCTTGCTTGTCTGGACTCCGTCAGGAGTCGTGATGAATAAGAGAGAAACGAGAGATCTGATCAGTGTATCGGGACATTCTCAAGGCTGGATACGCTACCGGCGCTCCAAAAGAAGGCGCCGGTAGCGGTACGTCCATGACCTGACACCAAGTCATGCCACCATCAACAGATACACCCCATCATGCCTTGGCCTGATGACCTGAACATGAATTGGCGTTGCGCCTGATAATCAAGCGGGTTGCGTGGCGTGAGCAGAGGCAAAGTACTCGGCCATGAAGGTATCGAAGTCCTGATGGTCACCTGCCTCGATATCCCCCTGCTGCTGCAGGGAGGTCTCAACCAGCTGGTCCAGCAGATAACCGCGCGCGCGCTCCATTGGCTCAGCCTTGAATTGCTCGGCCTGACCGCGCGCCAGCCCCATCACCTCATCGACGAAATTGCTGCCATTGTCGATCATGCTGGTCAGCAAGCGACCAGAGGGCGTGCTGTCCGGTTGATCGAAGCGCGGCGCCAGTGCCGCGAGAGCATCACGGTGCGCACTACCCGCCTTGTCATCGCCATCCAACAGGCCAGCGACTTCACCCAGCTCATCCATCACGTTGGCGGCAATCTCACGCAGCTTGCGCTCCTCGCCCTTGACGTTGAGAGTCAACGACGGATCACGACCCGCCTCGACAACACGACGCTTGCTGTTATCGAGATTCGCGCACTCTTCATCATCGATCCACGGACTTTCCGTCAGCAAACACCAGATGAGGAAGGTATCGAGGAAACGAATCTGAGTCTCATCGATGCCCAACGGCAGAAACGGGTTGAGATCCAGACAACGTACTTCGATGTACTCGACGCCACGCCCTTCCAACGCCTGACTCGGTGTCTCGTTCTGCTTGGTGACACGCTTGGGACGAATATCCGAGTAATATTCGTTCTCGATCTGAAGAATACTGCTGGAGAGCTGCGACCAGCTGCCATCTGTCTGCTTCACTCCCAGCTTCTCGTAATCCTTCCACGGCGTGACGATGGCGTGACGCAGCGTCCCGACGAAGTTGTCCAGAGAGTTGAAGCAGATCTTGAGCTGAGCCTGCACCTTGTTTTGATACCCGAGATCAGACATCCGCAAGCTGGTCGCGTATGCCGAGACCAGACTGCGGTCCGCCTGACGCTTGAGGCGATCATCGTTACCGCCATCGAGGAAACTCTCGTCAACCCCCGGTGAAGCACCAAACAGATAGAGCAGAATCCAGCTATGACGGCGGAAGTTGCGTATCAACTCGAAGTAGCGACGCGAGCGAAAATCACGTGCATCCTCCCCCTCTGCACCTTCAAGGCGCTGTAGCAGCACCCAGAAATCATCCGGCAACGAGAAGTTGTAATGAATTCCGGCAATGGACTGCATGATGCGTCCGTAGCGGACATCCAGACCCTTGCGGTAGATATGTTTCATGGTGCCGCTATTGGAGGTGCCGTAGTCGGCAATCGGCACACTGTCGTTACCATTCAGACGCGGCGGCATGCTCGCTGGCCAGATCAGCTCATCACCCAGATTGCGGTAACTGAAGCGATGCAGGTCCGCCAGAAACTCCAGCGAATCCTTCGGGCGGGTAAACACTGGCGTGATGTATTCGAGCAATGACTCAGAATAATCCGTGGTGATATACGGGTGAGTCAGCTTGGAGCCTAGTGCACGCGGATGCGAAGTCTGGCTGATCTGACCGTCAGCGTTGACCCGCAAGCCTTCCTTCTCGATACCACGACGCAGGCGCCCGAAGAGTCCCTGACGGGCGGGGGCCTTTAGTCGCGCAATGGCGGACGCGAGTTGCTCGGACAAGGTATTAACCCTTTCGCATGGGGAGAAGCCCAGCCTCTCCGGTCGAATTGGATGACCATGGCTCGCGTCATGCGCTGTATGCCATGCAAGACGCGAACGGCAGTCACCGTTCGCGTCTGTCAGTATGCCCACATTATGGGCGCGTAAAAAATGCTTTCAAGGCTTATGATTTCGGTTTGCGAGCATTGAGCAGTGCGGCAGCCATTGCATTGTTGGCTGGTGCTGCTCCGCCACCAGCCTGATTACCGCCTGCATTTCCGCTGCGATTCTGGCCACCAGTCGTTTGGCGCCCACGACTACCATTTGCTCCATCCCCTCCACGACGCCCTTCGTTACGGGATTCCTTGCTGCCTGGGGTATCACTCATGCGCATGCTCAATGCGATACGGGCACGCGGAATATCGACTTCCATCACCTTGACGGTGACGATGTCACCCGCCTTGACCACTTCACGTGGGTCAGAGACAAACTTCTCGGATAGCGCCGAAATATGCACCAGTCCATCCTGATGCACACCGATGTCGATGAAGGCTCCAAAGTGAGTCACGTTGGTCACGACGCCCTCGAGCTTCATGCCTGGTTCAAGATCTTTAAGCTTCTCGACACCTTCCTTGAACTCGGCGAAGCGGAATTCTGGACGCGGATCACGTCCCGGCTTGTCTAGCTCACGCAGAATATCGGTCACTGTCGGCAGGCCGAAATTTTCATCGATGAATTCAGCAGGCTTCACGGTTCGCAGGAAGGTGCTATCGCCCAGCAGGCTGGGCAGCTCACGGCCATGCGCCCTGGCGATACGCTCGACCAGCGGGTAGGCCTCAGGGTGAACGGCGCTGGCATCCAGCGGGTTCTCACCCTCGGCGATACGCAGGAAGCCGGCACACTGTTCAAACGTACGCGGCCCGAGGCGGCTCACCTTCAGCAGCTCCTTGCGTGAGCTGAAGCGGCCATTGGCATCTCGATGCGCAACGATATTCTCGGCCAACGTGATATTGAGTCCCGCTACACGCGACAGTAATGCGCTGGACGCCATGTTGAGATCCACCCCAACCCCATTCACGCAATCCTCGACGACCGCTTCCAGACTACGTCCCAACTGCACTTGGCTGACATCATGCTGATACTGGCCGACCCCGATGGACTTGGGCTCAATCTTGACCAGCTCACCGAGTGGGTCCTGCAAGCGGCGTGCGATGGAGACCGCGCCACGAATGGTCACATCCAGATCCGGGAACTCGCGCGCGGCATATTCCGAGGCGGAGTAGATGGACGCCCCTGCCTCGTTGACCATCACCTTCTGCAGGCGCCGCCCGGCGAGACGCGTCAATACATCCGCCGCCAGCTTGTCGGTCTCACGAGAGGCAGTACCGTTGCCGATGGCAAGCAGTTCAACATCATGGCGCTCAACCAAACGCACCAACTCAGCCACTGAGGCATCCCAACGATTGTGTGGTGGATGCGGATAGATAGTCGCCTGATCCACATACTTACCGGTGGCATCAACAACGGCGATCTTGACGCCGGTACGCAGGCCGGGGTCTAGCCCCATCGTCGCCTTGGGGCCCGCTGGCGCGGCCAGCAACAAGTCCTTGAGGTTATCGGCAAAGACCTGAATGGCTTCAAGTTCAGCGCGTTCACGCAGGCGACCGACCAACTCACTTTCCAGATGGGTATAGAGCTTGACGCGCCAGGTCCAGCGCACCACCTCTTTCAGCCAACGATCTGCTGCACGCCCGTGATCTTCGATAGTGAAGTGATGCGCAATAGCACCCTCCATCGGGTGGCGCGGCAGCTCATCTTCATCCGGCAACTTGAGTGCCAGGCTCAATATGCCTTCGTTACGCCCACGCAGCATGGCCAGCGCACGATGTGACGGTGCCTTGTGCAGCGCCTCATCATGCTCAAAGTAATCAGAGAACTTGGCGCCCTCCTGCTCCTTACCCTTCATCATGCGTGCGCTAAGGATACCGTCATCCCACAACCGCTGACGCAGACGCCCGACCAGTGCGGCATCTTCCGCGAAGCGTTCCATCAGAACCTGCTTGGCACCGTCCAGCGCGGCCTTGGTATCAGCGACGTCTTTCCCTGCATCAACATACCTTGCGGCTTGCGCTTCGGGGTCAAGCGTCGGATCTGCCAACAGTGCATCAGCCAACGGCTCAAGCCCTGCCTCACGTGCAATCTGGGCCTTGGTGCGACGCTTCTTGCGATAAGGCAGATAGAGATCTTCCAGCCGCTGCTTGCTATCAGCTGCCAGGATATCGCGCTCCAGCACCGCATCCAGCTTGTTCTGCTCAGCAATGGACTCCAATACCACCTGACGGCGGTCTTCCAGCTCACGCAGATAGCGCAGCCGCTCTTCCAGAAGACGCATCTGGGTGTCATCAAGCCCGCCAGTCGCTTCTTTGCGGTAGCGAGAGATGAACGGCACGGTGGCACCGCCATCCAGCAGCTCGACAGTGGCACTGATCTGTTCTTCACGTACGCCAAGCTCGCCGGCCAGCGCTTGCTGGATACGACGGGCAGTGGTGGCAGGTGAAAGCGTCGGTGCAGGGCGGGAGGTAGTGGCGTCAGTAACGGTAGCGTCCATGAAACGTCGGTCCCTTCACAGCAGGATTCATTCGGCAAAAATGCAGACGGCCCGGTCGTCGAATCGACCGGGCCGTCTGCATCACGATGCTGTCACGTTACCACAAAGCGCCAATATTGCTTTAGCCACACACTCAGCGAGCGATTGGCATCGGATCAGGCCGGCACGAAACGCAGCGCTACGCCATTATTGCACCAGCGCAGCCCTGTCGGCTTCGGGCCGTCGTCAAAGACATGACCTTGATGGCCACCGCAACGTGCACAGTGATATTCGGTACGCGGCCACACCAGGCCGTAGTCAGTCTTACTCAATAGATGACCATCAATATGAGTAAAGAAACTCGGCCAGCCGGTGCCCGATTCAAACTTGGCCGCGGACGTGAATAACGCGAGATCACAGCCGGCGCAATGGTATTCGCCCTCACGGTGCTCATTGTTGAGGGCACTGGAGCCTGAACGCTCAGTGCCCTCTTCACGCAGCACCCGATACTGCTCGGCACTCAAGCGCGAACGCCACTCTTCGTCACTCAGCGACAGCTCGGTGATATCGGCCGAGCGCTCGAGCTCAGGGTCAGGGCGTGCGGCTGCCAATTTCGGCAGCGCCAGCATCGCTCCCCCTCCCAGTATCAGCCCCATGAATTGGCGACGTTGCATGACGAGACTCCTTGTACGAAATGAACCGTGATACTCACCATACGCATTACAGCACTTTTCGGATGCATGACCGACCTCATCGTCCATCAAGCGCAATCATCTCAGCTGATGAAAGCATTGAGATGAGCTACACCGAAAACCCAAAAGCTCCACGACCATGGAGGGTCGTGGAGGCTTTCAGATACCGCACTTTCGATTCATGTACCACGCAAAGCAGCCAGAATCGTGACGATCAGATGCGTAGACCGCCATCACACTCAATCACACGACCGGTGAAGTAGTCATTATCAAAGATGAACGCCACGCTGCTCGCAATATCTTCCGGACGCCCCAAGTCCCGCATCGGAATACCACTCTTGATCTTGTCGAGCATCTCCGGCTTCATGCCAGCCGTCATCTCGGTGGCAATGAAGCCCGGCGCCACGGCCCCGACACGTATCTTGTAACGCGCCAGTTCCTTGGCCCAGGTCACGCTCATGGCCGCCACACCGGCCTTGGCAGCAGTGTAGTTACTCTGCCCCATGTTACCGGCACGTGAAATGCTGGAGATATTGACAATCACGCCCGGCTGGCCGGCTTCGATCATCTGACTGGCGGCCTCACGGGTGCACAGAAAAACGCCCGTCAGGTTGACATCAATCACCTGCTGCCAGCTCGACAACGACATTGTCTTTTCCACCACTCCGTCACGTGCCTTGATCAGCAGACCATCGCGAGTGATGCCAGCATTATTGACTAGCCCGCTTACCGGCCCCAAAGACCCCTTGATGGCCGAAAAGGCCGCCGTCACAGACGTCTCATCAGCCACATTGGCCACGAATCCCTGTGCCTTGACCCCTGCCGCCTCCAGACTCGCGACAGCGTCATCCAGTGCGCCTTGCTCAATATCCAGTAGTGCCAACAAGGCACCCTTGTTGCCCAAGTATCGCGCCATCGCCAGGCCCAACCCACGTGCACCGCCTGTAATCGCGATGACCTTGTCGTTAAGCTCCATTTCTCCTCTCCCCTGATTAGCTATCGACATGTCCAATGTGACTGCCGAAGGTGATCGCCGCATGCCGTGCGATGATCACATTGAGTGTCGATTGTCCCGAAATCATAAACGTGATCAATTTCGCCAATAATCACATGGTGCAGTGCAACAGGTTGGCGCGTGTCGTGCCTCAACGCTTGAAAAACTGACCAACGAAGAGACTCACTTTTCTCAACGTTGTGCCCTCGTCACGCTATTGGCACGCGCTCGTCACTCCATGCCGAGAGTGACACCAGGATATTTATGGTGCACCGCAGCATAGCATGGCACCCCACACCCTACTGCGCCAGCGTAGACCGCACTGAGCTCATCCTTATCAGGCCAGTAACCGCATTCTGCGACTGTTCCCCGCTCGGCGGCTGGTTTACCCTTATGGGATTGGCATGCACTGCCGCTTACGTGATCCGGGAGACATAATGCCCATACTGCTAGTGATTACCCTGTTCGGGTTGCTGGACTTTGTAGTGCTGTTCAGCCTCGGCAGCCAGATTGGACTATTACCCACGCTTGCCATGGTACTGATTACCGGTGCCGTCGGTTTGCACCTGATAAAGCGTGAAGGACGCGCCACGCTGATGCGCGCGCAAGAGCGTCTGCAACGCGGGGAAATGCCGTCTGGTGAGCTGATGGAAGGCGCAGCTCTCATCTTTGGTGGTGCGTTATTGATGGCGCCAGGCTTTCTGTCTGATGCACTCGGGCTGCTCTGCTTGCTACCCGCCTCGCGAAGCCTGCTGACACGCAGTTTGAGCGGTAATAGCCCGCTGGCGCGTTTCTTCAAGAAACGCTTCAAGGCATCGCGTCCGTCACAACAGACACATGCCAGCAGCTGGGGAGCGTCAGCAAGCGACTCCAGTGGCAGCACGTCTCATACAGAGCATGACAATCAGCGTACCGGCGACCAGCAAGGCCAAAAACACCACAGCGACGGCCAACCACTGGAAGGCGATTACATCAGCCGTGACGAGCCCCGCCTCTGATCCACTGCCAGTGCCTCTGGCCGTCTGCGAAATGATGCCAGTTCCAATGCCGATCTCGCCTCCCAAGCGAGCGAGCTTGTCTCATGACGACTTCTACCAATGCCCTCTATCACCAGTGCAGATTAACGCTGCGCTGGTGATTTATGATGCAGTCGTGAACGGCATGATCGGCGACTGACTCTTGTACCAATGGACATTCTCTGCGCAGCACATCTGAATGATGTGATGGCTGCGCTCAGATACACTCAAGTCCTTGATTCATCATGAAGACCCACCTGATATTGTGTCGTCCTGCCAGGTGTGTAGCTTTTGTGCGACGCAGTAAACCTTCGAGTTTGAATTTTTTTTATGATCGCCTACTTGAAAGCTGTCATCTCGCCACCATAAATGCGAAGCATGGATAACGGCCAAGCCTTGGCGGCGTGGCTGAACACTCGGTAGGCAACCCCATTGAACGTCAGATTGTCCGGCAAAGACCGGCTGCTGACGGGATTTACCATCAGGAGAACGTGAGCAATGAACATCCGTCCCTTGCACGATCGCGTCATAGTCCGTCGCGTGGAAGAAGAACAGAAGACTGCAGGTGGCATCGTTCTGCCCGGCAGCGCCCAAGAAAAGCCGACCCGTGGCGAAATCCTCGCTGCCGGTAACGGTCGCATCCTCGAAAACGGTGAAGTTCGCCCGCTAGACGTTAAAGTCGGCGACACCGTGATCTTCAAGGATGGCTACGGCGTCGAGAAGCAGAAAATCGACGGCGAAGAGGTGCTGATCATGAGCGAGAGCGACATCCTCGCCGTGGTGGAAGGCTGATTTCCGGCGTTTCCGGTTCAAACGCTTCGACTTACTGATTAAAGGTAGAGATAACAATGGCTGCAAAAGACGTTCGTTTCTCCGATGATGCCCGCAAGCGCATGGCGCGTGGTGTCAATGTCCTGGCTGATGCCGTCAAGACCACCCTCGGCCCGAAGGGTCGTAACGTGGTACTGGAAAAGTCCTTCGGTTCACCGACCGTGACCAAGGATGGCGTGTCTGTTGCCAAGGAAATCGAGCTGAAGGATCGCTTCGAGAACATGGGCGCACAGATGGTCAAGGAAGTCGCTTCCAAGACCTCTGACGTCGCAGGCGACGGTACTACCACTGCAACAGTGCTGGCTCAGTCCATCGTCAACGAAGGCCTGAAAGGCGTGATCGCCGGCATGAACCCGATGGATCTCAAGCGTGGCATCGACAAGGCTGTTATCGAAGCCGTCAAAGCCGTGCGTGCGCTGGCTGTGCCGTGCACCGACACCAAGGCCATCGCTCAGGTCGGTACCATCTCCGCCAACGGCGATGCGCGTATCGGCGAGATCATCGCTGAAGCGATGGAGAAAGTCGGCAAGGAAGGCGTCATCACTGTTGATGAAGGCCGTGGCTTTGAAGACGAGCTGGAAGTGGTCGAAGGCATGCAGTTCGACCGTGGCTACCTGTCTCCGTACTTTGTCACCAATCAGGACACCATGACGGTCGAGCTCGAAGACCCGTACATCCTGCTGGTTGACAAGAAAATCTCCAACATCCGCGAGCTGCTGCCGGTGCTGGAAGGTGTTGCCAAGTCTGGCAAGCCGCTGGCGATCGTCGCTGAAGACATCGAAGGCGAAGCGCTGGCGACTCTCGTCGTCAACACCATGCGCGGTATCGTCAAGGTTGCTGCCGTCAAGGCGCCGGGCTTCGGTGATCGCCGCAAAGCCATGCTGCAGGACATCGCTGTTCTGACTGGCGGCACCGTGATTTCCGAAGAAGTCGGCCTCAGCCTCGAGCAAGCCAACCTGGATCATCTGGGCACCGCCAAGCGTGTGACCATGTCCAAGGAAAACACCACCATCATCGATGGCGCCGGCAACGAAGGCGATATCGAAGCACGTGTTTCCCAGATCCGCGCTCAGATCGAGGACACCTCCTCTGATTATGACCGCGAGAAGCTGCAGGAGCGTGTCGCCAAGCTGGCCGGTGGCGTTGCCGTCATCCGCGTCGGTGCTGCTACCGAAGTCGAGATGAAAGAGAAGAAAGCCCGCGTCGAAGATGCGCTGCACTCCACTCGTGCCGCTGTCGAAGAAGGCGTCGTGCCTGGTGGCGGTACCGCACTCGTGCGTATCCTGAACCAGCTCGTCGATCTCAAGGGCGACAACGAAGACCAGACTCACGGTATTGCCATCGCGCTGCGCGCCATGGAAGCACCGCTGCGTCAGATCGTTGCCAACGCTGGTGAAGAAGCCTCTGTCGTGCTCAACAACGTCAAGGCTGGCGAAGGTAACTACGGTTACAACGCTGCCACTGGCGAATACGGCGACATGTTTGCCATGGGCGTGCTGGACCCGGCCAAGGTCACGCGTACTGCACTGCAGTCCGCAGCTTCCATCGGTGGCCTGATGATCACCACCGAGTGCATGATCGCTGAAGACCCGGAAGACAAGTCTTCTGGCGGCGGCGGTGACATGGGCGGAATGGGTGGTATGGGCGGCATGATGTAAGCCAGCTCTACCCCTCGACGTATTCGTCGTGGATCGAACCGCTCCTGCGCAAGCAGGGGCGGTTTTTTTGTGCCTGTCATCCCCTCCTCATGTGGCCTGACGCATTCCTCGCGCCGCGCTACACTAGATGCCTTTTTTCCGGCACCGCGCCACATGGTCACTGCCGACCGATCACTGCTCGCCCAGGATTTCCCCATGACAGACACTCCTACCTCTCCTCAGGCCACCACCCTCCTCGACAATCTGCGCGTCGTGCTGGTACAGACCTTCCACCCCGGTAATATCGGCGCCACAGCACGTGCCATTCTGACCATGGGCATCAAGGATTTGGTGCTGGTCAATCCGCGCTGCTTCCCTGATGAAGAGGCGACGCGCATGGCCAGCGGCGCATCTGAACTATTGGAGAACGCACGTGTCGTCGAAAGCCTTGAGGAAGCGGTCAGCGATTGCCAGCTGGTCATCGGGGCCAGCGCTCGCCTGAGAAGCTTACCGCTGCCACACTTCGATGAGCCGCGCGAGATGGCCACACAAGCTATCGATACCGCGCGCGACGGCAAAGTCGCACTGGTCTTCGGGCGCGAGCGTTTCGGCCTCACCAACGAGGAAATCGCCTGCTGCACGCACCAGGTGTCGATTCCCACCAATCCGGCCTACGGCATTCTGAACGTCTCTCAGGCGGTCCAAGTGCTAGTACACGAATGCCGCAGTGCATGGCGCCTGACAATCTCAGACACGCAGGAGCAGCCTACTGCGCGCCGTGAGGACGACCAGTTACCAACCCGTGAACAGTTGGGCTACTTCCATGAGCACCTCGGCCGCGCACTGCGTGGCTCCGGCTTCCTCAATCAACCGCACTCACAGACCGAAGAACGTCTGCGCGCCCTGTTTTCACGTGCTGAGCCGACGCGTCGTGAGCTATCAATCCTACGCGGAATGCTGGCTAACCTGGAGCGTCAGACCGCCGCGGCGCAGGATAACGACAGAAACGAAATCACGTCCGACAGCAACGATTGAGTCGAGAGCGCAATGTCATCTTCCTGACACGGATCAGGGCGCAGTCTTGAGACTCCGCTACGCTAGATGGGCAGTAACCTCTAGCTGAAGAAGTGACAGGTAAAGGCTCCCGAGCATGCAGGCACACGCGGCGTGCCAAGGCATAAGAGAAGAGCCAACCCTGATCCTACTCGTGTACACAAGATTCACGGAGCGCCTCACATGACTCAGAAAGCCACACACACCAGCCATACCGAACATCTCACTGAAGAGATAAAGCATCTTGAAGGGCGTCTTCAGCAGACAGATCCAAACCAGGATCCGACGCTGTATCGCAGCCTGTATTGCATGATTTCTCTGCGTCAGATGCAGATAATGGCCTATGCCAGCTCCCAGGCCGAGCAGCAGCGACGTCATGTTGGCTAGCACATGCTAGCTAGTCCACGCTGGAATCCGTGGAGTAGACACAAAAAAACCGCCACCCCTTGGGGTGGCGGTTTTTTTCGTTCCTGCATGTGGCCAAGGCCTCATGCAGGATACCGATTCGGAGACAGAGGTGCGCTAGACAACGTCTGACCCACCTCTGTAGATCCGGACAGCACTCTCACGAGGAGAGATGCTGTCTCGGGATCACTCCTGACCCAGCTGCTGCTTGATCAGGTCACCGATGGTCGTCGGGCCGTTGCTCTCGACTTCCTGGGTACGCGGCTTGGCTGCATCGCGACGCGGTGCTGCTTCAACCTGATCCTTGGACTTGACGGACAGGTTGATCAGGCGACTCTTGCGATCCACACCAACGATCTTGGCTTCGACAGCATCGCCGACGCTCAGGACGTTGCGCGCGTCTTCGACACGGTCAGCGCTGATTTCAGAAGCCTTCAGGATAGCGATGACGTCAGTCGCCAGCTCTACCTGAACTTCCTTGGCATCGATGTCGACAACACGACCGGACACGATAGCGCCCTTGTCGTTGACAGCCAGGTACTCGGAGACCGGATCGCTCTCGAGCTGCTTGACGCCCAGAGAGATGCGCTCACGTTCCGGATCGATGGACAGGATGACCGCTTCAGCTTCTTCGCCCTTCTTGTAACGACGCACGGCTTCTTCGCCAGCTTCGTTCCAGGAAATGTCGGAGAGGTGAACCAGGCCGTCGATGCCGCCTTCCAGACCGATGAAGATACCGAAGTCAGTGATTGACTTGATGGTACCGGAGACACGATCGCCCTTGTTATGCTTGCCGCTGAAGTCTTCCCACGGGTTGGTGGTGCACTGCTTGATACCCAGGGAGATACGACGACGTTCTTCGTCGATATCCAGAATCATCACTTCCACGTCATCGCCGACATTGACGACTTTGGACGGGTGGATGTTCTTGTTGGTCCAATCCATTTCGGAGACGTGGACCAGACCTTCAACGCCCTCTTCCAGCTCGGCGAAGCAGCCGTAGTCGGTGAGGTTGGTGACGCGTGCGTTGATCTTGGCACCTTCCGGGTAGCGCGCCTTGATGTTGACCCACGGATCTTCGCCCAGCTGCTTGAGACCCAGAGACACACGGTTGCGCTCGCGGTCGAACTTCAGCACCTTGACATTGATCTCGTCGCCGACAGCAACGATCTCGGACGGATGCTTGATGCGCTTCCATGCCATATCGGTGATGTGCAGCAGGCCGTCAACGCCGCCGAGGTCGACGAAGGCGCCGTAGTCGGTCAGGTTCTTGACGATACCCTGAATCTGCTGACCTTCCTGCAGAGTGGCCAGGAGGGCTTCACGCTCAGCGCTGTTCTCGGCTTCGAGGACGGCACGACGAGACACGACAACGTTGTTGCGCTTGGCGTCGAGCTTGATGACCTTGAAGTCCAGTTCCTTGTTCTCGAGGTGGGCAGTGTCGCGCACAGGGCGGACATCGACCAGAGAACCCGGCAGGAAGGCGCGGATGGTGTTGATATCGACGGTAAAGCCACCTTTGACCTTGCCGTTGATCACGCCTTTGACGATCTCGTCTTTCTCGAAGGCTGCTTCCAGCTCTTTCCACGCTTCGGCACGCTTGGCCTTCTCGCGGGACAGGCGGGTCTCACCGAAGCCATCTTCGACGGCTTCCAGTGCGACCATGACTTCGTCGCCGATGCTGATGGACAGCTCGCCGTTTTCGTCACGGAACTGCTCAGACGGAATCTGACCTTCAGATTTCAGACCGGCATTGACAGTGATCCAGTCGCCATCGATGTCGACGATGGTAGCGGACACGATTGCGCCCGGCTCCATGTTGATGTCCTGGAGTGACTGTTCAAATAACTCAGCAAAGCTCTCGCTCATGGTATTCCTACAATGATCAACGTTTGGGGCGGCTTGCACCGCAGTCTCCGTACCACCAGCAAGCACGGGCCATATCTACATATCCCCGGGGGTGTTAACGCTGGTTCGAGATACACCGGCTTTCAGCTTGCCGCCAATGCACCCCATGACACCTGGCCGGGGGATTGATGGCACTAGCGCACCATCTGGGTTCAGCTATGTTCATTCGTTCACAAAGTGAACGAAATCTGCCACTGCTTAAGCCAGAAAGGCTTTCATGCAGCAGCAGATAGTCAGTCGATTGTCCTGACAGATTTTCAGTTTAGCGCGCGGCTACCAAGCCATATTCGACCAGTAGCTGCTGAATGCGTGCGACCACCTGACTGATATCAAGATCCGTCGTATCGAGGACCACGCCATCATCGGCAGGCTTGAGCGGAGCAATTGCCCGACCCATGTCACGTGCATCACGCGCCTGTATTTCTGTCAAAAGGCTCGAAATATTAGCATCGACACCCGCTTCCTGCAACTGGACGTGACGTCTGCGCGCCCGTTCCTCGGCTGATGCCGTGAGGAAAATCTTGAGCGGCGCTTCGGTAAATACCACCGTCCCCATGTCACGACCATCCGCCACTAGACCCGGCTCGCGCGCAAACGCGCGCTGACGTGCCAGCAGAGCAGCACGCACGCGCGGCTGAGACGCGATGATGGAAGCATTGTTGCCGACCGTCTCGAGGCGAATATCACGCGTAACATCCTCACCTTCAAGAATCACCCGCGTGGCATCACCCTCGGCATTGAACTGCACGTCTAGGTATTCGGCGATGGTCGCTACGGCATCTTCATCGTTCAGCGCCACGCCGTGACGCTCAGCTGCGAGTGCGGTCAACCGATACAGCGCACCAGAGTCCAACAGATGCCACCCAAGACCTGCGGCGACCAAACGACTGATGGTGCCCTTACCTGCCCCACCGGGACCATCAAGGGTCAATACCGGCGCGTTGCAGATCTGGCTGTGATGTGGCGTCGCTTCACCGCTCATGAAGCCTCCTGTCCGGGCGCCACGGCACCGAGACTCTCGACCTGCATACCCACTTCTGTCGCTAACGCCACGAAGTTCGGGAAGGAGGTGGCCACGTTGGCACAATCGTCGATCAGGATCTCGCCCTGGGCACGCAGCGCAGCGACACTGAAGGCCATCGCGATGCGATGATCACCGTGACTGTCGACAAGACCGCCACCGTAAGCGCCGCCACGGATATCGATACCATCGGCAACGACTTCGTGCACGATGCCCAGCTGTGCCAGGCCGTCTGCCATGACCTGAATGCGATCGGATTCCTTGACGCGAAGTTCCTCGGCGCCACGCAGACGTGTCATACCCTCGGCATTCGCCGCCGCAATGAACAGCGCCGGGAATTCGTCGATGGCCAGCGGCACCTGATCTTCCGGGATGTCGATGCCCTTGAGCGGCGCATAGCGAATATGCAGGTCTGCCACTGGCTCGCCGCCAACTTCCCGCTCATTGGAGACGAGCAGGTTCGCGCCCATCGCCTTGAGGATGTTGATCACGCCGATGCGCGTCGGATTGATGCCAACGTGCTCCAGCACCAGATCAGATCCCGGGGTGATCGCCGCCGCGACAAGGAAGAAGGTCGCGGAGGAAATGTCAGCCGGTACGTCTATCGGGCAGGCACTGAGGCTACCACCGCCAGTCAGCCACGCCTCGGCACCTTCACGCTCGACCTTGTAACCAAAGCCATTGAGCATGCGCTCGGTGTGGTCGCGCGTCGGGGCAGGTTCGATGGCACGTGTCTCACCTTCGGCGTAGAGACCGGCCAACAACAGGCAGGACTTGACCTGTGCAGAGGCCATCGGCATCTCATAACGGATGCCCTTGAGCGGCTGGCTGCCGTGGATACGCAGCGGCGGACGGCCATTCTCGGCGGTATCGATCACCGCGCCCATTTCGCGCAGCGGATTGGCGACGCGGTCCATCGGACGCTTGGTCAGCGAGGCATCGCCCGTCAGCTCACTGTCAAAGGCCTGGCCGGCCAACAGCCCCGCGAACAAACGCATCGCCGTGCCGGAGTTACCCACATACAACGGGCCCGGCGGTTGCTTGAGGCCATTGAGGCCAACGCCGTGGATGGTCACGCGACCCTGATGCGGACCCTCGATGACGACACCCATGTCGCGGAAGGCTTGCAACGTCGCCAGACTGTCTTCGCCCTCGAGGAAACCTTCGACTTCCGTCACGCCAGTGGCGAGTGCGCCAAGCATGATGGAGCGATGCGACATTGATTTGTCACCCGGCACGCGAATGCGCCCCTGGACCTGCCCGCCGGGCAGCGCACGGTACCGCACGTTCTGCTGTTCCATGGTCTGATAGCTCGTCTGTGTCAAAAGGGTATTGAAGTATTGTCGGGCATGGCTGGCGCGGGTAAAGATCCCCAGCATCGCCTCGCCATCACCCGTAGCCACGGCCGCACGTACGCGTGCCACCCCAGCCTCAAATTCGTCCAGCGCCTCAAGCACCGCATCACGGTTGGCCAGATAGACATCGCGCCACATCAGCGGATCACTCCCCGCGATGCGCGTGAAGTCACGAAAGCCACCGGCAGCGTAGCGGAAGATCTCCAGTCGTTCATCCTGACGCGCCAGGCTGTCGACCAACGAGAAGGCCAGCAGGTGCGGCAGATGACTGGTACGCGCCAGTACTTCGTCATGACGCGTCACGCTCATTTCCAGCAACTCGGCACCACAGGCTGCCCACAGGGCAGAGACACGCGCTATCGCCTGTGGGTCACTGTCCGGTTCAGGCGTCAAAATCACCTTGTGGTCACGATAGAGCTCAGGATTGGCGGCTGCCACCCCACTCTTCTCGGAGCCGGCAATCGGATGCCCCAAAATCAGCCAGGGAGGCATGCGATCAAATACGTCGATCGCGGCATCGCGGATCGCGCCCTTGGTACTGCCGACATCGGTCACGACAGCGTCATCATCAAGCAGTGGGGCCAACTCTGCCATGACCCCCTGCATCGCCATCACCGGCACGCAAAGCACCACGAGAGAGGCACCCGGCACCAGCGCCGCAAGACGCGTACTGCCACCATCGATCAGCTTCATGCGCTGGCCGAGGCAGATCTCATTGGAATCACGATCGCAGGCCAGTATCTCGCCACGATGACCCGCTGCACGCAGCGCCGCTGCCAATGAGCCACCGATCAAGCCTAATCCGACCAGCAGAATGCGCCGCTCGCTCGCAAGCAAAGCGGGCTCAGCGAGAGGGGCAGCCTCACCCAGCTTCTGATCTTCAGCACTCACCAGAGCCTGGCTCACAATACACCGACAGGGTAAGACCCCAGCACCTTGACGTCCGCTGCACACTGGCGCAGCGATTCAAGCGTCTCACTGATGAGCGGATCATCACGATGACCGCGGAAATCGATGAAGAACACGTAATTCCAGGCACCTGAGCGAGACGGACGTGTCTCGACGCGCGTCAGGTCGATCTGATTCTTGTGGAATGGTGCCAGCAAGTCGTGAAGCGCGCCCGGCTGGTTACGCATTGCCACGACAATGGAGGTCTTGTCGTCACCGGAGGCCGGTACTGAGCTATCACCGATGATCAAGAAGCGCGTGGAGTTATCGGGGCTGTCCTCGATCTTCTCCTCGACCTTCTCAAGCTCATAGAGCTTGGCCGCCATGTCACCGGCAATCGCTGCGCTGTGCCACTCGGTACGCACCTGACGCGCCGCCTCCGCATTTGAGGACACCGCAATGCGCTCGGCATGCGGGAAGTGTGCATCCAGCCACTTGCGGCACTGAGCCAGCGACTGCGCGTGGGAATAGATGCGTGAAATCTTCTCGCGACGGGTATTCGGCCCCACCAACAGATGATGGTGAATGCGCAGTACCACCTCACCGGAGATCTTGAGCTGAGAGCCCATGAACGAATCCAGCGTGTGATTGATGACGCCTTCGGTAGAGTTTTCCACCGGCACTACACCGTATTGCACAGCCCCCGCTTCCACTTCGCGGAACACTTCATCAATTGCCGCCATCGGCTTGGTGACGGCACTGTCACCGAAGTGCTTGATCGCAGCCTGCTGGGTAAACGTCCCTTCCGGACCAAGATAGGCCAGGCGGATCGGCTGCTCCAGCGCCAGACAGGCCGACATGATCTCGCGGAACAGGCGCGCCATCTCCTCACCCTTCAGCGGGCCGGGGTTGCTCGCCATGATACGACGCAGCACCTGGGCTTCACGCTCGGGGCGATAGAACTGCACTTGGCCATCTTCACCCACATCGCCTGCTGCCAGCTTGACCTCAGCGACCTGCTGCGCACACCGCGCGCGCTCGCTGATCAGGTTCAAGAGTTCACAATCGATGGCATCGATACGCACGCGCAGATCATCCAGCGTGACCTGCCCCGCACTACCCCTGGAATCCGACATCTGCCCTCTCCCTTAGCCGTGACGCGCGCGAAGTCGCCCATGAAATCGACCAATGCCGTGACCGCAGCTTCCGGCACTGCGTTATAGAGGCTGGCACGCATGCCTCCCACGCTGCGATGACCGGCCAGATTCAGCAGCCCCGCCGCTTCTGATTCGGCCAGGAAGGTCGCATCAAGACGATCATCAGCCAACACGAAGGGGACGTTCATGCGCGAGCGGTTCTCGATCACGATCGGATTGGAGTAGAAATCATTGCCGTCGATGGCGGCATACAATGCCTGCGCCTTGCGATCATTGATGGCGTTCATCGCTGCCAGACCGCCCACCTCATCCTTCAGCCACTCGAACACCAGGCCAGACAGATACCATGCGTAGGTCGGCGGCGTATTGAACATGGAATCGGCTTCAGCAGCCGTCTTCCAGTTCAACATGGTCGGGCAGTCCTTGCGGGCACGATCCAGCAGGTCTTCACGCACGATGACCAACGTCAAACCCGCCGGACCGATGTTCTTCTGAGCCCCGGCATAGATGACGCCAAAACGGCTGACATCCAGCGGGCCAGACAGGATGGAAGACGACATGTCACACACCAGCGGAACATCCGCCGGCACCTCGGGGATGTAATCGAACTCGAGGCCACCGATGGTCTCGTTGGCGGTGTAGTGCAGGTAGCCTGCATCACCGGACAACTGGATTGCATTCTGACGCGGCACGGCGATCAGACCATTGGATTCGCTGGAAGCAGCCACATGGCTGCCGACGGCCAGATGCTCGGCCTCCTTGATCGCCTTCTTGCCCCAGATACCGGTATACAGATAGTTGGCAGCACCGCCTGCGCCCAACAGGTTCAGCGGCACGCCCGCAAACTGGGTCGAGGCGCCACCCTGCATGAACAACACGCGATAATTGGCCGGAATATCCAGCAACGCGCGCAGGTCAGCCTCGGCCTTACTGGCGATGGCCACGAATTCGTCGGAGCGATGACTCATCTCCATGACGGACAATCCGCGTCCCTGATAATCCAGCATCTCGTCGCGAGCGCGTTCGAGGACAGCGGTCGGTAGTGCAGCAGGACCGGCGCAGAAATTGAACTTGCGTGTCATGTCGTCTTATTTCCCGAAAGTGAAGCGACCGCCCCGAAGGCGGTCGCAATCCAGCGTCTTATTCCGCGTCTGTCGGCGGTGTGTCCGTCGACTCAGCATCATCTACTGCGGCGGCATCATCTACACCACCACTGCCCGCCTGCACCTGCTCATCGGTGCTCTGCGAACCTTCTCCCCTCTCATAGGGGACGACATCTTCCTCGAAGATGACGACTTCATCTGGCTCGTCAACACGCACCGTGGTCACTAGACGCTCTTCTTCCGCAGTCCGGATCAGCGTCACGCCCTGGGTGTTACGCGATGTCGTGGACACCTCGGAAACACGGGTACGCACCAGCGTGCCACGATCGGTGATCAGCATCAGCTCATCTTTATCGCTGACCTGAACTGCGCTGACCAGATCACCGTTACGCTCACTTGTCTGCATCGCGATGACCCCCTGGCCACCACGACCGCGCAGCGGGAACTCTTCCAGACGCGTACGCTTGCCGAAGCCATTCACGGAAGCCGTCAGGATGTAGCATTGCGGCACCTCGACGGGGATGTTCTCAGCCTCACTCGACGCGATAGCGTCACCACTATCTACCGCAGTATCGGCGGTCGCATCCAACGTCTCATCGATAGCAGCATCCAGTGCTCCATCGATTTCAGCATCGCTATCGTTATCAATCGCCGTCGTACGCGGAATGATCAGGCTGATGACCTGTGCACCGCCCAGCAGACGCATGCCACGAACACCACGTGCGGTACGCCCCATGACACGCACGTTCTGCTCTTCGAAGCGGATCGCCTTGCCATTGGAGGACAGCATCATCACGTGATCAGAGCCAGACGTGATATCGGCGCCGATCAGACGGTCACCTTCATCAAGATCCAGTGCGATCAGACCCACGCTACGCGGACGCGAGAACTGGCTGAGCGCAGTACGCTTGACCGTACCGTTGGCGGTCGCAAAGAAGATGTAGCTGTCAGCAGCGTAATCGCGCACCGGCAGAATGGTCGTCACCCACTCACCTTCCGCCAGCGGAATCAGGTTGACCAACGGCTTGCCACGCGAACCACGCGAAGCCTGCGGCATCTCGTAGACCTTGAGCCAGTACACCTTGCCCTTGTTGGAGAACAGCAGCACGGTGTCATGCGTCGAGGCAACCAGCAGGTGCTCGATGACATCTTCATCCTTCATCGCGGTCGCGGACTTGCCACGGCCACCGCGCTTCTGCGCCTGATAATCAGACAGCGGCTGCGTCTTGGCATACCCGGTCCGCGAAACCGTCACGACCATATCTTCCTCATTGATGAGGTCTTCAATGGTCAGGTCACGACGGCTGGTGTGAATCTCGGTGCGACGCTCATCAGCGTACTGGGCACGTACGTCACGCAGTTCTTCGCGGATCACTTCCATCAGCAGATCGGCAGAACCGAGAATCGCCATCAATTCAGCGATGCGCTCGAGAATGGTGGAGTATTCCGCCAACAGCTTCTCGGTCTCAAGACCAGTCAGGCGATGCAGACGCAACTCAAGGATGGCCTGCGCCTGCGCCGGTGACAGCCGATAGTTGCTGGCATCATCGGCCAGCCCGAGGCCGTCAGGCAGATCTTCCGGACGACAGGAGGTTGCACCGGCGCGCTCAAGCATGCCGACCACCTGGCCCGGCTGCCATTCACGCGAGATCAGCTTTTCCTTGGCTTCAGCAGCACTCGGCGACGCTTGATCATCGCGATCACTTCGTCGATGTTCGAGATAGCCACTGCGAGGCCTTCAAGAATGTGACCACGTTCACGGGCCTTTCTGAGCTCGAATAGTGTACGACGAGTCACGACTTCGCGGCGATGGCGCACGAAGGACTCGAGGATCTGCTTGATGTTGAGGATTTTCGGCTGGCCGTCGTGCAGCGCGACCATGTTGATGCCGAATACCGTCTCCAACTGGGTCTGGGAGAAGAGGTTGTTGACGACCACTTCGCCGGACTCACCACGCTTGGTCTCGATGACCACGCGCAAGCCGTCCTTGTCAGACTCATCGCGCAGCTCAGCGATGCCTTCGATCTTCTTGTCTTTCACCAGCTCAGCGATCTTCTCGATCAACCGCGCCTTGTTCACCTGGTAAGGCAACTCGGTGATGATGATGTGATCACGGCCAGTCTTGTCGTGGTGCTCAATAGTGTGCACGGAACGCACATAGATGCGGCCACGGCCAGTGCGATAGGCTTCAATGATGCCAGCACGACCATTGATGATACCGGCGGTCGGGAAGTCCGGCCCCGGAATGAATTCCATCAATTCATCGATGGTCATGTCGCCGTTGTCGATCAGTGCCAGACAGCCGTCGATGACCTCGCCCATGTTATGGGGCGGGATGTTGGTGGCCATGCCCACCGCGATACCAGAAGAACCATTGACCAGCAGGTTCGGGGTCTTGGTCGGCAGCACGGCAGGAATGCGTTCGGTACCGTCGTAGTTATCGACCCAATCGACAGTCTCCTTCTCAAGATCGGCCAGCAACTCATGCGCCAGGCGCGCCATGCGCACCTCGGTGTAACGCATGGCGGCGGCGCTGTCACCGTCGATGGAACCGAAGTTACCCTGACCGTCTACCAGTACGTAACGCATGGAGAAATGCTGGGCCATGCGAACGATGGTGTCGTAGACCGCGCTGTCACCGTGTGGGTGATACTTACCGATCACATCGCCGACGACACGGGCGGATTTCTTGTAGGCCTTGTTCCAGTCATTACTCAGTTCGTGCATCGCGAACAGCACGCGACGGTGAACCGGTTTGAGTCCATCGCGGACATCCGGCAAGGCACGCCCGATGATGACGCTCATCGCGTAATCGAGGTACGACTGTTTGAGCTCGTCCTCAATGTTGACTGGCAGTATCTCTCTGGCGATCTCACCCATGATTCGTCAAATCCTTGAACTCAACTGTTGGCGCCACTGCAACAGCGACCCTCTCGGGCCAGTGCTGCAGCGCGGCAGTGACGTAAAGCAGACACAGGGTGCCAGCTCCGCGGCACCGAAGTGGCGGGATTATACCACTTGCGGGCTCTCCTAGCAGCCCACACGGCATCGCAAAGAGACGCTGCGGAACACAGCGTCGCGATCCTGCGCCTGATCGGCGCTCAGACATTGCCCTCAACCACTAGCGGACGCAGTATCGCAGCAATATCTCCCTCCAGTGGCATGGCACGCCCACTGGTCGTGTTCATCAACACAAAGGTGAAGTCGGCTCGCGATACAAGGGCGCCAGAGCGCGGATGCACTTCACCCAAGCGATGTTCACCGAGGTGGATCTCCTGGTGCATGATCATCTTGCGACGCCCGACATGGGAAAGCTGGGTAGTGATCACCAGTTCATCATGCACCGTGGCCGGATAGTTCCAGTCCAGATTGACGTTCACCGCCACCATCGCAATCCCTTCACGCTTCAGATCGTCGAGATCGAGATACGCAAGCATGTAGCCCCAGCGCCCTTCCTCGTAAAACTCCAGATAACGGGCATTGTTGACGTGCCCATAACCATCCAGATGGAAGCCGCGCACTATCAGCGTTGCACGACTAATGGCTCCCGAAGCGGAACCCGAACTGGAATCCGATGCGGCTTCTGACGTGCTCATATCATTGTGCATCCTTGCCTCCTGATCATCATGACATCTGCAGCGGAGTGCAGATTGTCGATAATATAAAGCGCCGCACATGGCCTTCTTGCTCTGAAAACCCGTCATGCCCGCGCAAGGGAAACCTGCAGTAACAATGCGACAAGAATCTGATCTTATGCCTGCAGTTGACATAAAAACAAACGCTTGGCTGAAAGCGTTGGCGGGAGCCGTTACGTAAACTGCACCTCCTCAGGCATGCTTCTGATACACAGCATCATGCCGGTGACGGATGACCCGCCGCATGAGTTTCGCCATAATACGCGCCATTCAAACGGGCACGCCCGCTCATCGGACTCAAGGATTGGCCGCATGTGGTTCAAGCATCTCCAACTTTATCGCCTGCATGACAGCGCTCCGCTAGAAGAAGGCCGCCTGGCCGACGCCCTCCCCGAGCACCTGTTCCGCCCCGTTACCGGCGTCGAAGCCAAGCGTATTGGCTGGGTGGCACCGGGAGGCCGTAACAGCGACATGCTGGTTCACGAGATTCAGGGCCACTTCCTGATCAGCGCCCTACGTCAGGAGCGCGTATTGCCCGCGGCCGTGGTCAAGGAAGAACTGGAAGAACGTGTTGCCGAGCGCGAAATCGCCGAAGGCCGTCCACTACGTCGTCGTGAAAAACTGACGCTCAAGGAGCAAATCTACGAAGAATTGCTGCCACGCGCCTTCACTCGCTCCTCGCGGACTGATCTATGGTGGGACAGCCGTCGCGGATTGATCGCCGTCAATGCCTCCACCGCCAAGCGTGCCGAGGAAATCCTCGACCTACTGCGCCAGACACTGGGGTCGCTCAAGGTCACACCGCTAGCCGTCGCACATCCGCCGTCACAGGTAATGACGACCTGGCTGCGCGATGTCACTTCACGCCCGGAAGAGCTGATCGTCGGTGATCAGGTCGAGCTCAAGGCGCCAGGCGGTGAAGAGGGTGTACTGCGCGCTCGCCAGTTCGATCTCGATGGCGAAGAAATCCAGACCGCGCTGAACCTGGGCCGTGTTGTCAGTAAGCTGGCACTCGAAATCGATGGCCGTGTTGCGCTGGTACTCGGCGAAGATACGTCACTCAAGAGCCTGAAGTTCGCCGATGCGGTCATTGACGAAGCCAATGCCCAAGACGACGCTGAAGACCCGATTTTACGTCTTGAAACCGACTTTGCCTGATGGCTCAAGTGCTGTCTGGCGTGATTGAACAGATGACCGCCTGGTTGGGCGGTGAAGCCCAACCGGGTAGCTGAGCAACGCCGGCATGTCCGCTCTCCGAGTGAAGTGTTCACTGCCTGAGAAACGTGCCGGCCTGCCGCCCCTTTTTTTCAAAATGACAATACCGGATGACGCGCGTCGATGACTGACACAGCAACGCCTAGCCCTGCCACGACCGCCGAACAAGACCCGTTCGCCGATATTCGCCCTTACCACGATGACGAGGTAGCGGAGGTGCTGGTGCGCCTGGAGCAGGACCGCGAGCTGCTCGATACCTTGACTCGCTTCCGTTTACCAGGCCTGACCCAGCGCTTCCCATGGCTGGCACGCCAGATCGCACGACTGGCCATCAAGCGTGAAATGCGTGGCGTGAAAGATGTCGCCAGCTTCCAGAGCCGCATCGCCGGTTACATGGCGCGCATGATTCACACCACCACGACCAGCTTCGAGACAGCAGGACTTGAGCGCCTCTCCGAGGATACGCCCTACCTGTTTCTGTCCAACCATCGCGATATCTCACTGGACCCGGCCTTCGTCAACTACGCCCTCTATCGTCATGGGCGTAACACAGTGCGTATCGCGATTGGCGATAACTTACTGCAAAAGCCGTTCGTCACCGACGTGATGCGCCTCAACAAGAGCTTCATCGTGCCGCGCTCGGCCAAGGGCAAGCGCGCGATGCTAGCGGCCTATCAAGCGCTGTCAGGCTATATCCGCCATTCGCTGACGCACG
Organism: Cobetia crustatorum; assembly: GCF_000591415.1. Classification (GTDB taxonomy): domain Bacteria; phylum Pseudomonadota; class Gammaproteobacteria; order Pseudomonadales; family Halomonadaceae; genus Cobetia; species Cobetia crustatorum. The sequence continues at coordinate 22,502 of NZ_JEMF01000016.1, read as the reverse complement.
ACAAGCATTCTATCTGGCTGGCCCAACGTGAAGGTCGTGCCAAGGACGGCCGTGACGGCACCGAAACTGCCATCATCAAGATGCTGACCATGTCTGCACGCATGGCCGACAAGACCCGTCCGTTCAGTGAGACGGTCAGCGAGCTCAATATCGTGCCGGTCTCGATCAGCTACGAGTTCGACCCCTGCGATCTGCAGAAAGCACGTGAACTGGCCGCACTGGCCAATGAAGGTCGCTACGAAAAGGTGAAGTACGAGGACATCCAGTCCATCGCCGCCGGTATCAGCGGCCACAAGGGGCGGGTCAAGCTGGTCTTCGGAGAGCCGCTCAAGGGCGACTTCGAAACGCCGGAAGACGTGGTGGCGGAAGTCGACCGCCAGGTATTGGAGCACTACACCCTCTACCCGAGCCACCAGCTGGCGCTGGAGAAACTGGCCGCCAGTCGACCGCAGCTGCGCGAAGAACCGCGTCTGGCCTCAGCACTGGATGTCACGGCCATCAGTGGCGCTGAACGCGCCACCTTCGAGAATCGCCTTGCCGGTGTGCCCAGCGAGCTCAGGGACTGGTGGCTGGTGCAATACGCCAACCCGATCCTGAATCGCGAAGGCCTGAGCATTGATCTCGACGACAAGCTGGATGCCGCACAAGCGGCGGGAGCCGAGCAGGCAGCATCATAAGGGACGGATCCGTATCCCATGAAATGCTGACCCTGAAATACCGATCCTGAAATACCGATCCTGAAATAAAAAATGCCACCGTCAGCCGACGGTGGCATTTTTCATGATCGACGTTCTTCATGGCCACCATGATGAAGCGAGTTACTTACGCCAGAAACTGGGCGAGAACAGCACCAGCACGGTCAGTATCTCGAGACGTCCCATCAACATGCCAATGCACAGCAACCACTTGGCACTGTCAGGCAGCGTCGAAAAATTACCCGCCGGGCCAATGATGTCACCGAGCCCTGGACCCACATTGGTGACTGCTGTCGCGGCACCCGTAACGGCGGTGATCAAATCAAGCCCGATAAAGGACAGTGCCAGCGCCAGTCCGCCGATGGTGATGAAGAAGAAGAACGAGAATGCGATGACCGCGCGAACTACCTCATCCGGCAAGGCACGTCCGTTGTAGCGCTGCGAGAACACGCCATTGGCATGTATCAGTGAACGCAGATGATTGCCGAGCATGATCAGGCCGATCTGCAGGCGGAAGATCTTCATGCCACCACTGGTGGAGCCACTGCAGCCACCGACGAAGGTCAGATAGAAGAAGGCCACTACCGCAAACGGGCCCCATGCACTGTAGTCATCACTGGCATAGCCGGTCGTCGTCACGACCGAAATGACATTGAACGTCACCTGCGTCAGCGCCGTGAATAGCGCCTCGCCATTGATGACGCGATAGAGTGTCAACGCTGCAATCACCCAGCCTAATAGACGCAAGAAGCCACGCACCTGAGCGTCGCACCACAGCACACCGGCACGGTCCTGCCAGGCGCGAATGAACAGCACAAAGGGGAGCGCCCCCAGCAGCATGAAGAAGGATGCCATCCACAACAGATGCGGCCGGTCCGAGTAGACGCCCATCGAGCTGTCGTAATTGGCAAAGCCGCCGGTCGCCAGTGAGGTCATGCCGTGTACCACGCGTCCAGCCCGTCCATTCCGCCTAGCCAGTAGGTCAGTATTGCCAGCAGGGTCAGGCCGACATAGACCAGCCCGATCGCCTTGGCCACGCCGCCAGCACGCGGCAATACCTTGTCAGACCAGTCAGACGACTCGGTCTGAAACAGACGCATTCCACCCACCTTCAGGAAGGGCAGGATGGCAATCGCCATCACGATGATGCCGATGCCCCCAATCCACTGCATCAAGCCACGCCACAGCTTCAAGCCATCCGAGAGGCCTTCAATGTTGCTCATCACGGTCGAGCCGGTCGTCGTGATCGCCGAGACCGATTCGAAGACCGCATCGGTCACCTCCAGATGCGGCGCGCCGAACACCAGCGGCAGACTGGAATACGCCGATACCAGCACCCAACTCAAGGTCGTCAGCACGAACATCGCGCGCGGCTTGAGCTCCAGCTCCACCTTGCGCGAGATCGCCAGCATCAGCACCGCCGAGCCGAGCGTGATACCCAGCGAGATCAGGAAGGCCCTCGCATCACCGTCATCCTCCTTGAGCAGGATAAACAACGGCACGAGCATCATCACGGCGACTACACACAGCAGCAGACCGAGAATCCTGATCACCGGTAACCATTCATCAAGCTGCAGATGCCGTACAATCCGCATTTTTCGCCAGCCCACCGTCGACTCCAGCGGCGAACTCATGCCCTTGACCCGCGTATGATCAACGTCATGCTACGTCCTCATCTTTCGTTCCCATCACACTGGTGGCGCCTCATCTCGGCGCTTCACGTACTATTGTTTCTTTCCGACTTACGCAGGCGATAGTGTCTGGTGCACCAGCAATGCGGCGATACCCTACACCGTCGCCAGCGCCTGTCCAGTCTCGCCGACAATGACATCGCCCGGATGACAGGATTGTCCCTCTGACGCACGGGTAACAAGCGTGCTCTGGAGAGTGCAACCGCACGCCTGCTTGGGCTGTCGATCTCCCGTACGTTACACTGAGAACCCAATATGGCAACGATGCGTTCACGGACAGACACTTCATGCATCTGACTGACTGGCGAGCCTGGCAGGCGAGTGCGACCCGCACCGCACATGACAGCCGTGTCGAGATCACCCCTACCCCGCGTGCCGAGCAAGTGCCCGCCATGCTGCGCCGCCGACTGAGTTCGGTGGGCCAGGCATGCTGCACACTGCTATCTGCACTGGACCCGCACGCCAATCTGCCGGTGATTCACGCCTCGCGTCACGGCGACACCACCAGAATTCTCGCCCTGCTCGACGCTGCCACCCAGCCTGACGAGGCGTTGTCTCCTGCGCGCTTTTCGCTTTCGGTACACAACGCTATCCTCGGGTTGTACTCCATTGTCAGCCAGTCCCACCAGCCTCTCGAGGCCGTCGCTGCCTGCGGTGACGAATTCGAGGCCATGATGAGCGAAGCCCTCGGCTATCTGACTGAACGCGATGAAGTCATCGTGTTGTTCTCCGATATCGCCGCACCAGACGCCTTCATTCATCACGGCGACTATCCAGCACATGCCTCTGCAGTGGCGATGCGCCTGAGTCGCTCGACCGTCACAGGTGTCGGCAGCGCTGAGCTGTCCGCCAGCCCAGTCAGCCCGGCGGCCAGTCAGACAACTCACTCGCCCAACGCCCCAACACCGCTTGAAGTGATTCACTGGCTGGAGCAGGCCGAGCACCTTCCCGAGGCCACCCTCACCTGCCGCCGCCAGCACTGGCAGCTGGTGGCTCCTCACCCAGCACCTGATCACGACTGATGCACCTCACGCTCTCCTCACCTCCCGGACGCCTATGGCGTGGTATCGCCACCGCTGTCAGTTTCACCGCCTTCGGAATCGGTGGTGTGCTGCTGGGCGTGCTATTGCCGCTACTCACGTTACTGATTCGCGATGATGCACACTGCCAACGACTGGCACGTAGCGTCATTCATCACTGCATGCGCGGCTTCGTCGGCCTGATGCGCGGTCTTGGCGTGCTCGATTATCAGCTATCTGAATGCGAACGCCTCCAGCGCCCTGGCCTGCTGGTACTGGCCAATCATCCGACACTGATTGATGTTGTCTTTCTGCTGGCGCTGATCCCACATGCCGATTGCGTCGTTAAGGGAAGACTGGCACGCAATATCTTCACGCGCGGCCCCATTCGCGCCGCGGGTTATATCACCAACAGCGAGCCAGAAACCGTGCTCGACGCCGCGCGTGACAGCCTGGCACGCGGCAATGCTCTGATCCTGTTTCCTGAAGGTACCCGCAGTGTGCCTGGCCGAGCGCTCAAGTTTCGCCGTGGTGCCGCCAACATCGCGCTGCGCACGCCCAGCGATATCACGCCAGTGCTAATTGATTGCCAACCGAGCACCCTGACCAAGGGTGAGCCCTGGTACCACATTCCCAAGCGGCGCGTGATGCTGCGTTTCAAGGTGCTACCTGATATTTCATCAAACATGTCATTACGTACTGCATCAGAGGTGTCACCAGCAACATCACAGAACACAGCCAGCGCTAGCCCACCGACACCACTATCACGCGATGCCCGCCAGCTGACCCGCCAACTGGCCACACAATTCGCCAACGAGCTGACAATTTTCCAACGCTCGTAACCCACCGCCTTCGCATTAGCCGACCAGAGGATATTTCATGAGCGATACGCCGACGCTTGAACTTGAACTCAAGCAACTGATCATCGACACGTTGGAGCTTGAAGATATCACCGCCGACGATATCGTCGCCGACGAACCACTCTTCATTGACGGCCTTGGGCTCGACTCCATTGACGCCCTCGAACTGGGCCTTGCGCTGCAGAAGCACTACGGCATCACGTTGGATGCCGAGGCCGAAGACACACGCACCCACTTCGCAAGCCTGAATGCCCTGCGTGCACTGGTGGAGGCTCGTCGTGAGCGCTGAACACACTACCGTCACCCGTGACGATATTTACGCCCATGTACGCAGCACTCTGATCGAACTATTCGAGATCGAGGCCGACGACATCCATCCCGAAGCCCGTCTTTATGAAGACCTCGACATCGATAGCATTGATGCCGTCGATCTGGTGGTCGAGCTCAAGAAGTTCACCGGCCGACGCATTGAAGCCAACGACTTCAAAAGCGTGCGCACGCTGAATGATGTGGTCAACGCCGTCGAAAACCTGATGCAGCGCCAGGCATGAAGCCGCTATCCACTGGCAATCACCGCCGCCGTCCCCTGCTGACCGTCCTGCTCAGCGCATTAGGGGTGGTGGCGGCGCTGTGCTGGCCATTGCTGGTCTATGCCCTGCTGTCACGACTGACAGCAACGTCCGCCATGGACTCAGCAACGGCCAGCTCAGCCACTGCCAGCGGACATGCCTCACCGTGGATCTGGGCGCTGATCGTCTTCGGTGCCGTGCTGATGCAGCGCCTGCCCATCGCCTGGCCTCTCAGGCTAGGGCTTGCAGGCCTGCTGGTCGGTGTCAGTGTCGTGAGCGAGGCCGAACTGGGCCTGCGCGCCTATCCGGTATTGGTCAATCTGGCCATGCTCAGCGTGTTCGCGACCAGTCTGTGGCACGGCATGCCGGTGATCGAGCGTCTCGCACGCCTGCAGGAGCCGGATCTTCCGCCAGCAGGCGTGCGCTATACCCGTCAGGTCACTCGCGTGTGGTGTGGCTTCTTCATCTTCAATGCCAGCATCGCCAGCTGGACGGCACTGTATGCCGACCTCGCGACCTGGACTCTTTACAACGGCCTGATCAGTTACGCCTGATGGGCCTTCTGTTCAGCGGCGAATGGCTGGTTCGCCGCCGCCTGCGGAGCTCGCATCCCTGATGTCTTTCTTGCCTCACACGTCTGACGCTTGCCACCACACGCACCCGCTTAGTCAACTGAGCTGGCGCCGCCACGCACGCCAGGCGCCGGATGCCACGGCGTGTTGGCTGGCCACTCCCGGTCAGCCGCTGACCGCGCTGAGCCGTGCCGACCTGATGGCGCGCGTCGATGCTTGGCAGCAATGGCTTGACCGTCAGCCCGCGAGCCAGCCCGGCGCACGCTGGGTCCTGTTTCAGAGCACCACGTTAGGAGCCTGCGTTCAGCTGTTGGCCGTGTGGGAGCGCGGCATGCTCGCCGTACTACCCGGTGATGACCGCCCCGAGACACTGGCTCGGCTACGCGAGATCAGTGCGGGCCAGCTACCCACGACTACCGTGGATGGCTGGCCGCAGCAGGCTGATCAGTCCGGCAACCCGCCAAGCAAATCGCACATAGTCCCAACAGCTCATGTACCGCTCGCCCCCGATCAACTGGCACTGGAACTGTGCACCTCCGGCTCGACGGGTGAACCGCTGCGTATCGCCAAGCGCTTCGACCAACTCGACGCCGAGCTGGCCATCCATCAGCAGTTGTGGCCATTGGCGGATACCGCCAATGGCCAGGTCAGTCTCAGTCAGGTCAGCCATCAGCATATCTACGGCCTGCTGACAGCACTGTTGCGTCCGCTATGTACAGGCGTGCCGTTTCTCAGTGAAGCCTGCCACTATCCAGAGCAGCTCAGTGCGGCCATCAGCCAGCTCGCAAGCCAAGGCTATCGTTGTCAGGTGATCAGTTCACCGGCGCAGCTGGCACGCCTACCGCAGATAACCACCGCTGAGGCTGGCCAGGTATTACGTGTATTCTCGTCAGGTGCACCGCTGCCAGAAGCCGCCGCCCGCCATGCTGAAATCAGTCTTCACGCGCCGATCATCGAGATTTACGGCAGCACCGAGACCGGTGGCATCGCCCAGCGTCGTCAACGTGACGGTGCAGAGTGGAGCCCCCTGCCGTGCGTGGAGCTGCGTTTTTCTGACGAGGGCCAAGAAAATATTTCCAGCCAAGAGGCACCGACGCCAGCCAGCAGCCTCTGGTTACGCTCACCGTTCCTCGATATGCCCACCGAATGGTGGCCACAGGCCGACAGAGCGGAAGTCTGCGAACAGAAGTACCAAGACGGCCAGCAGCGCTTTCGTCTACTCGGGCGCAGTGATCGACTGGTCAAGCTGGCCGGCAAACGTATCTCACTGAGCGCGGTGGAACGCTGCCTGAACGAGCAGTCGGATGTACTGGAAATACGCTGCCTGCCGATGCCCACCCGCGAGCATCGTCTCGGCGCCGTGATCGTCATGGCACCGGACGCACTCCCGCACGATCACAACACCCGCCGCGCACTCATTGCGCATTTGCGACGTGCGCTGATGCCAGCCTTCGAGCGCATCGCGCTACCGCGCTACTGGCGCTTCGTCACTCGCTTGCCACTCAATGCTCAAGGCAAGTTCACCAGTGAGGCAATCGCACGCCTGTTTGCTGATCTCGACGATCACCGCCTGCCACGCTGGCTAGGCGAGCGCTCGAGTGGGCCAGAGCAACTGACGCTGGAGGCCGAGGTACCTGACAGCCTGATCTACCTCGAAGGCCATTTTGCACAACAGCCGCTGGTGCCCGGTGTGGTGATGCTCAAGTGGGCACGCGATCTCGGCAAACGTCTGCATCTCGATGGCCAGCAAGTCGACGAAGCGCGCTTCATTCGACTGGAACGCATCAAGTTCTCCAGCCTGTTGCTACCGGGCATGCGCTTCACGCTCGACGCCACATTGACTCATGATAGCCACGGGCTGCGCATCGACTTCCGCCTCGCCTCCAGCGCCGGTCTGCATGCCAGCGGTCGCTTGCGCTATAGCGTCAGTGGTGCATCGCCGCTATCTGAATCATCATTCAGGCAGTCACCGACATCTCTATCCTCCCAGCCGCCTGCACACTCACAGGAGGCGTCATGAGCCAGTCTCACGCGCCCTTGCCAGCCGAAGATGAATGCCTACGCCCCTGCGTGATCATTCCGGTCTACAACCATCCCGCTACCATCGCGAGAGTCTGTGCCGGTCTTGCACCGCTCGGGATGCCCATTGTGCTGATCGACGATGGCTGCAATGCGCCGTGTGCCGAGGTGCTGGATCAACTGGCTGCCGCAGGCCATCACCTGGTGCGTCGCAAGCACAATGGCGGCAAGGGCGCGGCGGTGCGTAGCGGCCTTGCCGCTGCCGAGCAGCTCGGCTTTACGCATGCCCTGCAGATAGATGCTGATGGCCAGCACGATGTCAGTGACCTGCCCGCCTTTCTGAAGGGTATGCAGGAAAATCCCGACTGCCTGCAGATCGGCTATCCCGAATACGATGCCAGCGTGCCGCGCATCCGCTTCTACGGCCGCTATGCCTCGCACGTCTGGGTGTGGATAAACACGCTGTCATTGGCGATCCGCGACACCATGTGCGGCGTGCGCCTTTATCCGATCGCCGCCACCAATCGCCTGCTGCTGAGGCATGACTGCGGTGACCGCATGTCCTTTGATACCGAGATACTGGTGCGCTGGTATTGGGCCGGTGGCGAGGTCGCCAACCTGCCCGTGCGGGTCAGCTATCCCACCGATGGCATCAGTCACTTCCGGCCCGGGCACGACAACCTGTTGATCAGCGCCATGCATACCCGGTTGTTCTTCGGCATGCTACTGCGCTCACCCAAGCTTGCGTGGCGTACGTTCAGCAAACGTGGTGCATCAAACGACAGTCCCACTACTCCTTCAGAGAGGCACGAATGACGCATTGGTCACGCTTATCGGAGACCGGCTCGTTGAGCGGCATGCGTCTGATGGTGGTCATTCGCCGCCGACTGGGCGCCTGGCCGTTCCGCATCGCGCTATTTCCCGTCCTGGTGTGGTACTTCCTGTTACGCGGCAGTGCACGGCGTGCTTCCTTCGATTACTTGACGCGTCTCGAGCCCACACTCAGCGGCCTGCGTCTCTGGGCGCGTAGCTTCGCCCACTTCATGCAGTTCGGTGAGGCCGTGATGGACAAGGTGTCCGCCTGGAGTGGTGAGATTCCTCTCACCTCACTCGCCGGCACCGGCCCGGAAGACCTGCGCCAGGCAGCACTGCGTCGCGAAGGCGGTGTCATTCTTGTCGCCCACCACGGCAACCTCGATGTCATCAATGCGATCGGTGAGCGCAATGACATCGACCTGTGCGCACTGGTCCATACGCGCCATGCCGAGAAATTCAATCAATTGCTGGAGCAGGCCACCGGCCGCAAGCCGCCGCAGGTAATAGAAGTCAGTGATATCACGCCCGCCACGGCGATGGCCTTGGGTGATCGCGTCAATCGCGGTGGCTTCGTGGTGATTGCCGCCGACCGCGTGTCGATTCCACCCACCACCGACACAGCGCCTGCTGATAAAAGCGCGGCTGACAAGGACGAGAGCGGTGAGGCCGCGGTTAACACAGCGGCCTCACCGCTCAAGCCACGCGTGCATCACTGTGACTTCCTGGGTGAGTCCGCCCCCTTTCCGGAAGGCCCTTTCATGCTGGCGGCGCTATTGCGCTGTAACGTCTATACCTTGGGCTGCGTGCGTGAACATGGCGGCGCTCACCCGCGTTTTCGGGTCGACTTTGCGCCCTTTGATGACAGCCGTGAGATCAAGCGCAGCGCACGCCAGGACTGGATTCGCCAGGCCATTCAGCGCCACGCCGAACATCTCGAAGCACGCGTGAAACGCCATCCACTGCAATGGTTCAACTTTTTCGATTTCTGGCATCAGGCGCCCAGCAATGAGCCCGCACCTGACAGCACTGACAGCACGCCAAGTACTGACAACAACGCCTGATCTCCGCCACTTTTTCTTTTCGTCTGGAACTCCGTCATGCCACAGCCTGTTACCGCCAGCTCATCGGCCCTGATTCTCGATGGTCGGGAGATCAGCCTCGAACAACTGATTGACGTCGCTGAAGGTCGCCTTGAGGTGTGCCTCAGTGATGACCCCACCTTCCGCGCACGTATCGAGGCCGGCCCGGCACTGCTGGAGCGGCTGCTGGAAGAAGAAGGCGTGGTCTACGGCGTGACGACCGGTTACGGCGATTCCGTGACGCGTGCCGTACAGGGTGCTGACGATCTCGAAGCGCTGCCGCGGCACCTGTATACCTTCCACGGCTGCGGCATGGGCGCGAATCTGGACGTGGTCAGCAGTCGCGCGGTCGTCATGGTGCGCCTCGTCTCGCTATGTCGTGGCGTCTCCGGCGTCAGCGTCGCCCTGCTGGAGCGCCTCACCTGGCTGCTGAATCACGACATACTGCCGCGTATTCCTGAAGAAGGCTCCGTCGGCGCCAGCGGTGATCTCACGCCGCTGTCTTACGTGGCCGCCGTGCTGTGTGGTGAACGCGAGGTGTGGATACGCCCAGCCGCCGATCAACCCCATGCGCTGCGACCGACTGCCGAGGTGTTCGCTGAACATGGGCTGACGCCCTACGTGCTGCGTCCCAAGGAGGGGCTGGCACTGATGAATGGCACCGCAGTGATGACAGCACTGGCCGCCCTCGCCTTCAGCCGTACCACCTACTTGAGTCGTCTGAGCAGCCGTATCACCGCACTGGTGGTGCAGGCATTGGAGGGTAATCCCTACCACTTCGACGCTGACCTGTTTGCCGCCAAGCCACATCCCGGTCAGGCGCGCGTGGCGCAGTGGTTGCGTGATGATCTCGCGCATCCGGCAGCGCCAGAAGTTGATGCCACACCGATCAACTCACCACGTCTGCAGGACCGCTACTCGACGCGCTGCGCGCCGCACGTCATCGGCGTGGTCGAAGACAGTCTCGACTGGTGGCGCAGCTTCCTCGAAACCGAACTCAACAGCGCCAACGACAATCCGCTGATTGACGTCGATGCTGGCAAGATCCTGCACGGCGGCCACTTCTACGGCGGCCATGTCGCCATGGTGATGGACAGTCTCAAGATAGCGGTCGCCAATCTGGCCGACCTGCTCGATCGCCAGCTGGCGCTATTGGTCGACAGTCGCTACAACCGCGGCCTGCCCAGCAATCTGAGTGGTGCCACACCGGAACGCGCAGCGCTCAACCATGGCTACAAGGCGGTGCAGATCGGTGCCTCGGCCTGGACGGCAGAAGCCCTCAAGCAGACCATGCCTGCCAGCGTCTTCTCACGCTCCACCGAGTGCCATAATCAGGACAAGGTCAGCATGGGCACCATCGCCGCGCGTGATGCGCTGCGGGTACTGACGCTGGTCGAGCAGGTCGCCGCGGCCACTCTGCATGCCGCGATTCAAGGCACCGAGCAACGTGCTGCACTGGCCGGAGACAGCGGCACGCCGCCGGTACTGGCGGCCTTCGTCAGCGAGCTGCGCCACGACATCGCACGCCTTGAAGAAGACCGCGGCCTGGAGGCCGATCTGCGCCTGCTGTGCGCGCGCATTCGTGAGCGCCACTGGGCACTAAGCACAGACGAGGCCAACGCATGAGCGAGCAGACAGCCATGAACCAGCCCACGGAAACGCCGATGCCGACCGCCACGGTTGAGATGGAAGTGCCCTTCCACGACGTCGACATGATGGAAGTCGCCTGGCACGGCCATTACGTGCGCTATCTCGAGATCGCGCGCTGCAAGCTGCTCGACATGCTCGACTACAACTACTCGCAGATGCGCGAGTCTGGCTTCGCATGGCCGGTGATTGATCTGCGCCTGCGCTATGCAGGCCCGGCACGCTTCGGTCAGCGCATCGCGATCACTGCGCGCCTGCGTGAGTGGGAGAACCGCCTCAAGCTCGACTATGTGATTCGCGATGCCGAGAGCGGCAAGCGACTGACACGAGGTTACAGCGTGCAGGTCGCGGTGGGCCTTGAGGATGGCGAGATGCTGCTGGCTTCGCCGCGCGTGCTGGCCGACCGACTAATGAACTGGCAAGCGATTCAGCTATCTGAACAGCAATCGACAGAGATGTCTGAAGCACTGCCCAAAGTCGCGCCGGAGAAGGATGCCAACGGCCATACAGGAGTCTCTCACTCATGATGCTACGCCTGCTTCGCCTACCCGCCCTTGCGGCGGCTACCTGTCTCGTGATGCTCAGCGCATCGCTGCCATCTGCTTACGCTGCCGAATTTGACGCGCGCGCACTGACCGAACAACTGGCGCGCACCGCACCAACCTGTGGTGACTTCAAGCAGGTGCGCTGGCTGGAAGATGTCGGGGTCGATGTCAAAAGCCAAGGGCACTTTGCCCTACTGGGAGATCCCGTCTCGCCCGAAGCTGGTGTGGGAAACCACGTCCCCCATCGAAAACCGTCTCGAGATGCGCCCCGAATCAGGCCAGGGCCCGAACGGAGAAAAGCTGCCCGCGGACCAGCAAGCCATGGCAGAACTGTTGATCAATTTCTTCCACGGCGACTGGCAGGCACTTGAGGAGCACTTTGATCTCACGCTCACGGGCACGCCGGAGGATTGGCAGGCCACGCTCACGCCCAACAATGCCCAGCTGGCCGAGGCCATCGAGCACCTCGAGATTGACGGCAGCAGCTGGCTTGAACACCTGACACTGAACAGTACCGATGGTGATCGCCTCAACCTGACGCTGACGCCGCGCAGCCAGTGCGCTGAATGACGCCTTCGCCTCCCGAATCAGGCGCTGTCGCAGCTCCCAAGGGCCTTGATCGTCGCGGCTGGCGCTGGGGATGGGCCTGCGTACTGCTGCTGTGTGCCGTGCTGCTCGCCCTCAAGCTGGTGCCACAGAGCCCGTGGCGAGGTGCGATTGATACCCGTATTACCGCCATGCTGCCCCAGCAGGAGCGCAGTCCACTGGCCGCGCGCGCCGAATCCCTTGATGACACCGCCACTCGGCTGGTCATCCTGCTGGGGGCTGCTGACACTCGCCAGGCGTCAGTGGCCAGGCGCGACGCGGCGGCGAAAGCATTGCGCGACGCGCTGGCACCACTCACGACACTGGATGACGCCCGTAGCCTCGAAAGCCTGCGTCTGCCGACCGAAGTACAACCGGCGCTGATCGCACCTGAACTGCGCTCGCTAAATGATGAACAGTGGCAGTCGCGTGCGCTCAAGCAACTCTTCCAACCCGGCGGACAGCGTGATCTGGTGCGTGATCCGTTCGGGCTGGGCAGCGCCTGGCAGGCAATGCTGACGCCCGACAATCTGCGTCTGAGTGGCGGCCAGCTATTGCTGCGCGACCCTGATGCACAGGAAGGCACGCCAGCCAGTACCGGCTATCGCCTGATCAGCGCCACGCTGACCGGCAGCGCCTATGCCATGGAAGACCAGCAGCAACTGCAACAGGCGCTAAGCACCGTGATAGCGGCCTATCCCGAGGTACGCCTGCTGCGGTCAGGACTGGTGTTCCACGCCAGTGCCGGTGCACGTCAAGCCAAACACGAGATGTCGACCATTGGGCTAGGCTCGCTGATCGGCATCCTGCTACTGCTGTGGGCAGTGTTCCGCACGCCGCGTCGCCTGCCACTATTGTTGTTGCCGGTCGCGACCGGCGTCCTGTTTGCCCTGCCGCTGACATGGTGGACCTTCGGCAGCCTGCATGTACTGACACTGGCGTTCGGGGCCAGTCTGATCGGCATCTCCATCGACTATGTGCTGCACCTGGAATGCATGCGCCGTCTGGCGCCCGCGGGAGGTCTCGCACGACTGTGGCCGGGCCTGACATTGGGACTGCTGTCGAGTCTGGCTGCTTATCTGGCGATCACGCTGACGCCCATGCCCGGCCTGCGCCAGATGGGCATGTTTGCCGCGCTGGGATTGATCGGCGCCTGGCTGAGCGTGCGCCTGTGGTTGCCGCATCTTGCATTATCGGCACAGGCGACTCGCGAAGATTCGCCTGCCGCACGCTGTGCCGCATGGCTGGCGCGCTGCATCCCCGGCAAGCGCAGCTGGGCACTGCTGACGCTGGTGTTGGCCGCTGCACTGATCAGTCTTTATGGGCTGCGCAGTGACGACCGCCTCACCCAACTCAATCCGTCACCGCAAACGCTGATCGACCAGCAACGTGAGGTGCAGCGTCTGCTCGCCGAACCGGATGGCCTGCGCTATCTGATCGTGCGTGCTGACGATGGCCCCGCCCTGCTGGAGCGCCTGCATCAGCTGGAGCCAACCTTGACGCGACTTGCCGATGAAGGAGAACTTGGCCACTGGGCGAGCCTTGCTCAGCAGCTGCCGACGCTCGCCCAGCAAGAAGCCAATCTGAGTGCCCAGCGTGAGCGCACGACAACACTGTTGCCGGAAGTGCTCAGCAAAGCAGGCTTGCCGGTGGCACTGGTTGAGCGCGCAGAAAAAGCGCTGGAGAATGCACACCCGCTGCTGCCTGCTGACTGGGTCGCGCTGCCGGCAGGCGAGATGGGCCAGCGGTTGTGGTTAAAGGAGCAGGATTCAGCCGTCGGCATCGTGCGCTTCGGCGCCGTCAATTCGGCCGCTGGTGACGCACTGGAGACACTTGCCGCTGGCGACCCAACCCTCGAATACGTCGATCAGGTCGCACGTCTCTCCCACACGCTGGGGCGAATTCGCAGCGAGATGGCGTGGTTGGTCGGCAGCGCCATCGTGCTGATCAGCTTGCTGTTGGCGCTGCGCTATCGCCGCGCCAGCTGGCGAGCACTGTTGCCACCACTGGGCGGACTGGTACTGACACTCTCGGTGCTGACGCTCGCTGGAACCGGCCTCAATCTGTTCCATCTGCTCGGGCTGCTATTGGTACTGGGGATTGGTCTTGATGCGGGCATTTTCTGTGCCGAGCACCCTGCGACGCCCCGACACAGCCCACGAACAGACGAAGCTGCTACACAAGACAGTCGCCGCGCCTCACAGGCCAGCCTGCTGGCGATCTCACTATCGTGCGCTTCCAGCCTGCTAGCGTTTGGACTATTGAGCTTCAGCCAGACACCGGCGTTAGCCGCATTGGGGCTGGCCTGCCTATTGGGCTTGACCGCCACCTGGTGTCTGGTGCCCTTCGCTCGCTCATGACAGCAACACGATAGCTCGCACACCATATAACAACAGGGGACGACGCCATGGATAAGGCACGCGACTCACACACCGATTTGAGCAGGCATCAAGCAAAAGAGGTCATCATCATCGGCGCAGGCCCGGCAGGCGCGGCAGCGGCAGCGTGGCTAGCACGGGCGGGCCATGCCGTACGCGTGCTGGAGCGCAGCCACTTCCCGCGTTTCTCGATTGGCGAGAGCCTGCTGCCACGCTGCATGCAACATCTAAAAGCCTGTGGACTGATGCCTTACGCCGAAGCAGGGGACTACCAGCCCAAGACTGGCGCGGCCTTCACGCGGCGTGGCGAACATCGTCACATCGACTTTCGCGACAAGTTCAGTGACGGGCCGGGCACCACCTGGCAAATCGAGCGTGCTGACTTTGACCAGCGCCTGATCGAGGGCGCACGCGAATACGGTGCCAAGGTCGAATTCGGTGTGACCGTCAACGGCTTTCGCGCCGCCGAGGGCAACGAGGGCCCACGCCTCACGCTTGAAGATGGCCGTGAGCTGGAAGCCGCCTTCGTGCTCGATGCCAGTGGCTATGGCCGCGTGCTGGCGCGTCTCGAATCCCTCGAACGCGACCCACGTCTGGAGCCACGCGTCGCGCTGTTCGGGCATGTCCATGACGGCATCGCAGGCCTCACGCCGCCTGCCGAAGGCTATCACCGCGACAATATCCTGATCGCCTCGCATCCCGTACATCCTGATGTCTGGTATTGGCTGATTCCGTTCACCCATGGCCGCGCCTCGCTGGGCGTGGTCGGTCCGCGTGAGCTGATCGAGGCAACCGGCGATGATTCAGAAAATTCCCTGAACAAACAGCAGCGTCTCTGGCAGTGGGTCAATGAAGAACCGCGTCTGAACGAGCTGCTGCGTGATGCCACGCCAGCCAATGCCGTGCAATCGCTCGGCGGCTACAGCGCTGATGTCAGTCGTCTGCATGGGCCAGGCTATGCACTACTCGGCAACGCGGGGGAGTTTCTCGACCCGGTATTCTCCTCCGGCGTCACCATCGCGCTGGAATCAGCGCTGCGTGCGATGCCGCTGGTCGAGCGCGAACTGGCCTGCACCGATGAAAGCCAGCGCCCGGATTGGGCCAGCGAGTTCGAGCAACCGCTGCGCCGTGGCATCAACGTATTCCGTGAATTCGTCACGGCCTGGTATGACGGTCGTCTGCCCGACATCATCTACCACCCTGACCCGCATCTGCGTATTCGCCAGATGATCAGCGCCGTACTCGCCGGTTACGCCTGGGATGAAAAGAATCCCTTCGTCAGTGCCAGCCGTCGTCGCCTCACAGCCCTGGCAACGCTCTCTGCCAGTGCGCATGACACACGGCAGCCAGCAGCCAGAAAAGGTAAAATACCGTCATGAACTCCCTGCCTGTTTCCGCTGATACTGTCTCGACGCGCCCCTCTGATGCTGCGTGTAACTTGCGCACGCGCTGCCGACCGCTGCTCGCCGCTGGTCTGGGGCTTGCTGCCAGCCTATTGCTGAGCGGATGTAGCCTGTTCGCCCCACAACCACTGAGCGCGCAAAGCCCGATGCCGGCACTCTCCAGCTTGCAAGACACGACGACACAACGTCTGAGCCTGCGGATGGAGCGTATGGATGAGAACGGCAAGGCCGTGATGGACGATGCCTCCCCCCGCCTGCCGCCATTGCTCGGAGTGCTGCGCCAATCGCCGGAGGCCATGCGACTGGTGTTGCTCAGCGTGCAGGGCCAGCGCCTGCTGACGCTGGTACATGACAACGACGGCAGCCGCTTCGAGAATGCGCGCCCCGACGTGCTGGAAAAGCTGCCCTTCACCGCTGACTGGCTAGCGCGCCGCATCAGCTGGGTGCATTGGCCGCAAGCTGCCATCGACAAGGCCTTCATGGGCACTGACTGGCAGCTGGTCCAGGCCGGCGACTGGCAGCACCCGAATCAGCCCGCGCAGCGCATCATCCGTCAGGGAAATGACGTCATCGCCGAGCTGGACCGCGACGCACAGGGCCGTGTCTCATTGAGCGATCCCGCATCGGGGCGAGTACTTGTGCTGACACCACTGCCCTCTGTTTCTTTCAACACTGATTCTCTCGACACTGATTCTCTCGACACTGATTCTCTCAATACTGATTCTCTCAATACCGTTTCTCTCAACACCGTTTCTCCTGAACTGGCCTCACTGGAACCGTCTACGCATGACTGATATCGCTTCATCCTCGGCTGCTGGCTCGACGGCGACCTCACCGGCTGGCTTGGGCGCTAATACCGCAAGCCCCCGCTCCGCCTGCCGTCTGTCACGCCCCGGTATCGTCTGCCCGCTAGGCGCCGATCACGGGCTGATTTCCAGCGCCCTGTTCAGCGCTAGCCGTGGGTTGCGTATCAGTGATGACTTCAGCCCCGGCACACCACTGCCGCTGGGCCGCGTCACCACGCCGCTGGTGGATGACAGTGAGTGGCCGGCACCCATGCGCTCGCGCAACAATCGCCTGTTGGCAACCGCATTGGAGCAGCTGACACCAGAGCTTGATGCCCTGCGTCAGCAAGGCATCAAGCCGGAGCGCATCGGCGTGGTGCTCGGCACCAGTACCTCCGGCATCGGCGAAACGGAAGCCGCGATGGAGGCACACCGCGCCAGCGTGGCGCAGGGGACAGACAGCGCTGATAGTTGGCCGACGAGCTTTGAATATCGTCGTCAGGAGCTGGGCGCGCCCGCCGAGTGCGTCGCTTGGCTGAGTGGTGCGCGCGGGCCGGTCTACACCCTCTCCACTGCCTGTACGTCCAGCGCCAAGGCACTCGCCAGTGCACGCCGTTTATTGGCCTCTGGTCAGTGTGATGCGGTGATTGCTGGCGGTGCCGACAGTCTGTGCCACATGACGGTGAAGGGTTTCATGAGCTTGGAAGCCGTCAGTCGTAACGAATGCCTACCACTGGGCGCGGCGCGCGATGGCATCAATCTCGGTGAGGCCGCAGTGCTGTTCGTGGTCACGCGGGAAACCGGCGGCGTGCAATTGACCGGCGTCGGCGAATCCAGCGATGCCCATCACATATCGGCACCCTGCCCCGAGGGTAGCGGTGCCGAGGCCGCGATGCGTGCCGCGCTCACCAATGCCGGGCGTTCGCCCAGCGAGATCGACTACATCAATCTGCACGGCACGGCCACGCCGCTCAACGATGTGATGGAGAGCCTGGCCATCAGCCGCCTGTTTTCCCAAGACGCCGAAGGCGCAGAAAGCACAGATGACGCTCACACGCTGATGCCCGCCGTCAGCTCGACCAAGGCACTGACCGGCCACACGCTGGGAGCCTGTGGTGCGCTGGAAGCCGCCTTCTGCTGGCTGACGCTGCAACACGGCCGACTGCCGCCCCATGCCACGCCGCGTCAGGCGCTCGACCCTGCGCTGGCCGCGCTGAACATCGTCTATCGTGATCGCCCTGAGACCCCGCCACTGCGCGTGATGAGCAATGCCTTCGCCTTCGGTGGCAACAATATCTCGCTGGTGCTGGAACGCCATCCAGTCTCGACAGAACGGTTTACGGAGCCATCTGCCAAGCTGACCAAGGAGCCTTCTACATGCTGACATCGCCCTCGGATAGCTGGCCGACCCTGCCCTGTGACATTGGCCCCTATGTTCCGCATGAGATGGGCATGTGCCTGCTGGACCGCATACTGGCCTGCGATGATACCTCGCTGAGTGCCGATATCTGCCCCACTGCGGATGATCTGTTCGCCGAACCTGACGCCGACGGCCAGTCCGTGATTCCCGGCTGGGTGGGACTTGAGTGGATGGCACAGGCCATCGCTGCGTGGTCTGGCATGCAGGCCGCGCGTAGCGGGCAGCCACCACGCGTCGGCTTTCTGCTCGGCAGCCGCCGTTTCAATAGTGAGGTCGCCGCTTTCGCCTGCGCGCATCGCTGGCAGATTCATGTTCAGCTCGACTATCGCGCCAATAACGGTCTGGGTGCCTTCACGGCACAGATCAGCGATGACAACGGTATCCGTGTCGCCAACGCCGGAGTCAATGTCTTCGAACCAAGCGACGCTGCCGACAGCTCTACTGACAGCTCAACCAACAACGATTCCAACGCTCCCCTTTCCTCACCCGGACAGCAGGATGCTGCCGGTGCCTCATTGCAAGGAAATCCCTGATGTCTGCCATGCCCTCTTCTGACGCCATCCCTGATAGCAGCCCTGACGCCAGCCCTGTCACCCACAGTCGCGAGTGGATTCTGGTCACCGGCTCCAGTCGGGGTATCGGCCGCGCCATCGCACTGCGTCTCGCCCGCGACGGTTACAACCTCGTGCTGCACTGTCGCTCACGCCGCGATGCCGCCGAAGAAGTTGCTCGCGAGATCACCACGCTGGGCGGCGAATCGCGCATCCTGTGCTTTGACGTCGCAGACCGCGCCGCGGCCAAGCTGGCGCTTGAAAGCGATATCGAGACACACGGCTGCTATTACGGCGTCATCTGCAACGCCGGCATTCATGCCGACAACGCCTTTCCCGCGTTGACTGATGAAGACTGGGACAGCGTGATTCGCACCAACCTCGATGGCTTCTACAACGTGGTCAAACCGCTGGCAATGCCGCTGGTGCGCCGCCGCAAGCCGGGCCGCATCATCGTGATGTCGTCCGTCTCCGGCATGATGGGCAACCGTGGCCAGGTCAACTATTCCGCCGCCAAGGCAGGGCTGATCGGGGCGGTCAAGGCACTGGCGGTAGAGCTGGCCAAGCGCCGTATCACCGTCAACGCGGTCGCGCCAGGCGTGATCAATACCGAGATGACCGACGGTGTCGAGATGGAAGAGGCGCTGAAGATGATTCCGATGCGCCGTGCCGGTGAGGCAGAAGAAGTCGCTGCCACCGTGGCCTTCCTGTGTTCGAAGGATGCCGGCTACATCACGCGTCAGACCATCGCCGTCAATGGAGGCATGTTCTGATGACAGCAACATCTTCCATACGCGGTCACCGCGTCGTCGTCACCGGCATGCATGGCTTCTCGCCGATCGGCAATGACTGGCCGACGCTGCGCGCCAACCTCAAGGCAGGCCATACCGGCATTCGCTATATCGAGGAGTGGGACAAGTACGACGGCCTGAACACGCGTCTCGGCGCGCCCGTCAGTGACTTCACGCTCCCCAAGCACTATAACCGCCGCGCACTACGCAGCATGGGCCGCGTTGCACAGCTGGCGACGCGTTCCAGTGAGTTGGCGCTTGAGGCAGCGGGGCTGGCAGACAGCTCGCTCAAGGAGAGCGGCCAGATGGGCATCGCCTATGGGGCCTCTGCCGGTGAGCCGGACGCGGTGGCGGACTTCGGCAACATGCTGATCAACCACTCCACCGATGGCCTCAACGCCAACTCCTACATCCGCATGATGGCGCACACTGCGCCGGTCAATATCGGCGTCTTCCTGGGTATCAAGGGACGGATTCACACCACCTCCAGCGCCTGCACTTCCGGCAGCCAGGGCATCGGCTATGCCTATGAGGCCATCCGCTTCGGTCGCCAGACCGCGATGGTGGCCGGTGGCTGTGAAGAACTCTCTGCCGCCGATGCCGCCGTGTTCGACACCCTGTTCGCGACCAGCACCTGCAATGACCATCCAGAGCGTTCACCGCGACCTTTCGATGCCGAACGTGATGGGCTGGTGATCGGCGAAGGCGCCGGCACGCTGATTCTGGAAGAGCTGGAGCACGCCCGTGCGCGCGGCGCGACCATCCACGCCGAGATTCTCGGCTTTGGCACCAACTCCGATGGCCGCCACGTCACCCAGCCTGACGCCAACATGATGGAAGCCGCCATGCGCATGGCGCTGGAAGATGCCGGTGTCTCGGCTTCTGATATCGGCTATGTCAGCGCCCACGGCACCGCCACCGAGCGCGGCGATATCGCCGAGAGTCACGCGACTCATGCCGTATTCGGTGATGGCACGCCCATCAGCGCCTTCAAGAGTTTTACCGGCCATACGCTGGGCGCCTGTGGCGCACTTGAAGCCTGGATCGCCATCGAGATGATGCGCGATGGCTGGTTCCACGGCACCGCCAATCTGGAGAACGTAGACCCGCGCTGCGCTGCGCTGGATTATCTGCGCGCCGATGGACGCGAAATCGAGACAGACACCGTGATGAGCAATAACTTCGCCTTCGGTGGCATCAACACCTCGCTGATTCTGCGCCGCTGGCAAGGCGACTGATCAGCGTTTGAGGGCGCAGGAAAGGTGTCGCGACTGGACGACTTTGCAGCGAGCAAGTTCTGGCGCAAGATACGCGCCCGCTGCATGGGCTAAGGTATGACAAGCACCACCATTGCTCCGCAGCCGTCCGCGATTCGTGCCTTTCCGCTCACACTGCCGTTCATAGATTCATGAGGAGATTCAGATGGTGTCATTCGTTCATCAGCAGTTCTCGTCCCTGTCGCGCATCGCGCGCGCAGTACGCTCGGCCCGTGTGCTGGCGCTGGGCGCCGCCATGCTGATCGGTTCGGCAGGCCTGCTGGCCTCTGCACCGGCGGCAGCGCGGGATACGCAACACTTCCTGCCGATCATGCCCGTGATGGCCAGCACCGCGGCCAGCCAGCGACTGGGGAATGATGTCGCTTTCTTCTTCGGTGAAAACAAGCCCTACGAACGCATCGAGAAACGTGGCTGGGCGCGGGCGAATCCCAAGACCAACTCGACCAACAAAAGCGATGCAGAAGCCTGCCGCTGGGTGTTCCTCTCTGCACTGCGTGAGCTGCAGGACAAGGCGCGTGAATATGGTGCCAATGCGGTGATCAACATTCGCAGCGATTACGACAATGTGCCCTACACCAGCGCCGAGAAGTACGAATGCCACGCGGGCAATATCGTCTCTGGCGTCGCGTTGCGCGGTGATCTGGTGATTCTGCATCCCAAGAACTAATCAACGCTGATGATGACGAGGGCGACCAGTGACGTGAGCGAGGCAAGTGAGGGCAACACGGCAAACGCGGCAGATGAACCAGCGACGCGCCCGACCGATTACCCCGCCTACCGCTGTGTGGTGCTGGGCCGTGGTGCATCTGAAGGCTCTGGCTCACTGAGCGCCGAGCCACTGATCTCGCATGATCCTCATGCCCTCGCCGCCTCGCTGGCGGCAAGCGGCGCGCCGTCTACATCGCTATCAGCATCAGGCCCAGCCTCTGCTTCAACCTCTCGGCCAGCCCACCTGTGGCTGGCCGAGGCGTGTGTGATGATCCCGCCTGCTGCCCCCAAGCGCTCGGCCACGCCATCATTGGGCGAGCGACAAGCGGCTGTGGATAACACGGTCATCACTGAGTCACATCCGCCAACTGACGCATCATCCTCGCATGTGCCCGTCAGCCGGCCATCGCCCGCCAAGGCCCGCCGTCGCCAGCAACGCGAAGCCGAATCCCATCTCGCCCGTGTGCTGCTGTGTGAACTCGCCGCGGCTCAGGGTATCCAGCTTCCACTAGACGACTGGTCGCCGCGTGGCCAGGCACCCCACCACCCTGCACTGCCTGCAGACTTCTACGTCTCCATCGCCCACCGCCACGGCCATGTGCTCGTCGGCCTCGCCACCGCCCCACTCGGACTGGACCTCGAATACCGCAACCCCCGCCACGCCCACGACCTCGACGCCCGCATCGCCATGCTGCCCCTGGACGCACGCGAACGCCTCGCCGAGGTAACACACCTCAGCGAGACAGAACGTCTGGACGGATTTTATCGGGAATGGGTGAGGTATGAGGTGATGATAAAGCATTTGCACATTTACTGATTTATTAATACTATATTTAAAAAGTTATAAAAACAAAAACCATTAACAATGACACTTCTTGACATATGGATAATTTATGGTAGAACGTGATAATTTACTTTCTCAGGTGGCTGAAAAAATAAGTGCTTATCGATCAGGAGAAATACCAGTTCCTGATAAACAACACGTAGATCGCTGGCTAAGTCAATTTACTCCTAAAAACCAGCTCCCGCTACTAAGAGAACTGAACCACTTATTAGGCTGTAGCTTTCTAGGTAAGTGCTTGGTCTTAAGTT
>NZ_JEMF01000015.1 GCF_000591415.1 Cobetia crustatorum | reverse complement strand
TGTTGAGCATCATGGAATATGGCGTTGCGTGACAGGATTTCACGCAAACAGCGGTGAAAGTCACAAATTCCGCCTTGATACCCTACCTAGGTCGCACTAGAATCCCAGTATAGAAACAGTGTTCGAGAAATTCAGCAGCATGTTACTGCAAGGTTCATGTCTCCAAGCACTCGGCGCCATTTGCCTGTTTACCCGTGTGAGCGTCATGTCGTGACCATGGTCACGACTTTTCCTCAAGGCAAGCGGCGACCCCCTGACAAGCAGCCTGGCTGACGCCCCTGACTGCCCTGATGTGAAGAGTTGACCATGCGTAAACTGATCGTGCTCGACCGTGACGGAGTCATCAACGAAGACTCCGACGCCTTCGTCAAGAACGCTGAAGAGTGGATCGAATATCCTACCTCCATCAAGGCCATCGCACGCCTGACCCGCGCTGGCTATACCGTGGCCGTCGCGACCAATCAGTCCGGTATCGCCCGTGGCCATTTTGGTCACCGCGAGCTTGAGGCCATGCACACCAAGATGATTCAACTGGTGAAAGCCGCAGGCGGTGACATCGCACACATCGCTTACTGCCCGCATGGTCCGGATGATGGCTGTGACTGCCGTAAACCCGAGCCAGGCCTGCTACACCAGATTCAAGACGCACTCCAGATCCCTGATTTTGATGGTGCGTGGATGCTGGGAGACAGCCTGCGTGATCTCGTGGCGGGTCAGAAGGCAGGTTGTCGTGCGGCGCTGGTCATGACGGGCAAGGGACAGAAGACGCTTGCGGACGGTGAAGGCTTGAAGGATGTGCTGGTAGTCGCCAATCTGGCCGACTTCACCAATCGTCTACTGGATGGCGAGCTCAATCATGAGCCATCCGAGGGCGAGCCGGGAAAGTCCCAGCGTAGCTGCAATGGCTGTGAAGCGGCGGCCGAGAGCTATCTCTGACTGCTGGCACTATCGAGCCGCTCGCACTGTCGCATATCACTCTAATGACAGGCAGCGATATGCTACCCTTCAAGCATGAAACAGCGTAGGTAATACCTGCTCTCTCCTTCCCCTCATGCTTGGAGGCTTCACATGCCATTACTGGATAGCTTTACCGTCGACCACACCATCATGAAGCTCCCGCCGTACGTGTGGCCAAGAAGATGGGAACGCCGAAGGGTGACAACATCACCGTTTTCGATCTGCGTTTCTGTGTGCCTAACGAAGAGATTCTTTCCGAGAAAGGCATTCACACTCTTGAGCACTTGTTCGCCGGCTTCATGCGCGATCACCTCAATGGTCACGACGTCGAAATTATCGACCTCTCACCAATGGGATGCCGTACCGGCTTTTACATGAGCCTGATTGGCGAGCCGGAAGAAGCCCGCGTAGCAACTGCCTGGTCTGCTGCCATGCAGGATGTGCTGAACGTGGCACGCCAGGAAGAGATTCCTGAGCTCAACATCTATCAGTGCGGCACCGCCCAGATGCACTCTCTGGAAGAAGCCAAGCAGATTGCCACCAATATCCTGTCACGCAATATTGGTGTGAACCTGAATGAAGAGCTGAAGCTTGACGAAGGCTTCCTGAATCAAGCGCATTAAGTCAGTATGTAAGCGTTATTAATTGACTTGAGTATTAATAGAACGCTTCATGCTTGAAAACCGGTCTCTGCCCATACAGAGATCGGTTTTTTTTTCGTTACAAAAAAGATCCATGCCTGACAATATCGCTATGCTGTTAAAACATTCAGATAGTCACCTCTTTCTTGCCGTACTTGCCTGGGTAACCACCAATGCCAGAGAAAAGCGATCATGCTTTTGATTTCACTACTTTTCTAGCAGACAAAGCTACATGGTCAATCCCTGCCTCACTAGAGCCTTATACCTGCCGTGATGGTAGCTCATTGGGGTGCCGACACTACTCTGCAATGAAAGTATCTGAAGCAAGTCAACTATGTGACGAGAGACATATCATCCTTATCCACGGATCCAGTAGCGATAGCCGCTATCTCGCCACCTTAGCGACACAGCTCGCAACGGTTGGATATCACATTCATACACCGGATCTACGTGGCCACGGTCCTGCACCTGCTCGACGGGGGGATATTGATCACAGTCAGCAGCTGGAAGAGGATATTGAAGATCTCATCACATCCTTGGCACTATCGAAAAAAGCCACTCTACTCATCGCTGGTCACTCCGCAGGCGGCGGATTGGCACTGCGCTTTGCTGCTGATATTTTACGACGGCAACCGTTAGATATATCCCTTGCCGGAGTTATATTGCTGGCACCCTATCTTCATTATCGCGCTCCCAATACGCGCCACGACTCCACATGGGCGACTCCTAACATACCGAGAATGCTGCTTTGTAGCCTGCTTGCAGGACTCGGCATTCATGCGTGCGATCATTTAGAAGTACTGACTTTCAACATCCCGAAACAATATCGTGATTCAAATACCACTTCTGCCTATTCCTGGCGAATGATGCAAGGCATCAATCCACAGCATTATCAGCGTGATCTCGCGATGCTGGCTCAACATGGAGTACCGCTACTAGCGATGATTGGAGAGCATGATGAAGCCTTTCATGCCGAACGACTAGGGAACAGCCTGCTGCCATTCCATGAAAAAACGCAACTGGAAGTAATGGATAATGTCGATCACCTTGGTATCGCAACCTCAGAGATGACTGGAAAGTGTATCGATAAGTGGCTGACAAGCTGACTATCTGATGGAGTCCTATAAAAACGGCCCCTGATCAATGACCAGGGGCCGTTTTTTAATTACCGCACATCTTCATGCCATCAGACATCAAGATTGGCGACCAGCGCGAAGCGCTCAATAAAGTCACGACGCGGTTCAACTTCATCACCCATCAGGGTATTGAACATCATGTCAGCGCTCACCGCATCTTCGATGGTGACGCGTAGCATGCGGCGATGTTCTGGATCCATCGTGGTTTCCCACAGCTGGCCCGGATTCATCTCGCCCAACCCTTTGTAGCGCTGAATGCTGAAACCACGCGCTGCTTCCTTCATTAGCCAGTCGAGTGCTTCGTAGAAAGTAACGACTTCTTTCCTGCGCTCGCCACGCGAGACAAAGCTACCTTCTTCCAGTAATCCGTTAAGCATCGAACCAAGCTCACTCAGCTCGCGATAATCGGCAGACTTGAAGAAGTCGATATCCCACAGATAATCACTGGTGACACCGTGTGCCATTAATGTCACTGCCGGCAGGTAGAGATTACGCTCAGTATCGTGGCTGATGCTGAAGTCGTAATGAGGGCCGCCTTCATAGGCAATCAGCTCATCCATCTCATGCTGAAGGCCATTAATCCAACTCCGTACCTGTGCTTCGTCGGCCAAGGCCACTTCATCAATATGCGGTGCATGCACAATCTTGCGCAGCACAGCAGAAGGATATACACGCGCCAAACGATCAATACGCTTCATCACGCCGCGATATTGGCTGACGAGCGTCTCCAGCTGAGTACCACCAATACCCGGCGCTTCGCTATTCACGTGCAGCTTGCCGCCGTCGAGCGCGGTGGCGGTCAGATAATCCTGCAGCGCCTGCTCGTCCTTCAAGTATTGCTCATGTTTGCCACGCTTGATCTTATAAAGCGGCGGCTGAGCAATGAAGATATGGCCACGCTCAATCAGCTCCGGCATCTGACGGAAGAAGAAAGTCAGCAACAGGGTACGAATGTGCGAACCATCAACGTCGGCATCCGTCATGATGATGACAGAGTGATAACGCAGCTTGTCCGGATTGAACTCTTCACGCCCAATACCACAGCCCAGAGCAGTGATCAGCGTGCCAACCTCGACAGAAGACAGCATCTTGTCGAAACGTGCTTTCTCGACGTTGAGGATCTTGCCCTTCAACGGCAGGATCGCCTGAGTACGACGATCTCGCCCTTGCTTGGCTGAACCACCAGCTGAATCACCCTCGACCAGGTACAGTTCAGAGAGGCTGGGATCTTTTTCCTGACAGTCTGCCAATTTACCCGGCAGGCCCGCGATATCCAGCGCACCCTTGCGACGCGTCATATCACGCGCCTTACGGGCGGCTTCACGCGCGCGCGCTGCATCCAGCATCTTGTTGACGATGCCCTTGGCTTCGTTGGGCTTCTCGATCAGGTACTCGGAGAACAACCGGCCCATTTCCTGCTCGACCGCAGTCTTGACCTCAGAAGAGACCAGCTTATCTTTAGTCTGCGAGGAGAACTTCGGGTCCGGCACCTTGACCGAGATGATCGCGGTCAGACCTTCGCGGGCATCATCGCCAGTGGTGCCAACCTTGGACTTCTTGAGCAAACCTTCCGCCTCAATATAGCTATTGAGGGTACGCGTCAACGCAGCACGGAAACCTGCCAGGTGAGCCCCACCATCACGCTGCGGAATATTGTTGGTGTAACAGAAGATA
Organism: Cobetia crustatorum; assembly: GCF_000591415.1. Taxonomy (GTDB): domain Bacteria; phylum Pseudomonadota; class Gammaproteobacteria; order Pseudomonadales; family Halomonadaceae; genus Cobetia; species Cobetia crustatorum. The sequence continues at coordinate 36,833 of NZ_JEMF01000015.1, read as the reverse complement.
TTTTCGGAGAAGCCATCATTCCACTGCATCGCCACTTCAACGACGATGCCGTCCTCGCGCTCCATTTCGAAATGGAATACAGGATTCAGTGGCGTCTTATTGGTATTGATGTGATTGACGAATGCCTTCAGGCCGCCTTCATAGTGGAACAGCTCTTCCTTGCCGCTGCGCTCATCGATCAAACGAATCGCCACACCGGAATTCAGGAAGGACAGCTCGCGCAGGCGCTTGGCCAGAATATCGTAATGGAACTCGATATTGGCAAAGGTCCGGTCGGAAGGCTTGAAGCGGACCAGAGTGCCGGTCTTTTCCGTCTTGCCCACAACACCCAGCGGAGCTTGCGGCTCGCCGTAACGATAGATCTGTTCGTGAACATTACCCTGACGCCAGATGGTCAGCTTGAGCTCTTCAGACAGTGCATTAACGACCGAGACACCCACGCCGTGCAACCCACCGGAAACCTTATAGGAGTTGTCGTCAAACTTACCGCCAGCGTGTAGTACCGTCATGATAACTTCGGCAGCACTGACGCCTTCTTCCTCGTGAATCTCGGTCGGTACTCCACGGCCGTTATCACTAACGGAAACCGACTCGTCTGCGTGGATGACCACCCGGACTTCGCTACAGTGCCCTGCCAGTGCCTCGTCGATGGAGTTATCCACCAGCTCGAACACCATGTGATGCAGCCCCGTGCCATCATCGGTATCACCGATATACATACCGGGGCGCTTGCGTACGGCATCTAGTCCCTTGAGGACCTTGATGCTCGATGAGTCGTAAGCCTGTTCGCTCATTGGCTTCTCCGTCGTGAAATCATTCCGTGTGCAGTCGCCCGTGTTCCACGTGAAACATTCTGACATTCGTGTTTGGCAGCCATACCCGATCCAATGCTTCGGGTTCGACGCAGGTCACGAAGACCTGACAATCGAGGCTAGCCAATAGCTGGCAGAATAGACGGCGATGTTCGCCATCCAATTCCGCTGGCAGATCGTCAATCAGATAGACACAGGTACGTCCGTTCATTTCTTCGAGCAATCGCCCCTGAGCCAGCTTGAGAGCACTGACAACCAGCTTCTGCTGGCCGCGTGACAGCACCTCGACCGCAGGCCGGCGCCCTAGACGAATACGTAGGTCAGCGCGCTGCGGCCCCGTCTGGGTAAATCCCATATGGCTGTCGCTATCACGGCCGGCGGCAAGCACTTCACCTAGTGAGCGCTTGGCGTCCCAGCCGCGCTGATAGCGCAGGGTGAGCTCGGGTAATTCAATCAACTCGGCAAGCGTGGCCTGAAACAACGGTGCCAGCGCTTGCATGTATTCCATGCGCAGGGCATCGAGACATTCACTCCAGTGAGCAAACTCACGATCCCAGACGTTCAGTGCCTGAGCGTCCATCTTACCATGCCTGAGCAGCGCGTTCCGATGTTTGAGGGCGCGCCGCACGCGGCGCCAGACATCGAAAAAGTCATGTTTCACGTGAAACACACCCCAGTCGAGAAACTCACGCCGTGCGGAGGGTGAGCCTTCCAGCAATCGGAAAGCATCCGGGTTAATCAATTGCAGGGGTAACGCCTGGGCAAGCTGTGCGACACGCTCGACTTTTTCGCCATCCAACCGCATCTCAAGACCATCAGCCGCCTGATCTCGTCGCACACCTAAGGGCCGCGATGGCTCTCCCGACAGACGCCCGAACAATGTCATACCTGCCGTATCATGGGCGATAGCATGCTTGAGCTTATGGGTGCGGAAAGAGCGCGCCAATCCAAGTACATGGATGCCTTCTAGCAGGCTCGATTTGCCACTGCCATTAGCACCACTCACCAGATTGATTCCTCGCTCTGGCACCATGTCGACAGGCGCCAGATTACGCAGGTTCTGGAATTGCAGACGTTCAAGCGCCATGGCGGCCTCGGCGTGGACTGAAAAGAAAAACTCGCGGCACTAATATGACAACACCCATGATCGTCGGCCAAGAGGATCATGGGTGTTGTCGTTAACTGTTGCGCTACATCACTGATGGGAACAGCATTATTATGATTCAAGATACTGTTTTATATAGTTTATTTTATAATTACAGGCGCATTGGCATAACTACGTAACGCGCATCACCACCACCTGGCTCTTCCAGAAGTGCCGAGCTATTGCCATCAGAGAGCGTCAATTGCACACGATCCGAGTCCAACACGCCTAGCACGTCAATCAGGTAACCAACATTGAATCCGATTTCCAGACCCGCCCCCTGGTAGTCGAGGCTGATGTTTTCCTCGGCCTCTTCCTGCTCCGGGTTATTAGCCAGCACACGCAAGTTACCGGCCTCAAGGTGCAGGCGTACCCCGCGATACTTCTCATTGGAGAGAATCGCCGTACGCGACAGTACCTGACGCAGCTCGGCACGCTCAGCAATGATGACCTTATCGCCACCACGCGGCACAACACGCTCGTAATCCGGGAACTTGCCGTCAACCAGCTTGGAAGTGAAGGTGAAATCACCAGTCTGAGCGCGCACATGCGTGCCACTCACGGTCAGAGTCATCGGCTCATTGCTACCATCCAACAAACGTGCCAGCTCCAGAATACCCTTGCGCGGAATGATCAGCTTCTGGGATTCGCTGACACTGATATCAGCCGCCTGCTCGCAGACTGCCAAGCGGTGGCCATCCGTTGCCACGGTACGCACAATATTGCTGGTCAGCTCGAGCAGCATGCCATTGAGGTAGTAGCGCACATCCTGCTGCGCCATCGCGAAAGATGTCGCATCGATAAGATGCTTGAGCGTACCGCGCGGCAAGCTGATGGTGACATCGCCCTGACCATCATCGATATTCGGGAACTCAGCGACCGGTAGTGTCGACAAGGTAAAACGGGAGCGGCCACTACGCAGAATGGCACGCCCTTCTTCCAGCGCCAGCGTGATTTCACTGCCATCCGGAAGTGACTTGCAGATATCCATCAGCTTGCGTGCAGGCACGGTAGCCGAGCCCGGCTCATCGACACGGCTCGGCTCGACACGACCGATCAGCTCGACCTCAAGATCGGTGCCTGTCAGCGACAACTGCTGGTCGGAAACTTCAAGCAATACATTGGATAGCACCGGCAGCGTCTGACGACGCTCAACCACACCCGCCACCAGGGACAGTGGGCGCAGCAGGGCTTCACGCGAAATGGAAAATTTCATGGAGACTCCACTCTCTGGAAACGGGGCAAGTGCTCGCTGCCACAGCAGCGCGCACTCAAAAAAGATTCAGGGCCAACGGGATACAAGGCCCAATGCGCACAGCGAGTCAAATCGACAATTGTCGCCAACCCTACCCGCCGCTGCAATGCGATCAACTGGTCAATAGACGCAGTAGATTCTTGTAGTCCTCACGAATGTCAGCGTTCTCTTCACGCAGCGAGGCCACCTTGCGACACGCGTGCAGCACGGTCGTATGATCACGACCACCGAAGGCATCACCGATTTCCGGCAAGCTATGGTTGGTGAGCTCCTTGGCCAGCGCCATAGCCACCTGACGTGGTCGGGCGACCGAGCGCGAGCGCCGTTTGGAGTGGAGATCAGAAATCTTGATCTTGTAGTACTCAGCGACGGTGCGCTGAATATTATCCACACCTACCTGCTTGTCTTGCAGTGCCAGCAGATCTTTCAGCGACTCACGAATGAAGTCCTGGGTGATCACACGCCCCATGAAGTGGGAGTCCGCGATGACCTTCTTCAGGGCCCCCTCCAACTCACGCACATTGGAGCGGATCTTCTGGGCAATGAAGAAAGCGGCATCGTGCGGTAGATCAACCTTGGCCTGGTCAGCCTTCTTCATCAGGATCGCGACGCGCGTCTCTAGCTCAGGTGGCTCGATGGCGACAGTCAGCCCCCAGCCAAAGCGGGACTTGAGTCGCTCTTCGACGCCATTGATCTCTTTCGGATAGCGATCCGATGTCAAAATCATCTGCTGGCCGCCTTCAAGCAACGCATTGAAGGTGTGGAAGAACTCCTCCTGAGAGCGCTCCTTACCCGCAAAGAACTGAATGTCATCAATCAGCAGCGCATCGACTGAACGATAGAAGCGCTTGAAATCATTGATGGCATTGAGCTGCAACGCCTTGACCATGTCGGCCACGAAGCGCTCTGAATGCAGGTAGACCACCTTGGCATTCTCGCCTCCTTGCTTGGCGAGATGATTGCCCACTGCGTGCATCAAGTGGGTTTTACCCAAGCCCACGCCGCCATAAAGGAATAGCGGGTTGTAAGCGCCACCAGGATTTTCGGATACCTGGCGTGATGCTGCACGCGCCAGCTGGTTCGACTTGCCTTCGACAAAGGTTTCGAAGGTGAAGTTCGGGTTCAAACCATTGGAGTGCTTGAGACTGCCTTCGACCTGCACTTGGCGTGCATTACGACGCGGGGCTCTATCGCGCAAGCCATCACCAGCCATCTCGCGCTCTTCGCCGAGATTACCGCGCGGTGGCGTATGCACATGTGGCGAACGCGGGCTCGGCATCTGGCCAGGCGCTTGTGCCTGAGCAGATGAAGAAGTGGATGAAGAAGACGCGGGGCTTCCTTCCGGTCGCGGATTGGACACCGTACGTCGACTACCCACACTGAGTTCGACCTTGGGCGGCTTGCCCGGTGCCAACTCACGCAGTAGTTCGTGGATACGTTTGAGGTACTTGTCATTGACCCAATCACGCACGAAGCGGTTGGGAGCGAGTAGGCACAGCTCTCCGCTGTCACCTTCTTCAGCCTGCAGAGGACGAACCCAAGTGTTGAACTGCTGTGAATTCAGCTCGTCTTGCAGTGCGTCAAGACATTGTTGCCAAAGTGCGAGCGACACGCGACCTCACATCCAGTTGTCGAAGGGGCGGCCATTGTATAGCTCAAGCCCTGAGTTATCCACACGACATCTGCGTCATGAGCTGTTGTGGACAACATGGGTATTGAGGACCCTCTTACTTTGGGAAAGGTTGGGGAGCAATATGAGACGACTCAGACGCTGGGGACAAGTCAACACTTATGCACACAGCCATGCACAGGGTAATATCAGGTTTTCCACTGCTTATCGTCAGAGATATCCTGATGACAGAAGATTGAGCTAACTCTAGAAAAATAGGTTATCCACAGAATCTCCCTCCCTCTATAGTTATTAGTTACTCAGAATTACCTCTTTATAGTAATGATAGGGGCAATGCTAAAAATGCGTCTCGGATCAAGCTCAGCGCTGCACTCCTGATCAGGTCGACTCAAGGTTATCCACTGGGCCTTTGATGCTCGATGATGCATACATCGCTGACTGGCCTGCTACACAAATCGTGGGGTCGTACGAGCATCTCTGCCTCATGCCGGATGGGCGAAGTCAGCACCTTACGAAACCGCAGCGCAGCAAAAATATCTGCTGGTTTAGCATGAGAAACCACTTCAGTTTTTCGGTCTTGTCTTTCAAGTCTCGCCACTTTGGGTTTCGTGTATTCCTCGCTTGGAATGCAAGTCTCTCTGGCCACACCTCAGCTCCCCAGGCAGTGCCTGTCAGAAAAACTGATTTTTTTTGCCTGCCAACGTCCAAATTCCGCCCCGTCACCGGTAGACAGGAAACGCCATCTGACGGGCGGCGCGAGGCATCGTCACCCTGAAATGCCACGAACCAGCTGTGGACAACTTTTCGACTCGACATTGCAAGCCACTTGCAGATTCACTAGAATCCCTGCCCCTGACCAATCTGCCCTGTCCTCATGTGGATACAGGGCAACATTCGTTGACCTTTTCCAAACAACCACGTGGGAAGAAGCAGCTATGAAACGCACATTTCAGCCGAGCGTCCTTAAGCGCAAGCGCACACACGGTTTCCGTGCTCGTATGGCGACCAAAGGTGGCCGTGCGGTCATCCAGCGCCGTCGTGCGAAAGGCCGTAAGCGTCTGAGCGCCTGATCGAGGCCCGGATGTCCCGTCAGGGATTTCCCCGGCAGCTTCGCTTGCTGACTGCCGGGGATTACCGGCACGTCTTCGATCACACCATCCTCAAGGTACACGGCAAGGGGCTTTTGGCCCTGGCCTGTCCGAATGACCTAGGGCATGCCCGCCTGGGGTTGGTGTTCAGCAAGAAGAACGTGCGCCGTGCCGTAGATCGCAACCGCCTCAAACGTCTGACGCGAGAATCCATTCGCCTCCGCCAGCAACGCCTTCCGGCCATCGACATTGTCGTTCTGGCCAAACGAGGCGTAAATGAGCTGGATAACGAGACCCTTCATCGCCAGCTTGACGGCATGTGGTCTCGTCTGGAGAAGGATGCCAGACGTCTGAAAGCGGCCAAGTCAACGCCACCTGCCTGACGCGACACCTACCCGGTGCGTCCGGCATGTGGCGTTTTTTTCGTTATACGCCCATCCGTTCGTGACCGGTCTCATCTGACTCCCGCCAGATTGATTCACCCTCCAACGGGCATACACAATGGACGTCAAACGATTACTCCTCGTGATTCCGCTTGCGGTTGTCGCCTATCTCATGGTGATCCAGTGGAACAAGGATTACGATCAGCCGGCTGCGGAAACACAGGCTCCTCAGGTCGCCGCTCAGGCTGCCAAAGCGACTGCCCAAGGCTTAGAAGCCCCAAGCAGTAGCACGACTGCTAACACTGCTGCAGGTCTCTCCACACCGGACACCGCTGCCAGCACCCCGAGCAGTAATCTGATTGAAATCAAGACTGATGTGCTTGACCTGCGTATCGATCCGCAGGGTGGCGACGTGGTCTACGCCGCGCTACTTGAGCACAAACAGAATAACGCCTCCGAGTCTCCCTTCGTCCTGCTGTCTGATAATCAGTCGCGCAGCTACGTTGCCAAGTCTGGCCTGCAGCTAGAGGGACACAAGGGACGCATCGCCTTCTCCGCCGACAGCAACAGCTACACACTGGGCGAGAACGACGACAATCTGCAGATTGATCTGAAGGCCGACGTCAATGGCGTCGCTGTCATCAAGCGCTTCACCGTCAGCAAGAATAGCTACCAGCTCAAGGTCGACTACCTGTTGGACAACCAGTCCCAGCAGCCGACCAACGCTCGTTTCATTGGACAGCTAGCGCGCGATAACAGCGCAGATCCGTCTACTGGCGGCGGCATGGGCATGAAGTCTTACCTGGGTGCGGCCTTCTCTTCCGAAGAGAACCACTACCAGAAGATCGACTTCGACGACATTCAGGATGGCAGCTTCAAGAATGCCGACATCCAGGGTGGCTGGGTCTCCATGATCCAACATTACTTCGTCTCTGCCTGGGTCCCGGCCGAAGGCCAGAAGAACCTGTACTACACCAGCGTCGACAAACAGCAACGTAACGTGGCGGCCTTTGCCAGCCCGTCCACGCAGATCGCTGCCGGTCAGCAAGCTGAACTAGGCGCCACCTTGTACGTGGGCCCGAAAGATCAAGACCAGCTGGAAGCCACCGCACCGTACCTGGAGCTGGTTGTCGACTTCGGCTGGCTGTGGTTCCTCGCCAACCCGCTGTTCTGGCTGCTGGAGCACATCCATGCACTGGTCGGTAACTGGGGTGCTTCCATCATCCTGCTGACCGTTCTAGTCAAGGTTGTGCTATTCCCGCTGTCTGCGACTGCCTACCGCTCGATGGCCAAGATGCGCAAGATGGGCCCCGAGATGCAGCGCATCAAGGAGAAGCATGGCGGCGACCGTCAGAAAGTCTCCCAGGAGATGATGAAGTTCTACCAGACGGAGAAGATCAATCCGCTGGGCGGCTGTCTGCCTATCGTCATTCAGATGCCAGTCTTCATCGCGCTGTACTGGATGCTGATGGAATCCGTGGAGCTGCGCCACGCGCCGTTCATGCTATGGATTCAGGATCTCTCGATGAAAGATCCGCTGTTTATCCTGCCGATCATCATGGGCGCCACGATGTTCATTCAGCAGCAGCTGAATCCGACACCTCCGGACCCCACCCAGGCGAAGATCATGAAGATGCTGCCTATCGTCTTCACCTTCTTCTTCCTGTGGTTCCCGGCGGGTCTGGTCCTGTACTGGATCGTCAACAACACGCTGTCGATCACCCAGCAGTACTTCATCACGCGCCAGATCGAAAAAGCCGAGCCGGTCAAGAAAAGCATCTAACGTGCTTTACTCCGCCTCGACATGATCGATGCATGACTGACACGACCCTCGCCTCTGCCGGGGGTCGTGTCGTTTCAGGGAGTGTCTTTCAGGCTTGGCTCTCCTCACGCCATCCTCCTCACTTGCTGTCACGGGGCACCAACCGCGACAATATGTGCCATCTCCTCTTCACTTTCTGGCTCCTTGCCCGAGGTCTTCGCATGTCTTCCGTCTATCAGCCCGACTCCATCGCTGCGCTGGCCACTCCCCCTGGTCGTGGTGGCGTCGGTATCATCCGCGTCTCCGGCCCCGCCTGCCAGGCCATTGCTCAGGAAATGCTTGGCCTGTGTCCTGCGCCACGCCACGCTCACTACGGCCCCTTCATGGGCCGGGGAATGGATGGCAGCCCCACCGCCCTCGATGAGGGAATTGCGCTCTACTTCAAGGGCCCGAACTCCTTCACCGGCGAGGATGTACTGGAGCTACAGGGTCACGGTGGCCCAGTGATCATGGACCTGCTGCTGGAGCGCTGCGTCCAGCTTGGCGCACGCCTGGCACGTCCCGGCGAGTTCTCCGAGCGTGCCTTCCTGAATGACAAGCTGGACCTTGCCCAGGCTGAGGCGATTGCCGACCTGATCGACGCCAGCTCACGTGCGGCCGCCGAGAATGCGCTGCGTTCGCTCAAGGGCGAGTTCTCGACCCGTGTCAGCGCGCTGGTACAGCGTCTGATCGAGCTGCGTATCTACGTCGAAGCGGCGATCGATTTTCCGGAAGAAGAGATCGATTTTCTCGCCGATGGCCATGTCGCTGCTCGCCTCACTGACGTCAAAGCCGAGCTAGCCGGCGTACGTGCCGCTGCCAATCAAGGTGCGCTGATGCGTGAGGGCATGACGGTGGTGATCGCCGGGCGTCCGAATGCCGGCAAGTCTAGCCTGCTCAACGCACTGACCGAGCAGGACACCGCCATTGTCACGGATATCGAAGGCACCACGCGCGACGTACTGCGTGAACACATTCATCTCGACGGCATGCCGCTGCATATCATCGACACCGCTGGGCTGCGTGATACGCCTGATGCCGTTGAGCGTATCGGCGTGCAACGCGCCTGGAGTGAGATAGAGAAGGCCGACCGTGTCCTGTTACTCGTGGACGCTGCGACAACAACAGCGACTGACCCTATGGAAATCTGGCCGGAATTCGTGGCTCGTCTACCGGACCCTACCCGGCTGACGCTGGTGCGCAACAAGATCGACACCAGTGGTGAAACGCCAGGGCTGACAGATGCGCATGCTGTCACGGACGATCAAGCGGGCAGTCTCGAGCTGGCCCGCCATCAGGCCAGCGTCGTGCGTATCTCTGCACGTGATAATCAAGGCCTCGACGCCCTGCGCAATCACCTGAAGGACATCATGGGCTTCACTGGCACGGCCGAAGGCCGCTTCAGCGCTCGCCGTCGTCACCTGGATGCCCTTGAGCGCGCTGGCGAATCTCTCGACAACGGTGAAGCCCAATTACTGGGTGCCAGCGCCGGCGAGCTATTGGCTGAAGACCTTCGCGCTGCCCAGATGGCGCTGTCAGAGATCACCGGCGAGTTCTCCGCTGACGACCTGCTCGGTGAGATCTTCGGCAGCTTCTGTATCGGCAAGTAGCCCCGTCAATACCTCACGCCTTCTTGCCTTACCTCGTCGCTACCTCGCTATACTGCCCCTGCCGATCACCTCCGACAGGCGGGGGCGAAGGCAGGGACAGGAGGTAATATGGCGGGACGCGAGGCACCAGCAGCGGTGCAAGATGCCACACAGAACGGCGATGACGTCGATACATCGCAAACCTCTCTCTCCAATGCTCCCTCTGCCACCCCGCTCCGCAGCCTGCTGATTGCCTTCTTCAAGCGCCATTGGCCACGCTATCTGCTGGCCATCGTGTTTCTGGTTGGCGTGGCAGGACTGAATCTACTCTTGCCGTGGGCCATTGGCGCCACTATCGACGCCTTGCGCGCTGGCACGCTGGATCGCGAAGCATTAATGTCACGTCTACTGTGGCTAGTCGGCGCGGGAGTCGGGCTCTACATGCTGCGTTATGCCTGGCGCGTCACCTTGTTCGGGACCGCCTATCAGCTGGGTACCGAGCAGCGTGATGCCTTTCACGCCAAGCTGACGCGCCTCGATCCCGGCTTCTATCAGAAACATCGGACGGGTGACCTGATGGCACATGCCAGCCAGGATATCGATGCCGTGGAGATGGCGGCCGCCGAAGGCGTGCTATCCAGTGTCGATGGGGCGATGACCTTCGTGCTGGTGCTCGGCATCATGCTGATCGGTATCGACATTCCTCTGACGCTACTCGCGCTGTTGCCCTTTCCGTTCATGGCATGGGCCTTTGCCCGTATCTCCGCCCGTATCGGTGAACGATTTCGCGAGTCACTCGAGCGCTTCTCTGATCTTAATGACCAGACACAAGAAGCCTTTGCGGGCATTCGCATGCTCAGAAGTCACGCACTGCTCGATGACGAGACAGCGGCCTTTTCTCAGCGAGCTGCCGCCGCTGAGGCCATCGACTACCGCGTCCAGAAGCTCGAAGCCACCTTTGATCCGGTGGTATTCATCTCACTGTCAGTGGCAACGCTACTCACGCTTGGTGTGGGAAGCTGGCGCTACCTCGACGATGCCATCACGCTCGGCCAACTCACCAGCTTCAGCCTCTATCTGGCCCAGCTGATCTGGCCAATGTTCGCACTCGGCTGGTGCCTCAACATTCTGCAGCGCGGTGCGGCCGCCGCACGCCGGCTGGCCGTGTTCCATTCTGCGCCAGAAGCACTTCAAGACACCGGGACTCGCCATGAAGTATGCGATCACTCACTTCGCCTTGAAGTGAGCAGTTTCAGCTATCCCGGCAGCCAACAGTGTGCACTGGGGCCACTGTCACTGAAGATTGATGCGGGTGAGAGCCTGGGCATCGTAGGCGCAACCGGCAGCGGTAAATCGACGTTGCTGCGCCTGCTGTCACGTAGTTGGCCGATGACGGCATCACAGGGGCGACTAGAGCTAGGCGGCCATGAAGCAAGCGAGTACTCACTATCTTCCTGGCGCCCGCAGTTCTCACTAGTGCCACAGGACCCCTTCCTGTTCGCACTCTCGGTCGCCGACAACGTCGCCCTCGCACGCCCCGAAGCCAGCCACGCCGAGATTCGTCACGCCCTGACAGCTGCCGCCTTCGATGATGACCTGCGTCGCCTACCTGACGGCCTCGATACGTTGATAGGTGAACGTGGCATCACGCTATCAGGAGGACAGCGCCAGCGCCTGGCACTCGCCCGCAGCTTGCTCACCGAAGCGCCAATCCTGCTGCTCGATGACACATTGTCAGCAGTGGACCAGGTGACTGAGCGCACCTTGCTGACAACCCTCGCTCGTCTGCAACAGCCAGACGCCAACGGTCGGCGGCGTACCTTGATCATCAATAGTCATCGCCTATCCGCGGTACAGGCTTGCCACAACATAGTGGTCTTGAAGGAAGGGAGCATTCTTGAACAAGGTGATCACGCCACGCTGCTGGCCGCGCGCGGGGCTTACTGGCACCTGTGGCAAGTCCAGCAATCGCGCCGTGACACCGATCGTCCTCCGGGAGAGCACTCATGAGCCCCTCTGACGCCTCACAGACGCACACCCATGGCTCATTACGGCTGATCAGTCGTCGACGCCTCAAGCTATTGTGGCAGCCGCTGGCGGCACGTCGCGGTGCCGTCATGCGCGCCATGCTGATACTTGTCGCGGCCACCGCGCTGGATGTTCTGGGCCCCTGGCTGACACAGCGCTATCTCGATGACCATTTGATTGCCGGCAATCTGGCGCCGGAAGCGCTCATGGCGCTGCTGGGCCTCTATGTCATCACGCAGCTTGGCGCAGCAGCCGGACGCTACCTTCAACAACTGCGTTTTGCGCGTCTGGCGCTGGCCAGTGTTCGCGATCTACGTGAGCGAGTCTTCACTCACCTGCTTCATCTGCCGCTGGCAAAGCTCGATACCATTGCGGCTGGCGAGCTGGTCGCACGCGTCACCAACGATACCGAATCGCTCAAGGAGTTGTATGTCGGCGTGCTGGCGACGCTTGTCGGCAATGTAGTGTTGTTGATCGGGATTCTGTCGGCGATGGCACTGATGGACGGGACGCTCGCGCTGATCGCCATGGCGCTCATTCCACTGGCCATCGGCATGATCTGGCTCTACCAGCGTTTTTCGGGACGCGCAGCCCGCGAAGTGCGTCAGCTACGTGCACTGCAGAACGCGCGTATCGCCGAAGCCATCGGCGGTATGAGCGTTCTGCAGGCCAGCCACCAGACCGAGCGCTTCAATCAGCGCTACCATCTACTCAATGTCGCGCAATACCGGGCGCGTATGCGCACGGTACGCGTCTCTGGCCTGCTGCTGCGCTCGGCGATCGACCTGATGGCCATGCTGATCACCCTTACTCTCGTCGCAGTTTTTGGGCTACGAGAGCTGGGTGGTGGCGCAGAGCTGGGTGTGCTCTATGCCTTCATCGCTTGGCTGGGTCGCATCAGCGAACCCTTGATCGAGATCACCCAGCGGCTGCAGGTCTTTCAATCGGCACTGGTCGCGGCAGGACGCCTTGAGGAAGTGCTCGACCAACCGCGCGAAGTGTCTCCGATGACGCTGAAGACCTCAGATGCCAGTGAATCGATAGCAAGTGGTCACTATCGCCTTGATCACCTTGAATTCAGGCATATAGGCACTGACAGCATCACACTCAACGATATTACTCTGACGATCGACAGCGGCGAGTTCATCGGCGTGGTCGGCCCTACCGGCAGTGGCAAGTCCACCCTCCTCGACCTGTTGAGCGGACAGCGTCCAGTGCAGGGTGAGCAACTGATGCTGGATGGACGCCCGCTCAGCGATTGGCCAGCGAGCCAGCGAGCACATGCGATTGCCATCGTTCCTCAAGAGCCCTTCATCCGCGCCACCAGCTTGCGTGACAATCTGCTACTGGGGCGTGAAATAGACGCTGAGCGGCTGAATGGTGTGCTGGAGAAGGCACACCTGGCGCCGCTGGTGGCCAGCCTCCCCCTCGGTCTCGAGACTCTGCTGGGAGAGCGTGGGCTGAGCCTCTCAACCGGTGAGAGACAGCTACTCGCACTAGGAAGAGCGCTGATAACCACCCCGAGAGTACTGCTGCTGGACGAGGCGACCGCCAGCATCGATAGCCACACCGAAGCACTTCTGCAGCAGGCGCTGCATGAGCTACGTGGCGAGGTCACCTTGATTGTGGTGGCGCATCGTCTCGCTACCGTACGCGATGCTGATCGCCTGCTGGTGCTGGAACAAGGGCGCGTCACCCAGCTGGGAACGCATAACGCACTGATGGCGACGCCAGGGCTTTATCGCCGCCTATGGCAAGAGGATATTCCTCACTGATCGCACCATATCCTCTCGTGGACCCACTGCTTTTTCTTGTGAATGCAAAACGCCCCCGCAGGCTTGGCCTGTGGGGGCGTTTTGTTCTGGCTTGATGATGCATTGAACATCACACATCACTGGGGAGTCATGTGCATGGCTCCTGGATCAAGCCATCAGGGCTTGCGCGGTCCACGCGGCTTGCCACGTCCCTTGCCAGCATTATGCTCGGCCTGCTCACGCAGCGCACGAGCTTCGCGCGCGTCCAGCGGCTTACCAACCTCGGAAGTGCCTTCAGGACGCTTCTTCGCCGCGTATTTTTTCGGCAGCTTCGTGGTGCTGCTCGGGTTCACCTGACCATCACGACCAATCGCAGGCGTGCTGCGCATATTGACGCGCGTCGCCCCCTCTCTGCGGTCGCTCCCCGGCATGCTGGAAGACCAATCGCTCCAGCCTGACTTGTCCTTGCCGCCCGCTTCGCCCTTGCCACGCGGACGGGCCGGCTCAGCATGAGAGGACGAACGTTCAGAAGGCTTGTCACTGACACGCTTTTCGCTCGGTGCCGAGTGACCATGTACCTGGTCCTTAACCTGCGCCTTGATGCTTGTCTTCGGCTTGGCAGTCGCCGAATGGCGCTTACCCTTGGATTTCGGTGTCGCGCTGTCGGTACGCACACGCGGCTTGGCCCAGCCTTCCCCACGCTTGAGCTTCTCGCGCTTGGGCTTGGCTTGGGTCACCTCAACTTCAGTGTCGCGCTTGACCTTCTGATTAAGCTTGCGCAGCGTCAGAAGGCGCTCGCGCGGCATGGCTTTGGGCTCGCTACGCGCACGCGCGACTTCTTCCGTCAGCCACCAAAGGCTCTTGTGCTCGACAGCGACCGATTGTGGTGCCGGCAAGGCGCCCTTGAGTACCTCGACCACTTCCTGCATGGCGGTGGTAAAGAGACGATCAAACTGCCACGGCGGGTTGATCACCAGCATGCCAGACCCATACATGCCGTGCTCGCCTTCCGGCGTATCGATGAGCAGCTCACTGCGCCACATCGGCGCGGGCGACTGCTTCTTGAGCCGCTCGAGAAGATCATGCTGACGTCCTGCCGGCAGCATGGGATACCAGATCATGATGGTCGCGTGGCGCGACTTGCGCAGCGTCTCTACCACGACTTCTGCCACATCACGATATTCATTCTTGAGCTCATAGCTGGGGTCGATCAACACCGCCACACGCGGCGTGGTGACCGGTACCGCCGCCAACAGACCAGAAAGACCGTCCTGCTGGCGACGCATGACCTTGCCAAGGCTGTCACGCTGAACCGGCGCCTGATCAAAGTGGTAGATCTCACCCGGGTGCAGTTCATAAGCCAACAATCTGTCACCGCGACGCAGCGACTGGCTCAGCCACCACGGCGAGCCAGGATAGACACTTAGCTCACTGGCATTGTTCTTCCCGGCATCCGGCTGCATGTCGGCCAGACGGGCCAACCAGCGAGCAATTGGCTTATCCGTCGCTCGCTGCAACATGTCACCGCTCTCACTCAACCATCGGCTGCGTGTCTGCCACAACGGCAGAACACCCTGCTCGTACTCACGCAGTTGTTCTGTCTCGCGTGCCGCCAAGGGATACCAGCCACGACCTGCGTGAGTGTCTATGAACGTAACGGGAGACTCTTTACGTAATAGCTGTTCTGCCAGTGTATTGGCTAGCAGATGCTTGTGCAGGTCGGCAAAGTTACCTGCGTGATAGGCGTGCTGATAGGCGAGCAAGAGCGCCTCCTTGATACGGCAATGTCTGCGACGCCTTGCAGGTCGGCAAACGGAAATCTGGGGGCGGCGTTAAGGGAAGGCCACCGAGGGGGCTGAAGGATAGCAGAGATGGCTCACCATCACCGGAAAAGCCATGCTTCATAGACAACAAGGCCCGCGCCGGAGCGCGAGCCTTGTTGTCATATCTTTTGACTTCGATGCATCACTTTCACATCACTGCACCTGATGGCATGGCGCAGTACTGGTAGCGTTTAGCTCTCCAGCGGGGTCAGCGTGATTTCGACACGACGATTCTGGGCGCGACCTGACGTCGTATCGTTGGATGCTACCGGGCTGGCTTCGCCATAACCGCGCATGTTCAGACGATTGAAGGCGATACCACCACTAGCCAGATAGTTGCCTACCGATTGAGCGCGGAGCTCGGAAAGGTTCTGGTTGTAGTTGCTGGCGCCCGTGGAATCGGTGTAGCCGGCAATGTTCACGCGAGTCTCATCATATTCCTTGAGGACGGTGATCACGCCATCCATGACCGGCTGGATCTGGCCGGACAAAGTGCTGGAATCGGAGCCGAAGGTGACATTGGACGGCAGATTGAGAATGATCTGATCGCCGACACGCGTGACGCTGACGCCAGTGCCCTGGAGCTGCTGACGCAGCTTGGATTCCTGTACATCCATGTAATAGCCAATACCACCACCGGCGGCAGCACCGGCGGCAGCGCCGATCAGCGCCTTGTCGAGACGGTGGTTGCCGCTCTTGGTAGCACCGGCAATCGCGCCAACCACAGCGCCAATACCGGCGCCTTTGGCTGCGCTGGAAGTCTGCTGCTCATTGGTATACGGATTGGTCGTGCTGCAACCCGCCATCGCAACGGCAGCTGCCAGCGGCAGTGCCAGGAGTACGGACTTCTTCATGGTAACGCTCCCTATCTTCACTCTCATGAAAGGCAAAACGACAACCGCCTACTGCGGTTATCAAGGTGTTGATCATGCCTGATCGTTCAGGCGTCGAACATGGCCAGCAGGTCATTCAAAAACAGTAACCCTTGAGGCGTAGCGCATAATCGCGAGGCATCCTCTCGGATAAGGCCACGTTCACGTGCCTGACCTAGTGTCGGTTCAAGCACCTCAGGACCCAGCCCAGTAGTGCGCTGCAGCGTCGCTAAACTGACACCGTCAGTGAGTCGCAGGGCATTCATCATGAATTCCAGCGCTAAATCGTCACGAGCAATATCCTGCTGGCCGGCAAGGAATCCGCGCGGATCCTGCATCCTACGTAAATAGGCGTCAGGCTGACGACTCTTCCAACGACGCTGAAGCCGTGGCAGGGCCACCAGTTCTCCATTGCCATCTGCTTCCAATAGAGTGAGCTTGCCATGTGCGCCAGCACCGATGCCAAGATAGTCACCAAACTGCCAGTAGTTCAGGTTGTGGCGAGATCTACGACTCTCAAGCGCGTAGGCTGAAATTTCATAGCGTTGAAATCCCGCTGCTTCTAACTCGGCATGGCCGTGATCCTGAATATCCCACAGCAGATCATCCTCCGGCAGTACCGGCGGACGTGAATAGAACTCGGTATTGGGCTCCAGCGTCAGCTGATACCAGGAGAGATGGCTAGGCCCCAACGCCAAGGCACGCCGAATATCATCCAACGCCGTTTCCAGTGTCTGTCCCGGCAATCCATGCATCAGATCGATGTTGAAGTTATTGAACCCTGCCGCTTGCGCACTGGCAACCGCACGCTCTGCTTCCTCGGCCGAGTGGATACGCCCCAGCACGCTGAGCTGCTCCGGCTGGAAAGTTTGCACGCCCAGCGATAACCGATTGATTCCAGCGGCACGGTAAGCGGCAAAGCGTCCCTGTTCAAGCGTACCAGGATTAGCCTCTAGCGTGATTTCACAATCAGCAGATAGCGTCATGCGCTCGCGGATGCCATCAAACAGCCGCTGATAGGCCTTACCGCTCAACAAGCTGGGCGTGCCGCCGCCAATGAATACGCTATGCAGTTCACGCTCAGGCTGATCTTCAAGCAACTGCAGGTCTTGATCGAGGTCCATCAGTAGAGCAGTGATGTACTCCTCTTCCGGCAAACCCGCGTCACGCCCCACACCGTGGGAGTTGAAGTCGCAATACGGACATTTGCGCACACACCAAGGCACATGAATATAGAGCGATAAGGGGGGCAGCATTTCGGCAGACATCACGTACGCTCACGCAGCTCGGAGAGCGCATCAAGTAGCTGGTGCATAGCGCGGCCGCGATGGCTTAGGCGATTCTTGGTCGCAGCATCGAGTGCCGCGGCGGTCATGCCCTGATCAGGTAGCCAGAACAACGGGTCGTAGCCAAAGCCGCCTTCGCCAGCAGGGGCATTCAATACACGCCCCTCCCAACTGGCCTGCACGATGATCGGCACCGGATCCTCGGCATGACGTAAATATACCAGCACACACCAGTAACGTGCCGTGCGCTCTGCTTCGGGCACACCCTCCAAAGCGGCTAGCAGTGCGGCATTATTATCATCATCCCCTTGTCCTTGCTGACGACGTGCCGCAAAACGCGCGGAATAGATACCCGGCTCTCCACTCAATGCATCTACTTCAATTCCCGAATCGTCAGCCAACGCCGGCAGCCCCGTGGTATGGGCAGCATGGCGCGCCTTGATCAAGCGTTCTCGACAAAGGTCAGCCCCGTCTCGTCAGCGTCGCTCACTCCCAACTGCCCCTGAGGAATCAGATCAATGCTCAGCGGGGCGAGCAGATGGGAAAATTCGCGCAGCTTGCCAGCATTGCCACTGGCCAGCACGAGAGAGGAAGCGGGCATGAATATCTCCGAAGTTATCACTGGGGAAGGTAGCGCTATTAATGACATCAGTACGCGACGATGCAGGAGGTAATGCCACATTCTACCGCGTGAGTCCGATGCGTACACGCGAGAGACTGTGACCATGGCAGATGAGGCACCTACCCCCGAGGACTTATGAAACTCATGCTTCCAGTCTTGGCCTCATGCCGACCGATACTCCCGATTAACCTCAGTAATAGCTCATGCCTGAACAGGGTTTTTCTGTGTCTGATGGCTAACGAGTAGCCTCTCGACCTTAAGAATCACGCATAACCCATTGATTAAACATAAGATTATTCATTATCTAAGAATCTATCTGCTTTATGCCATCTAACACTATAGAGATCTGCAACCCGAGGGTGATGCTTGGCTAGACTATAGATGGCCACTGGCCAACTTTTTGATCACTCTGCTTATCAGCATATTAATGATGAGACGGCCCCACAATTGCACGGCAGGAGAGCCCCATGTCCTCAACCAGAATCCTGTTCGTGACGGCTCCCTCGCCACAAACCGAACTTTTCGTCGATTACCTTCGTGAGAAACTGCAGTGCGACGTGGAAGCATGCGATCACGAGGCGCTGCTCCCTTCCGCGCCCTGTCTAGCCTTGATCGATAGTGCCCAGTGCAACCTTACTCAAATGATACGCTGGGGAGGGATCGACAAGATCGCTGCATTCAATGTTGAGCATATCGATGACGCTGTATCTTTATTGTTAAATATTCCTTTTATTGGAATATTTTATCGTCATGACAGCCTTTCACAGATTAGTCAGGGAATAGAAAAGATACTCAATAACGAAATCTGGCTTACTCGTAGCATGATGCAGACACTGATTCGGCATTATCGCCAACAACAACAAATTGCCTTTCATCCGGTCATGGGGCTTACGCAGCGTGAATTGGAAATACTGTCCCTCATTTCCTCGCAACAAAGCAATTCAGATATTGCTCAACGATTGATGCTTAGCCAGCACACTGTCAAGTCACACCTATACAACATCTTCCGAAAAATCAGAGTCCACAATCGTCATCAGGCCATCGAGTGGGCTCACGAGCACCTTAATTTTTACATCCCCCAGCGATCCTCTCATCCAGAAACATGAGGCCAGTGAGTTATTCGGGCTGAGTCTATCGCACGAGACATTGGCACACATGATGAGATCACTGTCTTAATTTCATGCATCACACGCGTAGTAAGTACTTCACTTAGCAGGAATTAACTCCTCACATTCTCCATGTGCGTCGCATTTTCGACACAGGCAATCACCCTAGATACAAAAAGACAACCTGGCTTACAGGATGACATTGAATTGATGCATTCTAGTACTAGATGTGTGGTACCTTTGACCTACACGAAGCCCTGATTAAAAAAGCGCAATGGTCTGGTTTTCTTGCACTCCAGAGAACGACTACCAAGACTTCCTTTTATCTTTCAAAGTTTACGCACTGTTTTTCCTGCTCTTTTTCCAAGCCAGGTATAAAGTAGACGAGAATGGATAAATTGATTAATTTAGCAAGAACTGATTAGAGGTTGCCTTATCTCCACTATCGAGTAATCCTATATAGGTGCTCAGCGCGTAATGCCCGACGTGAATGAGTACCGCCTTACAGGTTCAATCCGATCACGCTTTAGATATGGCTCCACCAAGAAAATAGGTACGACAACTCAGAGGTCTCGCACCATGATTACAGGGAATGCAATGGTGCTGCTGGTGACTGACTGCAATCCGCAGTCGGCGCTGTTTATGGATTACATTCGCCAGCAGCTTGAGTGTCAGGTGGCTTCCGCAAGCCCCGACGAAGACTACACACCTGGGCAGGCAGATAGAACAATCGTGCTGCTAGACACCGATCATGTCGATGAAGGCACGATGCAGCGCTGGGATGCAGATGCAAGCCAGGATGCCAGTGCCGAACTGGCCGCCATCAATATCAGTGATGAAGAAGAAGCTGCCAGCTTACTGGTCAGTACTCATCTCCAAGGTGTGTTCTACCGCCAGGATAGCCTATCGCTGATCAGCAAAGGCATCGCCAAGTTGCTGGAAGGCGATATGTGGATGTCTCGCCCGTTGATGACGCGCCTGCTGGATTTCTATCGCCGTCAGCAGCTCAATGCCTACCGCCCGGTCTGTGGATTGACCCAGCGCGAGGTAGAAATCATCGGCCTGCTGGGTACCGGTGCATCCAATACCGAGATCGCCGATCAGCTGTTCGTCAGTGAACACACGGTCAAGTCGCATCTCTATAATATCTTCCGCAAGATCAAGGTTCATAACCGCATTCAGGCGATGAACTGGGCGCGTCAGAATCTGGCCATGCCGGTTTCACGTACACCGCGCATTGCACGTCGAGCTCAGATGTCGTGATGGGCATGGTCAGCCGCCATGCACTCGCCTGGGGATTGACGCTCTGCTATATGTCGACCGCCTCCGCGCAAACCGCGCCGGAGGTGGTACGACCGAAGGTCTCGGTCGCCAGCGAGCATCAAGGATCAGATACTCAAGGCGAGGACGGCGTTGCGATCACGCAGACACACCCCACACTTAGCGATGGCCTGAGCGGGGTAATGATTGACCGCACCATGACCATGATAGGCAAAACCTTCTTCCGTCAATTCAGTCAGCAGCGTCTCGATAGCCCCGTGCTACGAAACACGTCGCTGAGTATTCACGAGCGTCCTTCGGCACGCTGGGGAAGTCTTATCTGGATAACGGAAGGCAATACCGTGCTGTATGAAGCGACGTTGCCTCCAAGACTGAACGATGTCGATCTCTATGCGAGTTCAGCGGTAGCAACCGTTTCCGACCAATTCCTGCGGCGCAAGGTACTTGATGCACTGCGCAACGATCCTGATATGGCCGGCGACGAATTTTGATGTACTGCAGACCGAATCAATAATAAATGGGCTCCGGTGACGGAGACCCTAACAATACGCAAGGGAACAGGGGAACATCATGAAGCATCAGACACTTGCCGTGTCGTTGCTGCTCTCGGCGATGCCGCTATATGCCGGTGAGCTCATCTACCAGCCTATCAATCCAAGCTTTGGCGGTAATCCGCTAAATGGCAGCTACCTCCTCAATAAGGCTCAGGTTCAGGATACTCATGACGATCCTGATGCATTTGCCTTCGATAGCCTTTCCGATACACAGCTCTTCATCAATGACCTTCGCAATAGCCTGGTCTCCGATGCCATCACCGATGCCGTCGATGCTGCTGAACCCGGACGCTCAAGCGTAATAGACAGTGCTCAATTGCGCATAGAGGTCGTCAGTAACGGCAATGGAGGCTTCTCGATGCAGGTCCTTGACCGCGCAACCGGAGAAACCACCGTCATCAACCTTGGTACGTCAGGTAACACTTTCTGACCTCGACTTCTGATGAAGGGTATCGCGAATGAAGCTGCTTTCTTCCCTGCTGGCTGTTGCTGGCCTGGCGCTCTCCGGCTGCGCCCCAATGGTAGCCAACACTGATGGCTTGGCGGGTGTACCCAGCACCTTGATGCCAAGAACTTCCACCTATAGTGACTTGATCAACCTGCCGAAACCGGCAGGGCGTATCCCTGTCGCCATCTACGATTTTCGTGATCAAACAGGTCAGTATCGTCCTGCCCCGGCAAGTACCTTCTCTACTGCTGTCACTCAAGGCGGCGCCGCCATGTTGAGTGCCGCGCTGGCAGACTCTGGATGGTTTATTCCGCTGGAGCGTGTTGGGCTTCAAAATCTGCTGACCGAACGCAAGATCATCCGTGCCAATCTAGAGCGCACAGGTCGCAGCAATGACCTAGAGGCACTCCAGGCTGCTAATCTGCTCTTCGAGGGAGGAATCATCGCTTTTGATTCCAATGTGAGAACTGGTGGCTCCGGAGCTGAGTACTTCGGCATTGGAGCTTCGGGGCAGTATCAGGTCGACCAGGTGACCATCAATCTACGTGCCGTTGATATCACTACCGGTCAGGTGATCGCCAACGTCAATACAAGCAAAACGATCTTCTCTCGTGAGCTTCGTGCCGGCGTCTATCGCTTCATCGACTTCAAGCGCCTGCTGGAAGTCGAAACCGGCTATACCAACAACGAACCCGTACAACTGGCCGTCATGTCTGCCATTGAGTCTGCCGTCATTCACCTCATTGCCCAAGGGGTAGATCGCCAGCTGTGGGCCTTGGCAAATCCTGCCGAGATGCAGCAGTCAGAATTGATGGACTATCTGCAGGCACCAACGCCCATGCTGTAGCCCCCCGTTGTATCGATAGGTCTACGATGAGGGCGCAGGATAACGAAGAAAGGCACCTTTCCAGAGGTGCCTTTCTTCGCTCTTATATATAAACAAAAAATAATGTATTAATATAAAATATAATGAATCATTGACGGCATTAGATATAGCATACCAAGATGATTATCCCTTCCCTCAACATTATTGACTCACTCCTCACTATTCATCATTAACGTACTACTTTTTTCAATACGCTAAAGTAAGCTTCTCCTCACTCTTACAATCCTGAAAAGGGCTGATGGCGTACTGCTCTGCAAAGGTCAATAGTTAGTACCAATAAGAATACGACCAGGATGGGCCTTCGCCATGATTCAGGGACACAAGCAGTATCATAGAGTGTTGCAGGCAGGGCTATTTTCCTTATCGCTTTCCGCCAGTCTGTCTGTGATAGCCAGTGACTTGGCTGTCAGCTCTGAACTTGAACATGGCCGCTCAGTGTCCTCGGTCAACCAGCAGGGCTATTACAATACTGCCGATGTTCATCAGCAAGGTGCTGCAAACTATTCACTGATAGCCCAGCAAGGTTCACTCAACCATTCGCAAATAGTGCAGCGAGGGAGGAGTAATGCTGCTCAGACCCTACAGGCCGGGGCGCTGAATGAAGCCAACATTCTCCAGCAAGGTCAGTATCACGATGCGCTGATTCTTCAACAAGGAATCTCGCAAACGGCAGCCATTCAACAGACGGGCATCGGCGGTAGCGCTGCACTCATCCAGCAAGGCAGTAGCCAGATACCAGTCAGCATTACACAGCATGCTCGTGGCCGCATGCAAGTACAGGTTATTCAAAAATAATGCCAAGTACATACCATTATATACGCGACGCTCTGATCCTGGTTGCCTTTTCATCGAGGTGATTATAAAAATCACATGATGGGGAATTGGAAAGTATAACAACAGCATTATCACTAAAAGAAAAACAGTTTGCAGTAAAGCATGGTGGTCATGATCATCGAAGGGGTGAAGCACGATACCATGTGATGGGGATGTAATGTAGTTAATAATAAAAACACAAATGACATAATGACTAATACAAGGGAACACACATGAAAATTCAGATGAGCCTTCTCGCCGTCGCTATCGCCTTCTCCTCGCATGCCATGGCTGATGGTAATAACTCTGATCTCGATCAGATCGGCTTCAATAACCAGGCAGAGATCGCCCAGACACCGAGAGACGGTGGTAACAACAATAGTAATCATCGCAGTGATGTTGAACAGACGGGTGTTTACAACAAGACTTCTGTCTATCAGAGCGGTGTCACCAGCACGGTCCGGATCAATCAACTCGGGGGTGGTAACAAGACAACCGCTGAGCAGTATGGCAGTACTGAAAGAGGATTCATCGATCAGGTCGGTGCACTGAACACAGCGAACCTGCATCAGAAAAGCTTCAAAAATACAGCGCGCATCAGTCAGTCAGGATATCGCAACCTCTCTAACTCATCACAAGGTGACAGTGGCCCCAATTCCAGCGGTAAGCACAATGTGCTGAGTGTCACGCAAGAAGGCGGCTTCAATGTATCGACGGCAACCCAAAGCGGCAGCTATGAAAGAGCTCGCGTGGCGCAGGCCGGCCTCATGCATGACTCCGATATCCTGCAGGACGGCGAGAATAATCGTGCGAGCGTCAGCCAGGAAGGTCGCTTCCACAATTCTACGGTCACCCAGACCGGCACCAACAGCCAAGCACTGGTCGTCCAGACTGGCTCTCGCATTGACTCCACGGTCACCCAGAGTGGCAATGAGCAGCGCGCCCGCGTCATTCAAGGCGGTAGCTCCCATGACTCATTGGTCACACAGAGCGGGTCAGCCAACACCGCCCTCGTGACACAGTCTGACATGCTGCAATACTCCGACATCAGCCAGTCTGGTAGTGAGAATCTGGCCGTCAACACTCAGAGCGGTTACTTCAACCTCGCCATCGTGGAGCAGACTGGCACCAACAGTGACTCCTTGATTACCCAGACGGGTCTCAACGATCATGCTCGCGTACAGCAGTCCGGTAGCGGCCAGCGCTCCGATATTCTCCAGCAAGCCGGTGGCTTCATGAGCTTTGCCGCCAACCGCGCTCACGTGGTTCAGACTGGCGCAGCCAACACGTCCAGCGTGACCCAGACCGGTGGTGGCAACATTGCCAACGTGATGCAGTACTGATCATTCACTCACCGTCTGACATGTTTTGACAGAACCCCGCGTACGCGGGGTTTTTTGATTCAGGCAAGCCGAACTGGAACATGACATGCATACCGACAAGAAGGCCGCTGACAGTCATGCCAGCGGCCTTCTTGGTGATTCAGAGAATCAGTCGAGCGTCACTCTTTCACCATCACTTCGTAGCAGGCGTCAGTGATTGCTTCGGGAACGACTGACGGTAGCTTGTGAGGCTCTCATCAACCATCTTGCGCCCCTTGTTGATCTGAGCATTACCACTGCTGATACGCGACTTGCCCTTCTTGATCTGCTTGTTGCCCTTGTCGATCAATGACTGGCCCTTGCGCACATTGGCTTCACCATCGTTGACCAGATCCTCACCGCCGACAACCTGTTTCTCTCCGGTCGCCACCAGCGTGTTACCGCTTTCCCAACTATCGGCCATCTGGTCACGGACTTTCGCAACGGCCTTGGCTTCATCAGCTTGGCCGCGCATCAGATCTGCTGTTGTGGGCTGGTTAGAGCAACCCGTGAATAAAACAATACCGAAAACTGCGACGGCTGTACGCATTGCAAAAAACTTACGCATATAAAAATTCCAATAAAAATCAGTAACCTGAAAAACAAGTGGCAATGTTGAATACCCCTGCTGATGGGCTGCTGTTGAGGGGTGGGTGAGAAATAAGAAGCTCAGGTACACATGACTTGATACATGAGCTGACCATGCACCAGGTCATGCATCAAGTCATGCGCCAGATATGCCAGCTCAGCTGTCATATCTGGCGTCAGAACCATAAGCAGAGCTAGTGCAGACGAAGCTGCTCGCGAATCAAGCGGACCAACGTGACGTTGGCATTCGGGGCCGTGGTATCGATGTGAACCAGTTGGCCGTGCTCCTCTGCCGCGAAGGGCTCTCGGTTAGCCAACTGTTTGTCGAGTACTTCCAAGCCAGCCTCAGAAACCTCACCGCTACGCCGACTACGCTTGATGATACGCTGACGTAGCGTGTCGTCATCAGCCTCAAAACTGATCATCAGTACCGGCAGACCACGGGCCTCTGCCTCATGACGCAAACGGTCACGCTGCGCTTTCTTCAAGCAGGTCGCATCAATGCAGACCGGAATACCAGACTCGAGCAACGTAGCGGATAAAGTGGACAAGCGTTCGTAAGTCGCGTGCGTCGCGTGTGGCGTATAAATACCACCATTCAGGTCAGAGCGAGTGTCATCATCAGCGGAAAATCCGTAAAGACGCTTACGCTCTACATCGCTACGAATCCGCACTCCTCCCAGCTCACGTACCATCTCTTCAGTGAAACGACTCTTGCCACTGCCTGATACGCCCACCCCGATAATCATGTAGGGGAAACGAATCTCGCTATAGCGCTCCGCCAGTCCGATATAACGTTCGTACTCCGCCTGTACATCGGCACGGTCGGCGTCACTTAGCTCCGGTTGGTGATAACGAATCATCGCTACCTTGGCACGAATGAGCGCACGATAAATCTTGTAGTACGGCAGCAAACGCACCAAAGAGTAGTCACCGGATAACTCGAGATAACGATTCAATGCGTGATGTGCAAAAGCGGGTTCATCACGCGCCTCGAGATCCATCACCAAAAAAGCCAGATCGCAGCCGACATCATTCCAACGAAGCTCTTCGTTGAACTCGATTCCATCAAATAACAGTGCACGGCCTTCGTGACGCACCGCATTACCCAGATGAATGTCACCGTGGGTTTCACGCACGAAACCTTCCTGCCAACGCCGCTCGAACTCCGGATTGAGGCGCTGGAAGGTTTCTTCTGTCCATTGTTGAAGCAGCCCAAGCCGGCTAACCGCCTCACCATTATTCGCAAGCCGCGGGCGAATCAGCTCGAATTCATTATCAATGGTACGGCGAACCATCTGTGGGCTGCCCAGGTCGCTATCGCCCTGGATACGTTCAGCCTGCTCGTGGAAAGCCACAAGCTGATCGACTAGATCGTCCAGTAGCTCAAGCGATAGCTCACCACTGGCCTGCAAGGCACTAAACAGATGACGATTGGAGAACTGGCGCATTTTTACCGCATACTCAAATACCGCACTCTCATCATCCATCCGTGGCGCTTCCGGTGTACCGGAAATAGCCACGGTATCCAGATAGAGAGAGGGTGCCAGACGACGGTTAAGACGCACTTCCTGCTCGCAAAGATACTTGCGCCGCTCCAGTGTGGAGAAATCCAGGAAGCTGCCAAAATCTACCGGCTTCTTGATCTTGTAGGCGTAATCGCCGGTTAGCACGATCCACGAAATATGGGTCTCGTGCACCTCGACATCCTTCACGGGGTGATCGAAGCATCCGGCAGTGTGAAGGGCTCGAATCAGGGCCTGGCTCAAGGTCATCTCCGCTAAGGCAAGCTGGCTATAAGGTCATTAGCGCAATCGCTATCGTTGGCGGCAAGTGTACCGGATGGTAGCCCAACCGGCAGCACGTCGATCAGACCGGAGCCAGCACTGACACACGTACTGGCTCACATGCTGGCCCAAACACTCGCTCAGATGCTGCCCATTAGACGCTGGCAGTCATCTTTGCAAAAACGCGCTCAGCCGCGTCTAACGTGGCCTGAATATCCACATCGCTGTGAGCTGCCGACATGAAACCCGCCTCGTAAGCAGACGGTGCCAGATAAATACCTTCATCGAGCATACCGTTGAAAAAGGTCACGAAATCTTCCTGACGGCAGCGAGTCGCTGACTGGAAGTTACTCACCGCCGACTCATCAGTGAAGAAAACACCGAACATGCCGCCCGCGCGCTGAGTGATGAGGCGAATACCGGCAGCACTAGCACGCTGCTCAAGCCCTTCACACAGCATCTCAACCTTGCGAGTCAGTTCGATATGAAAGCCCGGCACACGCAGCTTGCGTAGCAACGCCACGCCTGCGGCCATCGCCAGCGGGTTTCCTGCCAGCGTACCGGCCTGATAGACCGGCCCCAGCGGTGACAGATGATGCATGATCTCGCGCTTGCCGCCGAAGGCGCCGACTGGCATGCCGCCCCCGACGATCTTGCCCAGGCAGGTCAGATCCGGCGTGATGCCGTAATGCGCCTGAGCACCACCCAGCGCGACACGGAAGCCCGTCATCACCTCATCGAGGATCAGCACGCTGCCATGGGCATCACACACTTCACGCAGGCTCTCCAGGAAGCCCGGCACCGGCGGAATGCAGTTCATGTTGCCGGCCACCGGCTCGACGATGATGCAGGCGATCTGATCACCCAGCTCGGCGAAGCAACGGCGCACACCTTCGGCGTCGTTGTAGTCCAGCGTGATGGTGTGCTCGGCAAGCGAGGCCGGCACACCGGGCGAACTGGGCTCACCGTGTGTCAGCGCACCAGAACCGGCCTTGACCAGCAGCGAGTCAGAATGGCCGTGATAATTACCCTCGAACTTGACGATCTTGTCTCGCCCCGTGAAACCACGCGCCAGACGAATTGCCGACATGGTGGCCTCGGTACCCGAGTTGGTCATGCGCACCATGTCGAGGCTAGGCAGCATTTCGCAGATCAGCTCAGCCATCTCTGACTCGATCTCGGTTGGCGCACCGAAGGACAGACCGCTCTCGAGACGCTGGCGCACGGCTTCCAGCACATCTTCATCGGCATGACCGGTGATCATCGGTCCCCAGGAGCCGACGTAATCGATATAGCGCGTGTTCTCGACATCAAACAGATAGGCGCCCTTGGCATGATCAATGAATACCGGCGGACGATGCAGTCCCTTGAAGGCGCGAACCGGGGAATTGACGCCACCGGGAATATGGCGGCTGGCGCGTTCGAACTGGGCAGCGGACGTGGTCATGACATACCTCTTGAAAGCAGCGGCAACATGGAAGCCGCAAGACAGGAAACGGGAGGAAGAGACGCGGTACGTAAAAAGGGGGTGTGGATAATTCAGTGAGCCGCATCTGCCTCATGTGAGGCCATGCAGCAGCCACGCTCGACACGTCACCCCTTGTGGATAGATCTCTTCCCCATGATGGGGACAGCTTAACGCGAGAAGAGGGAATGATGCAGCTGAAGCTGGCTATCGCCAAGGTAGGTACTGGGCATTCATCAGGCTACCGCGCAGTTGACGATCATGGCCTGCCGCAAGGCTCTGCCAGGTGGCCTGTTGTGCTTCATGCCAAGCGGGCTCCAGTGACATACCCTGTGCCAACCGCACCGCGAGATGTGAAGCCAGGGTGCAGCCACTGCCGTGATAACTGCCAGGTAGACGCGGGCAGTCCAGCGAAAGTATTGGAAGGTTGCGGCGATATAGATAATGCAGGATGTCTGTGGCTTGCGCTGCGCTCGCCTGCTGCTCACTGGCCAACGGGTCAGTCCCCGTCACCAGCACCGCGCCCACTCCCATCGCCAGTAGCCGTTCGACCTGAGCATCAGCTCTGTCATCAGCTCTATCAGTACTGGCATCAGTGCTGGTACCTGCTGTCAGGCCACTCAAGCGCACCAACTCCACACGATTGGGAGTCACGACATCCACGCGGGACATCAATGTCTCGCGCGCCAGCTCGATCAGCGATTCGCTGGATAGCTCACAGCCACCGCCAGCCTTCAGTACCGGATCCCACACGACGGGCAGCATCGGCCAACGCGCTCGAAGCTCATCGATCAACGCCACGGCGGCGACCAATGACTCATGACTGGCGAGTAGCCCGATCTTGAGCGCCTGCGGGCGAAAGTCGTCGATTAGCGCACGCGCCATGCCCAGTATCGACTCGCCGGATTGCGGCATGACAGCCCTGACATTGCAGGAATTCTGCACCGTCAAGGCTGTGGGTACCGTCAATGCCCAGCCACCGCCAGTACGAATCGCCTCGCTATCGGCGATCAGCCCGGCACCACCACTGGGGTCGTGGCCTGCCAGTACCAGTACGTAGCATGGCGTCTTTTCAGACTCGAGACTGGGCACTGACATTACCTCAGAACGGTTTGACGATGACGCAGATGACGATCACGACCAGCATCAGCACCGGCACTTCATTGAAGAAGCGGAAGTAGCGCGACGTCTTGTGACAGTTATCCGCCGCCAGCTTCTTCATGTAGAGGCCACAGGCGTGGTGATAGCCGATCAGCAGTACGACCATGGTCAGCTTGAGGTGCATCCAGCCCATGCTCATGAAGCTCGGCACCAGTGCCAACAGCCAGATACCCAATACAAGGGTCGCGATCATCGACGGTATCATGATGCCGCGGTAGAGCTTGCGCTGCATGGTCTTGAAGTAAGCAATCGCCTGACTATCACCGGCGTCACGCGCCTCGACGTGATAGACGAACAGACGCGGCATATAGAATAGGGCCGCAAACCAGCACACTACGGCGATCAGATGAAAGGCCTTGATCCACAAGTACATGGGATAACTCCGTCAGTCAGGGGCGGAAAGGTCGGGATGAGGTCTGTCATGAAGGGCTGTCACGTCCGAGCACGACAAGGTGCCATGTTCGGTGCCGGACGCCCATGCGGTATCGAGTCACAGGACGTGGCGTCATCGAGACTACACCCCTTCAAGGGGTATAGCGGTAGTAACTCTCGATGGCATCCCGCGTGATGATACCGGAAATCTTGCGAATCATAGGCGCGGTGGTGTGCTCTACATAGAGAGCATCAATATTGGTCGGCAACAATCGCTCATAGGCTTCTGATAGTGTGGCCTGCAGATGGATGGGCGCGAGATCCAGGCGTTGGGCGGGAATCTCGAGCAGATCAAGCTCTTCGTGTTCACTCCAGTGTTCATCCATCAGAACACGCACTAGATCCGCAGCCGGCAGCGCGACCATCGGCTTCTCCGGTGTCGAACGTATTATCACCAGCCACACCGGCTTGCTGTCGAGCAGCGCACGCGCGCGCTCACGACTGATGCGCCGTGCCACGCTGACCACCGAGCGCTCCATCACGGCAGGCACCGCAACACGTGATAGTGCTTGCATCAGAGGCTGCTGCAAAGGATGCAGGCCCTGCGCTGTCAGCGTCGAGATGAAGAACCCCTGACAGCGACACAGCTGGCGACAGGTCAAGCCCGCCACCACTACGGCCAGCATACCGGGCAGAATGATGGTCGGTGAGTGAGTCAGCTCCAACAGTGCCATCAGTGCTGCCAATGGGGCCTGCAATACCGCCCCCATCATGGCGGCCATCCCCAGCAAGGCATACAGCGCGATATCGGAGGCCTGTTCCGGCAAGATAAGACCACCGAGCATCCCCATCAACGCCCCTGCGGCAGCGCCGGCGACCACGACGGGACCAATGATGCCGATCGGTACACCGCAAGCCACGCACAGTGCCGACAGGACCAGCTTACCGACGACCAGTGCCAGCAGCACGTCCAGCGCCAGCTGGCTGTCGAGCAGCTGAGCCAGACTGTCGTAACCGATCCCCTGCACCTGCGGATACCACCAGGCAACGCCTGCGGTCGCGACGCCCACCAGCGCCATGCGCATCCACCATGGCAAGCGAGCCGCTAGCGCCTGCTGGCGCGCAAGATGCACGAAGCCTCCCGCTAGCAAGCCAATGATCAATGCCGTGATTATCACCCAAGGCAGATCAAGCAGTGAGTGCAGTAGCAGCGATGGCACCGCGAAGGCCGGTGCCGAGCCGTAAAAGATCTGGGAGACTACGGCACCGGCGGTAGAGGCCAGAATCACCGGCATGAAACCAGTCAGGGTGTACTCCATCATCACCACTTCCATGGCAAAGATGACCCCGGCAATCGGCGTATTGAAAGAAGCAGAAATACCCGCAGCCGTGCCGCAGGCAACCAATACGCGCAGGCTGTTATTGGGCAGCTTCAGCCGTTCACCGATCCAGCTGGAGGCTCCTGCCCCAAGATGGATCGCTGGTCCCTCGCGCCCAGCAGACAATCCGCCAAGCACGCTCACGACTCCCACCACGACCTGATTGAGCCAGCCACGCAATGGCATCTTGCCTGATGATAGGTGAGCCGCTCAATGACATGCCCAATACCTAGCTTGCGCTGAGCAAGCGGCTGGCGACCGAGCACAATGCCAATCACCAGCACTGCCAGCAGTGGCAGCAGGGCACGGACCCAGGGAGCAAGGCCCTCGAAATTTTCCGGGTTGTCATTCGGCATGAACCCCAATGCCCCGGCGCTGAGCAGCAAACGAAAGCCGACCATCAATGAGCCGGTCAGCAGGCCCGCGACAAGGCCCAGCAAACAGAGCTGGGGAAGGGCATCGACAGCGGCAAGCTTGCGCCGGAAATTATCGAGGCTGGGGCGAGGCAGATGCGGGCGCGTCAAGCGTGACACTCACGACTCCTTGGGTGCACAGTCAGTTGCATCGAGACATCCGTGTTGGCAGCGCATTACTGCCCGCCTGACACCTTGTGTATCATATCGACTACGGCTCGTCGCGACCGTGCGCAATACAACACCTCGGGGAGAACATAACGCAACCCCCGGCACGACGGCGCTGGCACACGGCATCATCACGTATCAACAGGACACCGCTCATAGGCGGGGAGGCAGCATGATCAAGGTAGGCATAGTCGGTGGCACCGGTTACACCGGAGTGGAGCTTCTCAGGCTGCTGGCCAACCATTCGCAGGTCGAGGTGACAGTGATCACCTCACGCAGCGAGAAGGGGATGCGTGTCGATGAGATGTACCCCAATCTACGCGGCCACTACGACACACTCGCCTTCAGCGAGCCTGATCCCGACACACTCGCTGCCTGTGACGCCGTGTTCTTCGCCACGCCTCATGGTGTGGCGCATGCGCTGGCGGGTGACCTGCTGGCACGTGGTACTCGTGTGATTGATCTCTCCGCCGACTTCCGTATCAAGGACGCTGACGTATGGGCCGAATGGTACGGCCAACCGCATGGTGCGCCCGAGCTGCTGGGTGAAGCGGTCTACGGGTTGCCGGAAGTCAATCGCGAGGCCATCCGGGAAGCGCGCCTGATCGCAGTCCCCGGCTGCTATCCGACCTCTGTGCAACTGGGCCTGATCCCGCTGCTGGAAGCCGGGCTGATCGACACCAGCAATATTATCGCCGACTGCAAGTCAGCCGTATCAGGTGCCGGGCGTGGTGCCAAGGTTGGCTCTCTGCTGTGCGAAGCCGGTGAGTCCATGAAGGCGTATGGTGCCTCTGGCCATCGCCATCTGCCGGAAATCACCCAAGGATTGGATCTGGCCGCTGGCAGCGCGGTGGGCCTGACGTTCGTGCCACATCTGACGCCGATGATTCGTGGTATTCACTCCACGCTCTATCCGCGCTTGATGAATTTCTCGGGTTCACTGGAAGATCTGCAAACGCTATTCGAGCAGCGCTATGCTGATCATCCGGCTGTCGACGTGATGCCACTGGGTAGCCATCCTGAGACGCGCAGCGTACGCGGCACCAACATGTGTCGTCTCGCGCTGCATCGTCCGGGCAATGGCGATACTCTCGTCGTGTTATCGGTGATCGACAACCTGGTCAAAGGCGCGTCGGGGCAAGCGATCCAGAATCTCAACCTGATGTTTGGCCTGGACGAGGTGGCTGGCATCAATGCTCCGGCGATGATGCCCTGAGGCAGACTTCGCTGCCTATCTACGCCCGCATGCCCTGCTCATATTCTGCTGATAAAGCATCGGATCAGACAAAGTTGACCCTTTTGCTCGGATATAGGGATAATAGGCAACATTCTCTCCTCTATACCGTGCCGGGCGTTCACATGAGCGTCCGGCCACCGACTCCTTCCAGGAGGCCCGCATGAGCGAAGCACAAAGCTTCATCCCCACGCCGTTGTTTCTCTCCGAGGCCGCCAGTGCCCGGATCGCGGCGCTGCGCGCGGAAGAGGCCAACCCGAAACTGCGTCTCAGGGTCTATGTCACCGGTGGCGGCTGTTCCGGCTTCCAGTACGGTTTCGACATCGCCACCGATCTCAGCGACGACGATACCGTAGTCGAGCTAGGTGAGGCTGCCATCGTGATTGACCCACTGTCTTATCAGTATCTGGTTGGCTCAACCATCGATTACGAAACCGGCTTGGCTGGCGCACGCTTTCTGATCCAGAATCCCAACGCCACGAGTACTTGCGGGTGTGGTTCCTCCTTTATGGTGTAGGAAGCCCCCCACCGCCAAGCACCACCCTCAACACCCCTGCCTCGGCCCCCCCGAGACAGGGGTGTTTTTGTATTGGCTTAATGCGTGAATATCAATTAACCATCAGTACATTAGCCTTTGCCGTGACGCGCGACATAGGTCGTGCGTCTTCATCGTCAGGCTTGACGGGGGACCATTGGTCTGGCCAATCTAAAAGCGCAACATCCTAAAATCTAAATATAAGAGGACGATGTCAATGCGCAGACCCCACCTGCTAGCCTCACTTTCCGGACTTGCCGCGGCGACTCTGCTCGCTGGCACAGCTCAAGCCGTTACCTTGAAAGCTGCGACTGATCCCAGCTTCGTACCCTTCGAAATGCTCGACCAGGATAGCGGCGAGATGGTCGGCTTCGATATCGATATTCTTAACGCTATTGGCAAGCGCGCCGGCTTCGATATCGATCTCAAGACCATGGATTTCAATGGCATCATTCCCGCCGTACAGACCGGCAGCGTAGATGTTGCCATTGCTGGCATTACTATCACCGATGCCCGTGAGAAGATCGTCGACTTCACTCAGCCTTATTATGATTCCGGGCTACGCGTACTGACCTCCTCCAACACTACGGCAATCGAGGACTTTGACGACCTGGAAGGCAAGAAGATTGGCACCAAGATTGGCTCAACCAGCTATGACTATCTGAAAGCCAATCTCGACGATGCTACCGTCACGCCATACCCGGGCAGCTCCGACATGTACATGGCATTGATGTCCGGTAGCGTCGATGCCGTTTTCTATGACGCACCCAATGTAGGCTATTTTGCCAAGACCAAAGGCAATGGCCGGGTCAAGACTGTCGGCCCTCTCTATGAAGGCCAGCAGTACGGTATTGCGTTCAGACAGGGTAGCGAATGGACCGAGGCTGCCAATGAGGCGCTGGCCGAGATGAAGACTGACGGCAGCTACGCCGAGATCTACCAGAAGTGGTTCGGTGAGCTTCCCGCAGACAGTCAATAAGGCCTACGCCTGACAAGCTCTGCCTTGCGGCATTTTTCTCTCGCCATTCAAGCATCGTCGCTGTAGTGCAGCGGCGATGCCTGTCTGCATGACTCTTGCGCTCTGTGAGTTACAGAGTGTGAGGATATCGCGTCAAGGAGCCCGACGTGGACGTTCAGTTCCAGTTTGACTGGCATGCGGCATTCGCCTCGCTGCCGTATCTGCTTGAGGGCATTCCCTGGACCCTCGCCATTTCCTTCGGTGGCCTCGCCATCGGCTTCGTACTCGGCATTCTGTTTGGCTTGCTAAGCCTCTCACCCAGTCGCCTGTTGCGCTGGGTGGCAACCGCCTATATCGAGATATTCCGCGGCACTCCCGTACTGGTCCAGGTGCTGTTCATCTTCTACGGTCTGCCGCAGATCATCGGGGGTCCCATCGATGCCCTGACCGCCGGTATCGCGGCCATCGCGCTCAATTCCGCGGCCTATATCTCCGAGATCGTGCGTGGTGGCGTGCAGTCCATCGCGCGCGGGCAACGCGAGGCCGGACTGTCACTGGGCCTTTCCACCCCCCAGACCTTCCGCTACATCATCTGGCCGCAGGCACTGCGTCGCATGATCCCGGCGCTCGGCAATCAGGGGATCGTGTCCATCAAGGACACCTCGCTGTTCTCGGTGATCGGTGTCGGTGAGCTGGTCCGTCAGGGCCAGATCTACATTGCCACCACCTTCAATGCGCTGGAAACCTACTTCATGGTCGCCATGCTGTATCTGGTTATCACCATGAGTCTGTCCTTTGCACTGCGGATGCTTGAGCGTCGTGGGCTGGTGGGGCAATGAAAAAATATTCACTTTGCCTCCATCTTCATCACTTCTTTTCAGCCATCCATCCGGCTCGCCTAGCGGCCAGGAGTGACTCATGACTGCCATCGTGCACATGGACAAGATCAACAAGCATTTCGGTAACCTGCATGTTCTCAAGGACGTTGAGCTGGATGTCGCTGCCGGCGAAGTCGTCGTGATCATCGGGGCTAGTGGCTCCGGAAAATCGACACTCATTCGCTGTGTGAATGGTTTGGAGGCCTTTCAGGATGGCCGTATCGAGGTCG
This sequence comes from Cobetia crustatorum, assembly GCF_000591415.1. Taxonomy (GTDB): domain Bacteria; phylum Pseudomonadota; class Gammaproteobacteria; order Pseudomonadales; family Halomonadaceae; genus Cobetia; species Cobetia crustatorum. The sequence goes on along the minus strand of NZ_JEMF01000015.1, from coordinate 1,129 downwards.
ATGGCCATGCACTCGCTGCGCACGGCAAGAGTCACAATGCCCTCAAGGCAGTACGAACCGAAGTTGGCATGGTCTTTCAGCAGTTCAATCTGTTCCCTCACATGAACGTACGCGACAACGTCAGCCTCGCACCCATCAAGGTACGTGGCACTGATCGCCCCGCAGCCGAAAAACAGGCCAATGCACTCCTGGAGCGGGTCAATATCCTTGAGCAGGCTGACAAGTACCCCGGACAGCTGTCCGGTGGACAGCAGCAGCGGGTGGCGATTGCACGCTCACTGGCGATGGAACCCCGCTTGATGCTGTTCGATGAGCCCACCTCAGCACTCGACCCCGAGATGATCGGCGAGGTCCTCGACGTAATGCGTGAGCTGGCCCGTGAAGGCATGACGATGATGATCGTGACGCACGAGATGAGCTTTGCCCGCGAAGTCGCTGACCGAGTCATATTCATCCACCAGGGCGCTATCGTGGAGCAGGGGAGGCCGGAAGAAATCTTCGATCATCCGCAACATCCTCGAACTCAGAGCTTCCTTGCGCGAGTGCTCAAACACTAGGTCGCCGCGAGAAAACATCCCAGATGAGGACCATCTGATGCCCCGATTCCTGATCGGGGCATTTTTTTGCGCGCTAGCGGGGCTCCCCCTTGGCGTAAACCTCGTCATTCGCATGAATATTTTCGCTTCTATTAAATATATTTTTTATTTTCAGCCAATAAAAACGAACGAACAAACGTTGCCTTACTCGTCTATCGTCACGTGTCAGATGGCGCTCTTCGCATGTCGGGCGCCTGTTTACTCGCCTCCACGCTCGCTTTATCACTTCGCAGCAGAGCCACATTGATCGCCATTCAGCGTGTGAGGACGGTAAAGCACACGCCCTTCCTACGCTCCCATCCTGGAATCACGGCATCCACGATAGTGCTTTGCCGAATCACATCCCAAAACTATCCACAAAATACTTGTCGTCGCTCAATCGGCACCATTCAAGCGGTCTACAGCACTCCACTCACCGGTTATCCCAGAACTGTCTACAGACTTTGCCATGAAGAAAGAATGTCATTTGCCTCTGTGGACATTTTGCGGCATTATCCGCGACCATCTTGGCGTTAGGCCATGCAGCACTAGGG
>NZ_JEMF01000014.1 GCF_000591415.1 Cobetia crustatorum | reverse complement strand
GATGGGGTGTTCTGTTGTCAGGAAAAGATTCTCGGCACCATCGTTTGGGAAGTCCTTCACTGCCAGTGTATCCTTAGCCGCCTATTCAATCTCAGCTCAGCATGGTGGCAGCTCTTGCCTTGATGCCGACTGCTGAGGACCGCCAGACTCCTGCCGAGAAGACGCGCATCATGCCTGAGATATCACAGCTGTCTCTGCTGCTGGACCACCTGAATTCATGGTCACTGTACGCGTCTCCCCTATCTCCCCCTGTCACGCTGACCTTGATCCTGTTTGCAGCGCTGACCTCTGCTCTCTCGGCTGCCGTGGGGGTTGGCGGTGGCACACTGCTGATCATTGTCATGGCTCAGGTAATGCCTGTCGGTGCCCTGATTCCGGTCCATGGCATGGTCCAGCTGGGCTCCAATGGCGGTCGCATGGCCATGACCTGGCGGCATATCGATTGGCAGCGATTTCTGGCATTTCTTCCAGGCGTCGCGCTGGGGGCAATGGTCGCGTCCTGGGTATTGATCCGGTTACCGGCTGGTATCCTGGAACTTTGCATCGCAGCATTCGTGCTGCTGAGTTGCTGGGGCCCAGATCTGCCCAAACGCGCACTCACTGCGACAGGTACGCTGATTGCCGGAGCGGTCACGACATTTCTCTCCAGCCTGATCGGTGCCAGCGGCCCTCTCGTTGCCAGTTTCATCAAACAAGGCGGCGGAGAGCGTCATGACAAGGTCGCCACCTTCGCTGCCTGCATGGTGGCTCAGCATCTGACCAAGGCCTTCGTTTTTGGCATGGCAGGCTTTGTCTTTCGCGATTGGCTCGGCCTGATCATGTTGATGATCGTGGCTGGATTGATCGGGACGCGCATTGGTCTGCTCTTCCTCGACAAGGTCTCGAACCACAACTTCGAAGGGCTGTTCAAATGGTCCTTGACGCTCTTGGCACTTCGCCTTGCATGGATGGGCGTTGCCTCATTGTCAGCAGGATAGAAAGTCGAAGGCACAGTACTCATCGCCAAGGACACTCTACCCACGAAGTTCTTGCCCTGATGCATGTCGACAAGTGGTAAATGTCTTTTGAGTGGAGTCGTGTTTACATGAGCCTTCGCTTAAAATGTGTCATTCCACGACCCACGCTTATCGCATCTTCAGACCGAGCGACTCTCCGCGATGCGCGGGGATTTCACCACTCACAGGACATCATGATGACTCTCGCAAAGCATGGGATAACCTCCCTCATCGTCGGCGGCATGCTGTTCAGCAGCCAGGTATTGGCACATGCCCATATCGATACGGCCAATCCTGCCGATGGCGCCAACGTGTCCTCACCCAAGACCATCAGCCTGACCTTTACCGAATCACTGGAGCTACCGTTCAGTGGCATCGAACTGACCAATGCCGACGGTCAGGCCGTACCGCTGGGTGACTCAGCACTCAGAAACAAGGACATGACGCTGACTGCGCCAGTCACGAAGGCGCTCACGCCGGGCGAATACGAGATCAAGTGGCACGTCCTCTCGACTGACGGGCACAAGACAGACGGCGACTATCACTTCAACGTCACACCGTGATCGCGCTGTCCGGGATTGATCTGATGGACATCGACCCCACCAGTGCACTTGCCATCAGCCGCTTCGTCTTTGACGGAGCGGCTCTGTTTCTCTGGGGTGTCACAAGTTATCTGCTGATACTGAAATCGAGCGGATTACGTCACAGGCTAGTGAGTCACTGCGACTGGACGCTTCGTGTAGCACTGGGCCTGATACTGCTTGCCACACTGGGTCAATTGCCGCTGCACACTGCCATTCTCGGTAGCGGCTGGCCTGATGCTCTCTCTACGTCCCTCTTGTGGCTCGTCGCGACCCAGACCACGATCGGCCTGGCCTGGACATGCAAGGTCATCATCACGCTGGCCTGCCTGATGGCACTCCTGGTGTCACCGGGCAGGCGACTGGAAATCATCGCGATATCCAGCATGGTGCTATTGGCCAGTCTGACGATTTCCGGCCACTCGGCCATGCACACCGGGGAGCTGAAGTGGCTGCATCGTGCCAATCAGTGGGTGCATCTGCTCGCCGGAGGCTTCTGGCTAGGCGCACTATTTCCGCTGATCACGGCGCTATCGCTGCTGCGTCATCCACGATGGCACGATGCTGTCATGAGTGCCCTAATTCGCTTTTCGCGTGTCGGCCATGTCGCTGTCGCACTGGTGATCCTCTCGGGCGCACTCAATACCTGGTTGATCGTCGGCGCATTTCCGATGAACTGGTCGCACGAGTACCAATGCCTGCTCAGTCTCAAGGCCATCCTTGTGTTGGCGATGGTCAGCATCGCGCTCTTCAATCGCTATCATCTGGCACCCAAGGTGTCACATGAGCCGCACGCGGGCGTGATGCTCAGCCGCCTGTCATGGTTGGAAATCGTACTTGCGACGCTGGTGATCGCATTGGTCGCACGCTTTGCCATGCTGAACCCGCACTGAATACGCGATAATGCCACGTCACCTTGCCCCCCCAGCCTATGAGACACAAGCCATGCGCCCCGAAGACCTGCAGAAACTGACGACCCAGAAGATGCCTTATGGCAAGTATGCCGGACGCTTCTATGCCGACCTGCCCGGCGACTATCTCGGCTGGTTTGCTCGCAAGGGCTTTCCGCAGGGCGAAGCTGGCCGTCTGCTGGCCTTGATGCACGAGATTGATCACAACGGCCTGAATGCGTTACTCGAGCCCTTGCGTCATCGCTAGACGGCGCCCCTCAATTGCGCCGATCTATAGAGAGCACGACAGATGACTGAGTCAGCTCACTTCGACAGCCGTCCACTCGCGACCAGCTGATCGAACATGTCGTGCAGCGTCGTCTCGAGGGGCCGGTAGACCAGTCCCAGCTGCTCACGGCTGCGAGTGTTGTCGAACACGAAGGCATGCCCCACGTTGCGTGAGACGATCTTGCGGGTCACCGCCCTGTTGGCCAGCGGACCCGCCAGCCACACCAGCCATTTGGGCAACTGGCGAGTGGGAATCGCATATTGCGGGCCGGCGTGATGACTCAACAGGCGCCCCAGCGCAATGAAGCTTGAGGAGTGCCCGGCGACCAGATGACGCCCAGTAGCCGTGGGCAAAAATCCCGCGGCCAGATGCGCCTCGGCGACATCACGCACATCCACCACGCCCATGCCGTAATCCGGCGCGCCTATCCTGAGCGTGCCGTCACAGAGCTGCGTCATCAGGCCGAAGGATTCGCCGTGCGTGTCATCGCTGATCGCGGGGCCGAGCACCAGCGAGGGGTTGATCACCACCAGCCGCCACTGCGTTTGCTGCTCGGCGATCTGCCAGGCGGCCTGTTCCGCCAGCGTCTTGGAGTGGGAGTAGGCCTGGTGTGTCAGCGACGCCGTGGTATTCCAGACACTCTCGTCGAAACAGCCACGCGGGGTGTCCAGCGCATCGGCATTGTCACTGTAGATGGCAGCACAACTGCTGGTCAGCACCACGCGTTCGACACTGCTCTGACGATTGGCCTCCTGGAGCACGTTGCGAGTGCCCTCCACTGCTGGCCGCACCAGATCGCGCTCGGGATCCTCGACACTGACCACGAAGGGCGAGGCGGTGTGAAAGACCACGCGACATCCCGCCATCGCCTCGGCGTAAGAGCCTTGCTCGAGCAGATCACTGGCGAAGACGCGCAGCTTGCCCGGCAAGCTGTCTTCCAGTGCCTTCAGTGCCGCCAGACGCTTGTGATCACTCGGATCCCGCACGGCGGCATGGACTGTCAGCCCTTCTTCGAGCAATCGTCGCACTAGTTGACCCGCGACATAGCCGGTCGCCCCTGTGACCAGTACCGGCGCTGCGCGATCATTGTCAGAGAGAGATATCATGGAACTCCGTGAAGTATCGGTTTACATGTACCCATACTTGCATAAATACGTATATCAAGACTCGCATCAAGAAAAAGCCCCGGCGAAGGCCGGGGCTTGAAAGACGAATCACGTGACCACTGATGGACAGCAACGCTACGTCAATGTCAGGCAGACAGCTTGACGAACCAGGTCCACAGGCCGCCGAGAATCAGCGACTCGGCAGCAAAGCGGAACAGATGACGCATGTCGATGCCATCCAGCATCAACCCCATCAGACGCGCGGTCATGATGCCGGCGATACCCGCCACCGCGAGCGTCAAGAGTATCGGCAGCCAGCCAAGACCAATCGGCGGATACATCAACAGATACCCCACCGCGATCAGCCAGCCCCAGCGAATGCGTCGTGCAATCGCGGCATGGCGTTCCTTGGGAACCTGGAGTGGGGTATCGCCTGGCCCCTTGAACCGGTTCACAAGCTCCGGCACCGCTGCCAGCAACACGCCAACGGTCAGCACCAACCCACCTATCACCTGCAACACCATTTCCATCGCGCCATTTCCTTTGTCGTGTAGCCAATGGCGCACATGCTACCAACACTGTCGGGCAAATGCCTGATTTACGCGGCTAGCGTACGTGCATGGCGTGCAGATGGGCGTGAGGATCCCGGCTCACACTCCCCTATCTCATCACCAACCACCGTTTGACAGCCTGCGGGTCTTCGAGGAAGCAAGCACTTGGAGATACAAGGCCAGCACATGGCATTCCAGGGCTCTTACTCCAGGACCCGCACTCTCATTTCAAGCACTGCTGGATCAGAGGCCGGTACTGAAGCGGATGCGGATGCGGATGCGGATGCTGGAGAAGTTGGCACATCAGAACTGAACGCTTCAGCCCTGAGCTTGAAAGCCTTGCTCCTGAAGGGCCTGCACTTGAAAGATCCCTATTGAACGCTTTCCACTTGAAAACATCACGATATTGACTATCATGTCGATACATCCCGACATATGGACATGACTATCAATACCGTACCCACCGCAGTCGACCCGCAGGCCACGCTGGACACCTTCGCGGCGCTATCCCAAGCCACGCGTCTGGACACGTTTCGGCTGCTGGTACGCCATGAACCAGAGGGACTGCCGGCCGGCGAGATTGCCCGTCGTCTCGAGGTCCCCCACAACACGCTCTCGACGCATCTGGGTGTATTGAGCCGCGCCGGGCTGATCCACTCCCAGCGCGAAGGCCGTTCACTGATCTACCGCGCCAACCTCGAGCACATGCTCGCCACCGTGCAGTTTCTGGTACGCGACTGCTGCGCTGGCTCCTCGGTGGTCTGCGACCCACTACTGGCCTCGCTCACCGTGCCCGACTGCAGCGTCTCTCCCACCCCCTGTGCTTCTCAGGAGCCTGACAACGATGACTGATTCCGCCCGTTCTTCCGGCAAGATCACGATGTATCACAACCCGGCCTGCGGTACGTCACGCAATGTGCTGGCCATGCTCAAGGCCTCCGGCGAGACACCAGAGGTGATCGAGTATCTGGTCACACCCCCGACGCGCGAGACGCTGGAAGCATTGATCGACGCCATGGGCGGAGGACCGCGCCCGCTGCTGCGCCGCAAGGGCACGCCTCTTGAGGAGCTCGAACTGGATGATCCCGCCTTGAGCGATGCCGAGCTGATCGACGCCATGATGGCCCACCCGATCCTGATCAACCGCCCCATCGTGGTGACGCCCGAAGCCACCCGCCTGTGTCGCCCATCTGAAGCAGTACTGGCGTTGCTGGACAATCCGGTCGCGCAATACACCAAGGAAGACGGCGACGTCGTCCATGCTCCCAAGGCTTGAGCAATGAATTCATACCCCCCTGAGCACATGAGCGACACGATGACAGAAGAGATGAAAGCGGCGCTGGCCGACCTGCCCAATATCGACGCCGAGCACTGGCGGCCGCTGGAGATCGAGCGCCTGGTCGGGCCGGATGCACCGCGTCATGCACCGCGCATACTGGTGCTGTACGGCTCCCTGCGTGAGCGTTCCTTCTCGCGCTTTGCCGCCGAGGAAGCGGCGCGCCTGCTGCACGCATTCGGCGCCGAGGTGCGCCTTTACTCGCCGGCCGGCCTGCCATTGCCGGATGACTGCGAGGTCGATCATCCCAAGGTGCAGGAGCTGCGCGAGCTGGCGCAGTGGTCCGAGGGCATGCTGTGGGCGAGCCCGGAGCGCCACGGTGCAATGACCTCGGTGATGAAGGCTCAGATCGATTGGATTCCGCTCTCGCTCGGCGGTGTACGCCCGACCCAAGGCAAGACCCTGGCCGTCATGCAAGTCAGCGGTGGTAGCCAAAGCTTCAACAGTGTCAACCAGATGCGCATTCTGGGTCGCTGGATGCGCATGCTGACCATCCCGAATCAATCTTCAGTACCGCGGGCCTTCAATGAATTTGATGACAACGGTCGTATGCACATGTCACCGCTGTACCTGCGTATCGTCGATGTCTGCGAAGAGCTGATGAAGTTCACCTGGCTCAATCGCGAACGTAGCGACTACCTGACCGAGCGCTATTCCGAGCGAGTCGAGAGTGCCGAACAAGTTTCCAGACGCGTCAATCAGTCCACGATCTGACCGCCTCCCTTCTTCACTCTTCTCTACTTTCTCCTCCTCCATTCTCGACAAGGAAACGTCATGCTTGCCTTGGTAATCTTCGCCATCACGCTGGCACTGGTGATCTGGCAGCCACGTGGACTGGGCATCGGTACCAGTGCACTCGGCGGTGCAGTGGTCGCGCTTGTCAGTGGCGTAGTGAATCTGCCGGATGTGCTGGTGGTCTGGGATATCGTCTGGGATGCCACCTTCACCTTCGTGGCGCTGATCATCATCTCGCTGATCCTCGATGAGGCGGGCTTCTTCAGCTGGGCGGCACTGCATGTCGCGCGTTGGGGCGGCGGCAATGGACGCAAGCTGTTCCCGCTGATCGTGCTACTGGGTGCGGTGATCGCAGCCTTCTTCGCCAATGATGGCGCGGCCCTGCTGCTCACGCCGATCGTGATCGCGATTCTGGTGCGTCTGGAGTTCAGCGCTGCCACATCGTTAGCCTTCATTATCGCCACCGGCTTCGTCGCCGATTCCACCAGTCTGCCACTGGTGATCTCGAATCTGGTCAACATTGTCAGCGCCAACTATTTCGATATCTCCTTCACGCATTACGCCGCCGTGATGGTGCCGGTCGATCTGATCGCGCTGGCCGCCACGCTGATCGTGCTGTGGCTGATGTTCCGCAAGGAGTTGCCCTCGCACTATACGCTTGAGAAGCTCGAGGCACCGTCGAGCGCCATCAAGGACCCCCAGGTGTTCCGCGCGGCCTTCCCGCTGCTGGGCGTGCTGTTGATCGCCTACTTCGTCACTGCCCCGCTGGGCGTACCATTGTGCGTCGTCACGGGCAGCGCTGCCTTGATACTGCTGGCCATTGCCGGGCGCTGGCTGGGCTCGGGCGACGCAGTCATAGCCCTCGGACCAGTATTGCGCGGGGCACCGTGGCAGATCGTGCTGTTCTCAGTGGGCATGTATCTGGTGGTCTACGGGCTGGGCAATGCCGGCCTGACCGACCACGCCAGCGACATTCTTGCCTGGCTTGCGAGTCAAGGCAGCCTGATCGCCACTCTCGGCACCGGTGTACTGGCGGCTATCACCGCCTCGGTGATGAACAACATGCCTGCCACGCTGATCGGCGCACTCGCCATTGATCACCTGAGTGCACAGCAGGTCAGTGACACGACGCGGGAGCTGATGGTCTACGCCAACGTGATCGGCAATGATCTGGGCCCCAAGTTTACCCCGATCGGCAGTCTCGCCACGCTGCTGTGGCTGCATGTGCTCGATCAGAAAGGCCACCACATCAGCTGGGGGCAGTACATGAAGGTCGGCCTGATACTGACACCGCCGGTACTGATCGCCACCCTGCTCGGCCTGTGGGCTTGGCTTGGTGTGCTCAACGGCTGATCAGATCTGCTATCAGCCAAGAGACACCCTTGGCCTGAGGGCAACATTGGACTCAGGGATGAAACAGAACTGGCGCAGGGAGCAATCCCTGCGCCAGTTCTGTTTCATCCTCCCGAAGGTTTCATCGTCGCCGACAATGTACTGAAGCGCCTGACGTGGCAATCTGACAGTAGACGTCGTCTTTGCTCGATTTCATTATCCGACAATGCCGCCATCGATCCTCAATGAGAGACCAGACCTGACAAACCCCGGGAGTCCTGTCATGAGTGATGTACCTGCCGCCTATCAAGCCAGCAAGGGTTCGATTCTGGACGTCGATCGCGACTTCTACAACAGCCTCACCGAAGGCAAGGCCGAGCGCACACTCGTCACGATCCACACTGTCCCATTGCGCGATGGCCTGGCCTGGGAGGTGCCTGCCGGTCACGTATTCCGCATCAAGATCACTGAGGGCTCGCAGGTCGGTGATTTCAACATGTGGAACCTGCACAACCCTCGCGAGCGGATGTGGGCGTCGCGCACTCGTCAGCTACAACGCGCGCATGTGAGTACTTATGACCGTCTGTGGTCGACACTGCCGTATCTACGTCCGATGGCAACCATCATCGACGACACGCTCGCAGACTATGGCGTCGATGCTCAGGGTGGACGCGTACACGACCTGCTCGGCACCCGCTGCGACCCCTACGTCAACCGCATGCTGACAGGCGAGGACTTCGATCATCATTGTCACTCCAACCTGGTGCGAGCCGTTGAGCCGTGGGGACTGACCGAATTTGATATACATGATGTGCTCAACATCTTTCAGTGCACCGGACTCAACGATGACGACAAGTACTTCATGAAAGCCTGCCCGGCACGCAAGGGTGACTATCTGGAGTTCTTTGCCGAAACCGACCTTCTGTGCGCCATGTCCTGTTGCCCGGGCGGTGACTTATCGATTGATCTATGGGGCCCGGATGCCCGCGATCCGCTGGAGACCTGCAACCCGCTGGACGTGGAGATCTACCGTATCGATGCTGAGCTGCTGATCGGCTGGGAATCACCGAGCGTGGCTGCGTATGCGGGCCGCCACGGCCGTAAGGCACCGACAACGGACTGGGCCGCCATCAAGCGTGAGCACTGCTGCTGAGCTGATCCACGCTTGATTTTCAAGCTCTTGAGATAACCCCTGATACCATTACGCCCCATCGATAACAGTTGTTTGGAGACTTGCGAGCGCGACACGCCAGGCGTCAAGGCAGCACGCGTGAAACTGCCAGCCTCTGCCGTCATGACGAAGGCACGAATATCAGCCAAAGGAAGCTGCTCGAGCATGCCGCGATACCTCACAGTGAGATGACAAAGCCGAGAGTGTACCAGCCGCCTGATGCGTCACTTACCAGCCGACGCTGGCCGAGAGACTGATTTCCATCGGATCACCCACCAACACACGGGTATCGCCGCCACTGCCGTAGTAATAAGCAGTATCAAAGAGGTTCTTGGCGTTGAGCTTGAACTCGGTATCTGGACCAAAGAAATCATGGCGCCACCCCACGAAGGCATCCGCGACGGTATAGGCATCCATCGAGAAGCTGTTGTCATCATTGCCTTCGCGCTCACCGACATAACGGACTCCACCACCGATACGCCACTCGCCATAGTGCGGATCAATCGCCAAGTCATGTGCCAGATAGAGGCTCGCGGCATTGAGCGCTGCATTCGGCAGGCGATTGCCTTCGGTGCCCTCGGTATCCTCGATGACTTCAGTGTCGGTATAGGCGTAGCTGAACAACAACGTGGTCCGGTCACTCAAGGCACCTTCCAGGCTGAACTCCAGCCCTTGAGATCCCGCCTCGCCGATGGTTCGCGTGACACCATTGTCCGAGACGGCGACGTTTTCCTTGCGCAGCTGATAAAGCGCGACCGACGTCGCCAGACGCGGATTCCACTGGCGCTTGTAGCCGACCTCATATCCCTTGCCGCGCTCAGGATCCAGACCTTCTCCGCTGTCGCTATCCGTACCATTGGGCACGAAAGACTCGCTGTAACTGACGTAGGCCGAACTTGCATCATCGATGCGGTAGAGCAGGCTGACGGAGGGCAGGAAGAGGCTATCGCTATAGTCCGGATCAGAGACGAAGGCTTCGCCCTCTCCACTCTGCTGCTCGAACCAGGTGTAGCGGCCACCCAGGCCGAGAATCCACTGATCATTCAGGTACCAGCGATCATTGACGTAGAGACCGATCGCCTGGGTTTCGTCGAGACGATTGCTGCGCGAGGTATTGATGTCATCGGAGGTCACTTGCGAGAGCTGGCCGTGTGTCACGCTGGTAACGGTCGAGGTTGTGACCGAATCTCCGAAATAGCGCTCGGCCAGATAGTCACGTGTCGTTTCGTAATCCCCGCCGATCACCAGTTCATGGCGCTGGCCGGCAATCTCGACATTGCCCAGAGCATCCAACGCCGTGTAATGCTCGCTGCGATCATAGCCCTGATTTTCTTCAGCGCGCACGGTGACATCCCCCGTATCGCTGACATTGGTGACGTTGGCACGCGCATCGCTGTATTGCCGACGCGTCCAGCCATAGGTCAGTTTGAGATCCCAGTCGTCGGCGACCTTCTGCTTCCACCAGGCATTCAGGGTTTCATCATGACCGTAGACACGGTTCCAGGATTCATCGAAACGCGTGCTACGTGTGACATCCGCAGCCTCACCGTTGTAGAAGACGGTGCCACGATCCAGATCCAGCTCGTAATCCTGATACTCATAAGTGATCTGAGCACTGCTGTTCTCACCCTCCCAGCGCAGCGAGGGTGCGAGGGTGGTGCGGCGATCATTGCCAAACTCACGCCAGGAATCTTCGTCTTCATGCGAGAGAATGAAACGATAGGCAAGGCCCGTATCCCCCAGTGCGCCGGTGGTATCCAGCGTCGTGTTTGTGCCACCGAAAGAGCTGACCTCCCCACTCACCTCGGTATGCGTCTCGTACTGTGGGCGCTTGCTGACCAGATTGATCACGCCGCCGGGGTCCTGTTGGCCCTGAAAGAGCGAGGCGGGGCCCTTGAGGACTTCGACCCGATCGATGGTGGCCGTGGTATAGGTGCGCCTTGGTTGGCGAATGCCGTCAATGAGCATCGAGCCATCACTGTTGCTACCAAAGCCCCGCTTGACGAAGCCATCCTCGGTGCCGCCTAGCGTGTTACCCAACTGAATGCCGGCGACAGGCTGCAATGCTTCTTCCAGATCATCCAGGTTGAAGTCATGAATGACTTGCTGGGTCACGACGTTGATGGTGCGCGCCTGCTCCAGAAAACTGACGGACTGCTTGCTGGCAAGACTCGAGGCGTCTGCGCGATAGCTGCCCGGCACCACATCTGATTCACGCTCCCCTGTCACCACGATTACCGAGCTCACGACATCTGAGCCGTTCGCCACCCCCTCCTCTTCCGCCATTGCGGCTGACGGCAGTGCCATGAGGCTGAAGATCAAGCAGGAAAAATGCCCCTTGTACGTGTTTGCTTCGCTATCCCGAAAATGACTTGGCACCTGAAAACCTTTTGGTACGCGATGCGACAGCATCCTGCTGATTCAACATCTTACCCATGCTTCATGAGCCGAGCTTCACGCGTCGAACTGCATGGCAGGGAGTGGTCATGGCTGACGCGCCTCGCGCCAGCGAATTTGGTTGCGAATGCTAATTCTTATCAATAACAAGCGCAACATGATATGCGCATTCCTCCTCTAAAACGCCATTAATACCGTCTCATTTAAGGCTTAATAAACAGTGGCTTGTGCACCACTCGTCAAAAACATTGTTGTCCTCGCGTAGAATTCGTTAAGTCAGGATGCGATCCCGATGCCAGGTCAACAGTGCTCATGCACCAAAATTTAGTCACCGCGAGAGCGAATCAAGACGTCTTGACACAGGGAGAGTAAACATTCTACCTTGCACACGTAGAACGTTTGTTCTCCTTTGAGTTCTCTCCAATGGCCTCGACATGATTCAACACGATATCGCCGCCCGCCTGGAGTCTCTCTTCAGCCAACGCGGCTTTGCAGAACCCAGCGTTTCCGAGCTAAAGGCGGCGTCAAGCGTCAGTTTGCGCACGCTTTATCGCCACTTCCCCTCCAAGGAAAGCATGGTGATTGGAGCTCTCCAGCATCGCCATGAGCGCTATCTGGCCTTTCTGGAAGAGGATGTGCCAGCACAAGGTAGAGATGCGCTCTCCCATCTTTACCAGCGTCTGGCGCATTGGATGCAGTACGAGGCCCCCAATGGCTGCATGTCAGTCAACGCGCTGGCAGCCTTCCCAGACAACGCTGACGTTCGCGATGCCGTGCAGCGCCACAAGCAGGAAATCCTGCAATGGCTTGGCGAACGTAGCGGCCAGCCAGCCCTTGCCACTGAACTGTTTCTGATCCACGAAGGCGCTTCATCGGCCTGGCTGGTATTAGGCAAAGCAGCCATCGAAGCAGCGCGATCAGCAACCCTCACACTATTGGGAGAACCACGCTCATGAGCCCTCTTTCCGCAGGCAACGACAATATGCGCGGCGTCTACTTGACCGGCCACGGTGGCCCGGAAGTTCTGGAAGTGCGCGATGATATCCCTTGCCCGATACCCGGTCCGCGCGACGTACTAGTGCGCGTCGGTGCGGCAGGCGTCAACAATACTGACATCAACATTCGTCTGGCTTGGTACTCCAAGGGCAATGCCGACGATGAAGATGCCAGCTGGTCTGGCAAGCCGATGGAGTTCCCCCGCATTCAAGGCGCTGACGTCTGCGGCGAGATCACCGCCGTGGGCCGCGACGTGGACCCGTCACGAGTAGGTGAGCGCGTGTTGATCGACCCTTGTCTGTTCGAGCATGACGGCATCGCCCTCTCCCCACCGTGGTACTTCGGCGCCGAATGCAGTGGTGGCTTTGCCGAGTACACGACAGTCGCCGCCGGCCAGGCACATTGCATCAACAGTCCCTTGAGCGATATTGAACTCGCCTCCTTCCCCTGCTCCTACTCGACGGCTGAGAACCTGCTTACCCGCGCCAGCCTTGCTCAGGGAGAAAGCGTTCTGATCACGGGCGCTCCGGCGGCGTCGGCTCAGCGGCCGTCCAGCTTGCCAAGCGCGCGGCGCGCATGTCATTGCCGTGACCAGCGAGGCCAAGGCCCAGACACTACGTGAATTGGGGGCCGATCAGGTCGTGTCGAGAGACCAGCCACTGACGACGGCGTTACCGGGCAACAGTGTAGATGTGGTCATTGATCTGGTCGGGGGGCCTCAATGGCCACAGCTGCTTGAACTGCTGCGCCAAGGGGGCCGCTATGCCGTATCGGGAGCGATTGGTGGCGCCATGGTCGAGCTGGATCTGCGTACGTTATATCTCAAGGACTTGAGTTTCTTCGGCTGCACGGTGCTGGAGCCCGAGGTATTCCCCAATCTGATTCGCCATATCGAGCAAGGCAATATCGTGCCACTGGTCGCTGAGACGTTCCCGCTTGAGGATATCGCCAAGGCTCAGGAAATGTTCCAACAGAAGAGTCATGTGGGGAAGATCGTCCTGAGCGTCAGCCAGACTGACTGAGCTCCTGCGACTGACTGAGCTCCCGCGACTGACCGAAGCGCCGCCGTGGTCGACGATCAGATACCGCGTATCAGTCGCTTCAGTCGTGACACATGAAAAGGGCTACCCGATGGGTAGCCCTTTTCATGCCACTGATCTTCATGCCACTGATCTTCATGCCACTGAGAGATGCTGGCGATTACTGCGCGCGCTTGTCTTCAGTATTGGTCTCGAAGTCACTCGCCGAGTGACGCTCGATCAACTGCTCTTCAGGCTCACCCCAGAAGCGATTGACCATGCGACCTCGCTTGACTGCAGGACGCTCGGCAATCGACTTCGCCCAGCGTTGCACGTGGGTGTAGTCCTGCACCGCCAGGAACTCGGCAGCGTCATAGAGCTTGCCTTCCACCAGAGAGCCATACCAGGCGTAGATGGCAATATCGGCGATGGTGTACTCATCTCCCGCGATATAGGCATTATCAGCCAACTGGCGATCAAGCACGTCGAGCTGACGCTTGGTCTCCATGGTGAAGCGATTGATCGGGTACTCAAGCTTCTCTGGTGCGTAGTTGTAGAAGTGACCGAAACCGCCGCCCAGATACGGCGCGGAGCCCATCTGCCAGAACAGCCAGTTCATCACCTCAACACGCTGTGCCGGATCCTTCGGCATCAGGGCACCGAACTTGTCCGCAAGGTGCAGCAGGATGGAGCCCGACTCGAACACTCTCAAAGGCGCGTCACCCGTGTTGTCGACGAGGGCCGGGATCTTGGAGTTCGGATTGATCGCGACAAACCCGCTGCCGAATTGGTCACCATCGCCGATACGAATCGGCCAGGCATCGTATTCAGCACCCTTGTGACCCAGCGCCAACAACTCCTCGAACATGATGGTGGCCTTCACACCATTCGGCGTCGCCATGGAATACAGCTGAAAGGGATGCTCACCCACCGGTAGTTCCTTGTCGTGCGTCGGGCCAGCGATCGGGCGATTGGTGCTGGCAAACTTGCCGCCGCTCTCGTTTTCCCATTTCCAGACCTTGGGTGGCTGATAGCTATCGCTCATTATCTGAACTCCTTGTGCCCTTGGCGGGCTTGAACATTACAGTCTGCGTCAGAGAACGAGTGGACATTCCCAACTCAACCGGATGCACTAGTTATGACGGCTGACCTTAAGTATCACAAGGGGGTGAAATGGCTAAAGTTTGTTGCTAATATGCCAACAGTTTTTGGGGAGTAGCCCGCTTTCGATGCCCTATCGAGAGTCTCGGATGTCAACACAGTCGGCAGGCATTGCCGTGGCACCGAGGACCCACCATCAGATCACGCCCATGATCTGCCAGGATGAGGTTCGGCGAGACCAATGACAGAATGACGCTCCCGGCCGGTGGCGTGATTTTGTTATTGTCTCGTTACCGGCCTTGGAAATCCTGACACATGCCATTCTTTTCCATCCTGTTACTCGCCTTCTCCATGTCTTGTGATGCCTTCGCGGCAGCGCTATGCAAGGGGGCTGTCATCCGGCGACCCACCTTGTCCGACGCCCTGCGTATCGGCCTCATCTTTGGCATCATCGAAACCATCACGCCCATGCTCGGCTGGCTGATCGGACGCTCCGTCGCAAGCTACGTGGAGCAGTGGGACCACTGGATCGCCTTCGGCTTACTCTTGATGCTTGGCCTGCACATGATTCACGAAGGCCTATCAAAGAACGAAGTGGCTGATGATGACTGCAATAGTGCACAGTTATCTCTCCCTCGCCTGATCCTGACAGGCCTCTCAACCAGTATCGATGCCATGGCAGTGGGCGCCGGTCTGGCCTTTGCTGGCGTCAATATCATCACCACCGCTCTGGCGATCGGCACTGCCACCTTCCTGATGGCGACTATTGGCGTAATGCTAGGCGGCGTACTCGGCAAGATGGTCGGTAAACGTGCCGAAATTGTCGGCGGTATCGTCTTGATCGGTATCGGGACGACCATCTTGCTTGAACACACGGGTCATTTAGGCTGAGCCCTCCCCCTTGAAATGAGCGCAACTGCCTGCATGTCTTGGGTAGCCGGTTCACGCCAGCCCGCAGATCAATGCCGTGGCAGAATCACTGGTCACGGCGTGCTTTATCATTAGGGAGTTAATGTCATGTATACCCGTAAGCTGCATCCCGGCAGCGATTTCCCCGCGATTGACGTCACACGAAGCGATGGCGAGACGCTGACACTTGGCAAGCCACAGGGCGAACATGACTGGCAGCTGATCATCGTGTATCGCGGCAAGCATTGTCCGATCTGTACCAAGTTCCTCAACAAGCTAGAAAGCTATCGCGAACGTTTCAGTGCCCAGGGCGTCGATCTGGTCGCAGTATCGGCTGATAGCCAGCAACAGTTGACCGAACACATGGAATCGCTTGACCTCAACTTCCCACTCGCCTGCGGACTGAGCCTGGAGCAGATGCAGACACTTGGGCTGTTCATTTCGGAGCCTCGCAGTGAGAAGGAGACCGACCACGATTTCCCGGAACCCGCTTTCTTTGTCCTCAATGCCGAAGGCAAGGTGCAGATAGAAGAAGTGGCAAACGCGCCCTTCGTTCGTCCGGACCTCGACACGTTGGTAGGCGGCATCGAATTCATTCGCAAGCCGGATAACCACTATCCTATCCGCGGAACAAAGCACTACGAATAAGATGGCATGAACAAGATAACACCATAGAATTGGGGCAAATGGCATCATGCCAAGCCTCTGCTATCAACACCCAGTGCATCTCGTGCACTGGGTGTTTGCGTTCCAGGTTTCATCAAAAAAAGTTTTCATCCGCGACATCTGAAAACGAATGACAGGCGTTAGAGATAAGGCAAGGGAGACAACAACACACATTTTGCCGCTAGCATTATCCTTTTCTGTTTACGGAGTCGTCATAATGAAAACAACTATCTGCATCTCTGGCCTGCTGGCCGCTCTCACCCTTAGCCCGATGACACTGGCCATGGATGTACCGGAAAGTGTGATGGTGCCAGAAGGCAACAAGGTCGCCATGGAAACCGTCGGTGTTGGCAAGATCAAATGGGCATGTGAAGCCAAGGATGATGGCACCATGGGCTGGGTCTTCAAGGGCCCGGACGCCGCGCTCAATGATGCTGATGGCAAGCAAGTCGGCAAGTACTACGGCCCGCCGGCTACCTGGGAGTCCATGGATGGTTCCAAGATCACCGGCAAGCAGCTGGGTATCGAACCGAATGGCAAGGGCAACATTCCGCTGCAGCTCGTGCAGGCCAATCCTGCCGAGGGCGAAGGTCACATGATGGGCGTGACCTACGTTCAGCGCCTCAATACCCAGGGTGGCGCAGCACCGGCCATGGCCTGTGATGACGCGCACAAGGACAAGGTTGAAATTGTGACCTACCAGGCCGATTATCTCTTCTATAAGGCCATGTAAATCAGGCATTTCATGACATGATATCTCGTACACATGACACGCGAGACATTCCTGCATGAACCTGGAATGAGAAAAGCCCGACACACGAAAATGAGTGTCGGGCTTTTTCATGTCTGACGATCAATACAATGCATGGCAAGCATCGAGACTTGAGGATGACTACCTCACGTCAGTGTCAGCAAGGTATAGGGCGCTTCACAGGCATGACGTTCATCACGTGCATCAACGCTGCCCAACGCGTAATTGCGATCGTTGTCATAGACGACGAACAGTCGCTCACGATCCAACACCGCCAAACCCTCAGCCTTGTGCTCGAACTCAAGCACTTCTCCCGCTTCATTCTTCACCAGTGTCGGCGCCTTCCCAGCATGAAAGTCGGCCAGTGAGAGCACCCAGAGATAACCACCGATCACCTCCTCTCCTGCCTGTTCGGTCTCGAAACTGGTGACCAGATACAGACGCGCATGATAGGGATCATATTCGAGACTAGACAGCCCACACTCGTGTCGCACACCAGCGTACTCGGCTGGATCGAACGCGTAGACGTCGTGCAGCTCCTCGATGAACTCGATGTTGTCGCTATCAGTCAACGCATAGCGCGCACCGATGACGCGCCGCACATACTGGAAGTCATCGTGGGAATTACCCTGTTCACGGACACCGAACAACAGCAGGCCATCGCCCTTGTCACTCGGCACCACCGCCAACCCTTCTATCTTGTAGTACGGCTCACCAATCGCAGCGTCGAGTTTCTGCCGAAACTCCAATGAGCCTTCAACCCCATCACGAGGGTCAGGGTCCACCACCTGCACCTTGTCTGGCTCATCCAGCGGCCAGATCAACAAGTGATTATAATCATTGAGATCATGACTTTCGCTATCGATGCGGTCGAAACCTGTCGTTGCAAGCATGTGCCGACCGTCTGTCGTCAGTGCGAAATCCTCATATTTGACTGCCTGACGGATACGCGCCGCGGTCAGGTACTCAAGCTGACTGTCATCCGGACCGCTGGAATCCAATGGCAGCGAGAACACCGCCGATCGTCCCTCTCCCGGAATCGGCTTGTCACTCGCCATCAATAGCCGCTCACCGTCATAGGCAACTGCGGATATTTCAGCATTGACCAGCTTTCCTGATGCATCTTTCAATCCTGCTGGAAAGCAATGAATCGTGCCCTGTTGTGTAATGCGTACCTGGGCCATGTGTGCTCCCTATCGTGAAGAAAATAAATCTTGGAACGTTTTATCTCGATAGCAGATGGGACAGGCGATGAGCAGCGGAGTTCGTATTGTCATGGTCACACTCTGACGGTCGCCATTTCTGGGGCTCCAGCCGTGGCGCGACCTACCAAGCAGCACCGACACAACGGGGCAAAATCCAGCTTGTGCCGAGAAGCAGGATGCCAGCTTCTGTCAGTCAGTTTTAAGCGCCCAATACAACGATGCCCCACCATGACGGGCGGGGCATCGTTGTATCATTTTTCCAGCGCTATCTTATCGGTCTATTGCGCAGCCGTCAGGCTGGCCAGTTCAGGCATGGGCTGCCTGAAGCCTCGCGTCAACCAACACAGCCAGAGCATACCGATGGCAAGCCAGACGCCACCTAGCAACAGCGCCCGCGCATCGAGACTGACCATCAGCCATACGATGCAAACAAGCCAATCAAGGGGAAAAGTAAAAAGAAGACAGCTCCGTGCAGGCCTCTACGTTTCTCTCGAACATAGTAATGAACCATCACTGCAATATTGACCAAGGCGAAGGCGACAAAGGCCCCGAAGTTGATGAAGGATGCGGCAGAGAGGACGTCCATGGTCAGTGCCAACAGCGCCACCATCCCACTCAACACTAGCCCTCCGACAGGTGTTCCATAGCGCCCCAGCTGACCAAGAAGCCGCTTGGGAAGGAGTCCATCACGTCCCATTGCATACAGTAAGCGCGCGCCACTCGCCTGTGCTGCTATACCGGAGGCAAACTGTCCCACTACAAGGCCAATCAGGAAGATGCTGACGAAGAGGTCTCCACCGATATTGCGTGCTATCTCATACGCTGCTGCATCAGGATTTTCAAAGACCCCTCCAGGTGCTGCCAATTGCACGAAATAAGACACGACAACGAAGATGAGACCGCCAATCAACGTGATCAACAAGATGGCACGCGGCAAAGTACGCTGAGGATCACGCGTCTCCTCCGTCAGGGTCGTCACTGCATCAAACCCGAGGAAGGAGTAACAGGCAATGGCAGCACCGGCCATCAACATCGGTAGCGTCCCTGATGCTTCTCCCATTCCGGTAAAGGGCACGAGGCTGAACAACGGCTGCGAGGCATCGCCGACGATGTAGCGAATGGCCAATGCCACAAATGCCACGATCACCAGCATCTGTATCAGCATCATCACGCCATTGATGGCACTCGCCAATCTCAGCCCGACAATATTGATGAGTGTCGTGACAATGATGAAGGCAATCAACCACGCAGCAACGGGAATTGCCGGAAAAGCCGAGTTGAGGTAAGCCGCCCCAATCAGCCAGATCACCATTGGCAAGAACAAGTAATCCAGGATGATTGCCCAACCGGCGATGAACCCGAGACGCTCATCAATGGCATGCCGAACATAGGCATAGGCGGAGCCCGCCACAGGGTAGGCACAGGCCATGCGCCCATAACTATGCGCCGTGAACAACATCGCAAGCAGCGCTACCGCATAGGCACCTGACACGGCACCTGAAGTCACCATCGCCAATACGCCAAAGGTGCCCAATACGATAATCGGCGTCATGTACGCCAAGCCGAACATGACGACCTGACTCAAGGAGAGCAAGCTTTTCTGTCGAGACATCTTCATTACCTTTTATAATTATTGATCTTTATTGACTACCTTTCCCGGCAAAGGCATCAGCCCGAAAAATGTTGCGCTGAATCCCGTCGGCGCTCTCTTCAGAAGCGCCAGGCAGTGCTGTTGGAAGTGCTCGCCTGGCTGAGAGCATCCTGAGACGAGGTAGGAAGCGGAGCACTCGGCTCTCCCGCAAGTGCAATCCGACGATCAGCGAGATAGGCGTAGTCCTTGCGCGCGCGTGAAAGCAACGCAATATCCAGTGTGACGAGATAGATACCTTCTTCCCGCTCTGCCTGAAACACGGTCTCTCCTGACGGTGAAAATACGCCGCTCTCGCCCGCGAAGGTCAGCCCTGCCCCCTCGCCACACCGGTTGCTCATCGCAAGAAAACACTGATTATCCTGAGCACGTGCTTGCGCGGCACGATGATGTGTCGGGCCATAGGGGTCCATGTTGCCATTGGTTACCACGATGACATCGACGCCCAACTGCGCTAGCGCGCGTGAGGTCTCCGGGAATTCGATGTCGTAGCAGATCATCAATCCCAAGGTCAGCCCACGCCATTCAATGACACCCATGCGGTCGCCGGGAACCACCAGGTTTCGCTCGTCTGGCCACAGGTGTGTCTTGCGATAGCTCAGCGCGACACCCGATTCAGGCGTGATCAATAGCGTCGTGTTGTAGGTTTCTTGCTCGCCTTTTTCCAATAGCCCAATGGCAAGCGCACAGTCATGATGACGGCTCGCGTCGCACAACATCTCGATTTCAGGCCCGTCCAGAGACAGCGCGCGATCTGCCACGTGCCCTATTTCGGCAAATCCACTGAGGTGTGTCTCGGGGAATATCATCAAGGAAACTGCGTCACCATGACGAGTGATGGCATCAAGTGCCGTGGTAAGGTTACGTGCGATATCACCCTCGACACTCGGAACTTGTGCTAACGCTATCTTCATGCAGAACTCCAGTGCCTCATATCCAAAGGCATGACGGGGGATTGAAGGAGAGTGAGATCGAGTATCCGCATTTCACGGCAGTTGCCAATTACCTGACAGGGTTACCCCAGAAAGGGGCCTGCCAACAGCGTACAGACACGGCTCCTCTGCCATGTGCATCATGTGAGCTGCCAAAAGATTCTTGATAAAAGGGACATGCTTCACCATGAGCACCGAAGAATCAGCAGACGTGCTGACCTCGCTCGGATGGCACAGAGACTTCTCGCTACTCCTGCGCGAGCTTGAAAAGGAAACATTCTGGCGCTCGACGAGTCGCGTGCTTTCACGTCATCTGTGTTTCAACACCTGGGTCGCACTGGTATTCCACCGTGATCATCCGCCTACGATTCTGGCAGACAGTGATGAAGATGACGGTGCAGATGAGATGCTCTTCCAGGATTATCAGAAGGGGCTGTATTTATTGGATCCCTTCTATGTTGCAGCGCGTGCGACACCCGTCTGTACATTGGTCACCCTGGACGATGTCGCTCCCGAGCAGTTTACGCAGACCGAATATTACCAACGCTATTTCAGGCGCAATATTGTCGCGGATGAAGTTCAACTAAATCAGCCATTGGAAAATGGCAGTCTCTTGTGTCTCTCACTAGGGTCGGTTGAAACCTTCAATACGGCTGCACTCGGCTTGTTGCAATTGATCCAGCCATGGCTTTGCGAGTTGATGCGACTACGCATTGCCCATGAAACCTCACGAAGCCATCCTCCTCGCGTACATCCCTGGCACCCAATGGGTGATCAACAACTGCCAGGCACCTCACGTCATGGCCTGACCGAGCGTGAACGAGAGGTGAGCCAGTTGATGCTCGGAGGTTGCTCGACCAAGGAAATTGCCCGTCGGCTGGGTATTTCCATTGAAACAGTACGCGCTCACAAGAAGCATCTGTATTCCAAGCTGGGAATTAATACACAGGCCGAGCTGTTTTCGCGTTTCTGGCAGGAGCAACCGTAATCTATCTCAATGCAGCACATTGCGAATGAAACGCAATGTGCCAGTACCAGCATTATGATAACGGTAGGGTTGATCGCTGGGATAGACGTGGAAGTCACCCGCCGCAATCACATGAGTACCTGACTCAAGCTCAAGCGTCAGCTCACCTTCGGTGACCACCAACATCTCGTGCCAGCCCGCTCCGTCGGCTGCACAGAAGTATTCCTCGTCAGGCGCTAGTGTCCAGGCCCATAGCTCGACTTCCTGGGTCGCGGGCTTGCTCGCCAGAAGTACCGCGCGGCTCTCGGGAGTGCTACCCACCCAAGCCACTTCATTAATACGTGCAGAGTCCTGACTCTCCGGTGGCTGTACCAGTGCGTAAAACAGTACGCCCAGCGCTTCAGCCAGTTTATCAAGTGTGCTCAGGCTGACATTGACATCGCCCTTCTCAATATTGACCAACATGCGGCGACTGATGCCCGCCTGCTCCGCCAATAGTTGTTGACTCAATTCGGCTGCCAACCGCAATCGCCGCACATTCGTCGCGACATGAACCAATACATCAGGACGATCTTTACTGTTGTGCAATATATTGCGCATACGTACAATCCTGCTGAGCCTGAGTGCTTGGTGATCAGGTGCTTGGCGAACGAGCCCATCACCATCGAAAGTTCGCCAAGATCCCTTTCATTTCCTGAATCATGCCGCATGTGCCTGTCGCTGGCCATGCCCTACCCTGCCCTGCCAAAGGAGCCCATCATGTCAGCCGCCGTGATCTCGACTTCTCGTCTGTGGCCAGTCGCCATGCTGCTGGTCGCCATGTGTTCCATCCAAAGCGGCGCCTCGCTTGCGACATCACTTTTCCCGATGGTAGGTGCCAGCGGGGCTACTGCCATCCGCTTGCTGATCGCCTCAGCATTGCTATTGGCGATTCTACGCCCGTGGCGCAAGCCGGTAACACGTAAGGCATGGAAGTCGATCACGATCTATGGCATCGCGTTAGGCGTGATGAACCTGCTGTTCTATCAGGCTATCCAGACGGTACCGCTAGGCATCGCAGTCGCACTGGAATTCACCGGCCCACTGGCCGTCGCCCTGCTCAGCTCCCGTCGCTGGTTGGATCTCGGTTGGGTAGCACTGGCAATTCTTGGACTGGTACTGCTCCTGTTACTCGGTGAGGATACGGCAGCACCCATCGATCCGGTCGGTGCTGCCTACGCGCTGGGGGCGGGTGTCTGCTGGGCGCTATATATCTTGTTTGGTCAGAAGGCTGGTGCGGGTAACGGCACGCAAAGTGCTGCACTCGGCATCACCATTGCCGCGATTGTCGTCGCCCCCATAGGCCTGATGGAGGCTGGCACGGCTATTTTCAGCCTGGAGGTGCTCCCCTTGGCACTGGCCGTTGCCGTACTCTCGACCGCATTGCCCTATACGCTGGAAATGTGTGCCATGCCGCGCCTGCCAACGCATACCTTCGGTACGTTGATGAGCCTGGAACCTGCCATCGCTGCAGTATCGGGATTGTTGTTCCTCGGCCAAGAGTTAGGGACGCTACAGTGGCTAGCCATTGGATTAGTGATCACGGCATCAGTGGGCACTACATTGACAGGCAAGTCTCGCGATATCATCGAAGCACCAGTGCCGGATTAATCAAGATAATCTGGCATCCCATGACATCAGAGACAGTCATTTATAGGGCTAGAAGAATGGTATATCGTCATCTGCCTTGCCACGATATTGCTGCGATAAGGAGCGAGTGACATGTCTTCTGTTTCTTCCCCCTCACGCTCTACAGGCCAAATGATTGTATGGTTCGGACTGAGCTTTCTCACGGCGGCAGTCGGAGCGATTGCCTCAGTTGACGCCAAGACCTTCTATGCCAGCCTCACTCAACCTGACTGGGCACCTCCTGCAGGAGCTTTCGGGCCAATATGGACAACGCTCTTCGTGATGATGGCTCTCGCTGCCTGGCTGGTGGTACGTGATGGCAAACAAGCACGTCATCGACGCGCGCTCGGAGTGTTCATCGCACAATTGATCGTCAATGCGCTGTGGAGCTGGCTATTCTTTGCATGGCATCTAGGCGCAGCCGCTTTCATTGATGTTCTGCTATTGTGGGTGCTCATTGCATTCACGCTAGTCGCCTTCTGGCGCATCAAGCCTCTGGCGGGCCTGCTGATGCTGCCTTATCTACTGTGGGTGACACTAGCGAGCGCCCTGACCTGGTCAGTTTGGCAGGCTAACCCAGCACTATTAGGTTGACGGTATGTTTAGCCTGAACTGAGCCACGCGCTTGCCATCGCCGCGGCTCTTACAACAAGCTAGCCCGACCATTGGCCGGGCTAGCTTGTCTCTATCTGTGTGTCCTCATCATCAGGGGGCGCACCTGGCTCTCGCCCTACCATCCATCACAGGTCAACTCCCGCAGTCTTCCCTCTTCGACTACCAGCACGCGATCAGCGACCTTGCGCAGCAGGGCCGTATCATGACTGACCAGCATCAATGCCATCCCCTGCTCACGAACCATCGCGACCATCTGAGCGATCACTTCCTGCTGCACGAGTGGGTCCAGTCGCGATGTCGGCTCGTCGGCGAAGATGAAGCGAGGCTTGATCAGCATCAACTGCAGCAGTGCAAAGCGTTGCAGCTCACCGCCAGATACCTGTCCCGGCAATCGCGCCAACAGTTCTGGTGCCAGGGCCAGTCGCTCCATCAACCCGGGCAATTCACCATCATCGAGCCGGTGGCGTGAAATGATATCTTTCAGCAAGCGGCCCAAGGTGCGATACGGCGGGAAGATCGCGACAGGGTCCTGATACAGCTTCTGATAATGCATTGCCACATCATCACGCAGCACCTGCCCTTCACGGGACGCGAGCAGCCCCAGCAGCGCATCTCCCAACGATGATTTTCCGCAGCCAGATACGCCCTGAATGCCGACTATCTCGCCATTGCTCATACTGAGATTCACGTCACGCAGCAGAGGTTGCTTGCTCCGCGCTACCGTCAGACCCTCGGCACGAATGATGGCCTTGCGGGAGCTAGACTCAGCTGGCGCATCACACATGGAGCGTGGCACCTCAGGCCATGCCTCAGGTGCAGCCGCGATCAGCCGACGAGTATAAGGATGCGTCGGCGCCGCCATGACCTCGCGTGTTTCACCTTGCTCGATGACTTCCCCCTTGCACATCACCATGAGGCGCCCACCAATCTGGCGCGCCAGCGCCATATCATGGGTGATCACCAGCAGACCCGCTCGTGGCGTCTCTGCCAGTGACTTGAGCAGCATGTCGCCAATCTCGCTGACACGTACGGCGTCCAACCCCTTGGTCGGCTCATCGGCAATCAACAATGGCGCTCCACCCGCACGCGCGGCGGCGAACGCCACACGCTGCGCCATCCCGCCAGAAAGCTTGCCGGGCAGCTGCTCGCTGGCTGCGGCGATACCAAGTTGTGCGAGATCCGCCTGAGCAGCTTGACGAGATGCCTGCGCCCCACTCCTTGCCACCAGCCGATAGGCCTCACCGACTTGCTTGACTACTTTCATCAAAGGATCCAACGCAACCATGGCTCCTGTGGGAGTACTGCCATGCGACGCCCCCACAGCGGCTGCCGATTGGTTGGCGTGTGCAACGGGTACTCAGTTCCGTCGAGCCACAAGCTGCCAGAGGCAGCCAGCTCACGTGGCAAAGTCCCCAATAGCGCCTGCGCCAGGAGACTCTTGCCGGACCCTGTCTCACCGATCACCACCAGCGGCTCACCCGCCTGTAGTGAAAGCGACAGCGGCGATAGCAAAGGGGGCTGAGCTGATACTGCGCCCCGCAGCATCACACTGACTGCCTCCGCTTCCAGCACGATGGCCGTCTCGGATGCGTCTGCTGGCTTCACATGCTCTATCACGGCATTCATGCGCGTGCTCCTGCAATATTGCCTGCGGTGGATGCCTTGGTATCGCCACCGGACATCAGCAGCAGTCCCAGTAGAAGCAGAAAAGTGACCAGAACGGGAGCCAGAAGCGCTAAAGGTGCCTCACGCCAGTACGGCAACAGCTCGACCATCATGGTCCCAAGCTCCGGCGTGGGTGCCGGAATACCGACATGCACGAAGCCCAGCGCGGCAATCGCCATCAGCGCATTGGCCATGCCGAAGGCCATCGCCGTCAGCATCACGGGGGCCATCTCTGGCCACAGGTGATGACGAAAACGATAGAACGCCCCGAAACCCAACAGGCGACTGGCCTCGATACCGGGACTTGCCAGCACGCTGCGTCCGGTGGCGCGTGACAGGCGGAAGAATTCGACCCACAGCACCAGCGACAGGCCCAGCCACAGCGCCAGCGGCGTGGACGGCACAATGACGCTGACCATCAGCACCAGTAGCAGCCCGGGCAGAGCCAACAGGCTATCGGCCACGAGATTCAGAAGGCGCTCCACCCAGCCACCACGCCCAGCAGCAAGCAAGCCCAGCGAGATACCCGCTAACACGGCACAGACCACGCTCCCGCCGCGATGGACAATGACAGGCCAAGCGCTGCCACCAGACGGTGATACAGCGAGCGTCCCAGATGGTCGTAGCCCAGTGGGGCCAATGCGACCCCACTCTCTGCCCCTCCGACATTCATGCCTTGCAGTGCACGGTAAAGGTGCTGCTCCAGCGGATCACCCGGTATCACTAGATTGCCCAGCAAGGCCAGCAACACCAGACTCGCGACCAGCCCGGCACCGATCATGTGACGCAGCGACCAGCAGGAGCCCGAGAGGGTTCTTCGCACATGATGCGTTGAAGTCTGTTCAAGCAGGTTCATTGCACACCTCGGGGATCCAGTTGGCGGCCCAGCAGATCAACGAGCAGATTGATCACCACGAAACCGACACCCAGCACCAAAGCAGTGCCCTGCACCATCGGTACATCACGCGAGAAGATGGCATGCACCAACGCATGACCTATCCCTGGCCAGCCGAAGATGCTCTCGATCACGACCACTCCCTCCACCAATGTGACGAACTGCAGGCCCAGGTAGGTCACCAATGGCAACGCGACATGCCGCAGGCCATGCCGCCAGAAGGTCTGCGCAGTGGTGAGCCCCTTCCAGCGCGCGAAGTCGTGAAAGGCGGTTTGCGTCACTGCCGCCATGGCATCTCGCGCCAGGCGAGCTGATACCGCCGCGAGCCCAAGCGCGAGCGTCAGTGCGGGAAGGATGAAGTGCTGAGCCTCGCCATGTCCGGCAGCAGGCAACACCCCCATCTCCACCGCCAACAACAGAATCAATACCAGCGCGAGCAGAAACTGAGGGATGGCGCGCAGTAGACTGCAAACCGCCAGCAGGCAGCGGTCCAGTATGCCTCCGGCACGCAGCCCTGCCAGCAAGCCCAGCGGAGGGCCGATCAACAGTGACAAACCAAGCGCTGCACCTGCCAGTGACAGCGAATTACCCAACTGGTGGCGTATTTCGTTCCAGACCGGCTCACCGGAAATCAGCGATGTGCCCAGTTCAAGCCGCAGGATATCGCCCAGCCAGTAAAGGAAGCTCAGCCCGCCGGAAGACTCCATCCCCATCTCCGCACGCACCGAGGCTGCGGCTGCCGCATCCAGCGCATCGTACCCATAACGGCCAGCGGCGATTCTCCACGAAGCATCCCCCGGCAGACTTTGCATCATCAGATAGCTGGCGCCGCCCACCATCAGCACCACCATCAATAGCTGTAACAAACGTGATGGGATATTCATGGTGCCCACCGCAGATCAGAAAGGCCAAAACTACGCTCCCAGGGGTCTACCTGAGCGCTTTCAAGACGATTCGAGATCGCCAGATTCTGGTAATACCAGGCAATCGGAATCACCGGCAGTGCGTCCTGCAATACGCGACTGGCCTCGCCACGCGGGTCGCGCCCATCATCGGAAGCGCCATGTCCTTCGCGTGCCATTCGGGCAAGATCAGCCGTGAAATCCACGTCATGCCAGCCCATTGCTCCCCAATCGCCACCTGGCGCCTCAGCTGTGCCGGCATAGTCGCTCAGCAAGGTTCCGATGGGGTCTGGCACCAGGGCCAGATTCCGCGCGAACAGGGCGAGTTCAAGACTGCCATCATGATGGCCTGAAGGAATCGCGGAGAAGTTGGTGATATCGAGACGTGTCGCGATACCGATGGCATGGAACTGACGCTCCAGTACCGTGGCCACCAGCGGGAGTTCAGGACGATCAGAGAAGGTGATCAGCGAGACTGCGAGCCGCTGGTCGCCCTTGTGACGAATACCGTCTTCCCCTACCTGCCAACCGGCAGCCTCCAGTGACTCACGCGCCTTGATGACATCCTGATGCAACGCCGGCAGTGCCGCGTTGTGCCAGCCTTCGATCATCGGGGGAAACAGTTGGCTGGCACCTTCGGGATAGCGCAGCACCACCTGAGCGATGGCAGTCCGGTCAATCGCCAGACTCAATGCACGACGGACATCTGGCGAGCTGAAAGCCGCATGATTGGCATTGACTTTGAGCAGCAAGGTACGCGGGGTCGGCGCAGAGGCCAGCGAGACACGAGGTGAATCCCTCAGACGCTGGCGACTGGCAGGGTCCAGAGAATAGGTAAAATCAGCATCACCGCTTTCTGCCATCAGTGCTCGGCCTTCGGCACGACTCACCGCCTGATAGCGTGCGCGCCGTATGTCGGGCTGCTCACCCCAATAATCTGCAAAAGCAGCCACCTCAAGACTCAATGGCGGTGACATGCTCATCATGCGATAAGGCCCGGTACCAATCACGGCAAGCGCAGTCCCTGAGTCGTCATAAGCAGATGGCGCCAATATCTGCTGACGGTAATCGGCTAGATACGCAGGGAGCGCTGCGAATGGTTCACTCAAGTGAATCAACAAGGTGTCACCCTGAGCCACGATGTCGGTCACGGGGACCGACTTGAGCAACCCCGGCTTTGCACGCGCTATCTCAAGAGCCTGCACCGCCGCTTGGGCCGTCAAGAGACTGCCATCATGAAATTTCACCTTGGAGCGCAACGTGAATTTCCATATCAGGCTGTCATCACTCACCGACCACTCAGTCGCCAGCCCAGGCCGCAGCTGTCCCGTGGCATCCACATCCACCAGCGTCTCCACCATCTGCATCCGTTGGAACAGGATACCGCTGAGCAGCGGGTCTGCCCCTTTGATGTCGAACGGTGCGACGATTTCCAGTCTCCGCACAGCACTTTCTCGTGATGAGAGTGCCTCCCCTTCTGCTGCATGTACCGCCGGTGTCAAACCAGCGCTCATTGTCATCACTGCCAGCCATGACCACCGGGAAGCCTTGCTGGACAACGTCTGCCGCCAACTGTGCAGAAAATGGAGTTGGCCGAGCTTGATTGATCCAGCGGAGAAAGGCGTGGCTAGCGGCCGACCAGAAAATCGTCCACGGTGACACCATCGGAACCTTGAAAGGCTGTTGAACATCTGCATTGCGCATCCTGAAAATTAGCTTCACTGCTACCGCTCAAGGAACGCCAGCCAAGAAACGCAATGTTATAGTATAACTAACACATTCTAGCAACCATCGACTTCACTTCGGGTACTGGACAGACATTCACTTGTCAGAAAACCCACAAAACCTGAAGATGGTGTGCTTATATCAGTGTGTACTAACTGACTAGAGAGTCAGTCTGCATCATAGATATCGCGTTGGACAATTTTCCCCGTACAAACTCCAATGAAAACGGAAGGATCATGGATGATCTCAGCATTACCCCAATCAACGACACACCGGCCAACCGCTATCTAATCGATGCGGCACAGCGCCTGTGTTGTGGCAACATGCTCGTGACGTACAAACGGCATGGCCTCCACTGGAACGAGGATCAGTTCAAGGAGAAGTGGCAGGACAACAAGAATTTCGCGATACGCATCAATGGTGAGTGGATCGGTTTTCTTAGCCTGAAAATCCTGACTGATATGCTATATCTACGTGATCTGCAGCTCTTGCCTGACTGGCAACGGCGCGGCGTTGGTTCAGCATGTCTGGAATGGCTGATTTCCCTTGCTCGCCAGCCAGAGATCAGCCTGCAAACAGTAGATACTCATGAAATGAAAATACAGAAACACGCCAGATCACTACGACTGCGAGTCTTTTCTGATAGCCCCGCGCTAGCGCTTTATGAGCGTCATGGCTTTGAGCAGGTCAGCGAGCAATGCACACCGACTCGAGCCGGTGGCATCCTCGCACTGCAGCATAACCCTCACTCTACTGTCTCGACTCAGGTCATAGCGGATAGCACTCTTCATACTGACAGCGATGTGAAAGCTAGCGTGTAACAAGCAACATTGGTAGCACAGAGTCTGTCTGAAATATTCACGCAACAGCCACATTACCCTCAACAAGAAGCAGATCTAGCAAGAGAGTAGTTCAGCTTCGCTGCGCACACGGACGTAATTCAGCGACCCAGCAGTCAGAAGTGATACCTATAAAAAACGCCAACGCCCAGTCAATTGACTGCGTTGGCGTTCATGATGAGCGAGTAGTAATCACACGCCCTCTAGATCATTGCCCTGAACATTGCGACTCGATCAACGCGCCAGGAATTCCAGAATATAACGAGTCGTTTCTTGCGGTTTTTCATCCGTTACCCAGTGACCCGCATTCTCGACCCAGACAAGCTCAGCACCTGGAATAGCCTCTGCCAACATGGGTCCATAATCCGGCTTCTGAAAGCTATCCTTGTCTCCCCACAGTACCAAGGTGTCAATCTCGATATTCTTGAGGTCACCGGCGATCGCTTCAGTGTATTCCTTGTTGAGCCGGCGCATGTTGCGGAAGAAGGCTGCCTTGCCTTCAGCGCTGTTCCATTGTGCGACATAACGCTCGACCATTTCTTCAGTGGCCACTGCCGGATCATACACACCGCTCGGCATGAAGCCGCGCATGGTGCTGATGAACTCTTCGACACTGGTCGCCTCTTCAACGCCCGGCTCCAGCAATTGCTTGAACTCCGGAATCGGCCAGGAATCAAAACACACGCTATCAATCAACACCTGACGACGTATACGTTCAGGATGGTTGACCGCCATCAGTTGACCAATACCGCCACCAATATCGTGTGAAACGACGTCGGCACGTGCGATACCCAATGCATCCATCAATTTGATGAAAATACGCGTTTGAGCGTTGATGGAAACATCAGCGTCCAGCGGCATATCCGACTCACCATAGTTGAGCATATCCGGCGCAATGACACGATAGTGCTTGGCCAGCTCCGGCATCACTTCACGCCACATCAGCTTGTTGGTTGGAATACCGTGAATCAACAATAATGGTTGGCCTTCGCCCATTTCCTTGTAAGCAATGCGGTGTCCTTCGATCATTGCATATTGCGTTTCAAGGGCTTCCATCTGCGTGTTGGCGTTAGTCATCATTACCTCTTCTGGCAAAAGAACTTCAATCACTACAAGCCGTTGTGCGCTTGCATCATGAACGTGAGGTCACCTTAACCCGCTATTGAGCGGTCACTCAAGAACAATTTTGATCAATCACTCAAAATAGGGTCTAATATGTTCATCCAATTTCAGGGAAACGCCCATGGCCCGTGTCATCAACCGCAGTCTGCTCGACTTTCCTCGCTTGACGATCAACCTTGTGACCTACCCCGAAGGCCACAGTGTCATGCGTCACAATGATCCGATGGGAAGCGGCAGTTATTACAAGTTCAATGTCGTTCTCAAGAAGCCTGCACAAGGCGGTATCTTTGAAACCGATGACACCATCTTCTCGCTATTTGATCGCATCGTATTCTTCAGACCAGACCTTCATGAACACAGCGTCAGCCGTATCGAACAAGGTAAGCGCGTGCTGTTGAGCATTGCTCTGCATGCGCCGTGGCGCTGATCCGAATGGACAAATGGACAGCGAGTTGGCAGCCACACACCAAAACGCCAGTCAGCAAAGGCCGACTGGCGTTCTGACACGGGCTTGCCCTTGAGAACTAGGGCATCTTGTCCAGACCGACGCGATAGAGTGCAAAGCCAGCCTCATCTTCCCCTACCTGCGTCATCGGATAGACGGCGTGCGAATCAATGAATTCAGCCGCCTGATCCCCATTGGCAGTAGTGAAGCGGATATCCAATGCAGTATCGGCATTGATCGAGGCCAAGCGCCAGTTATGGTCAGCGGTAGGATCAACCGCGCCCTGTTCCTTTGTCTGATGACTGATGTATTGCGCAAGAATGGTGCGATTCTCGTCCGGTGAGGCAAAGACAACATGCGACTCACCAGTCCCGGGGAAGGTCTCGCCATAAGCACGATAGTTGTTGGTCGCCAACAGGAAGGTATCGTCATCCTGTACTGGCTTGCCATCACGCATCAACGAGTTGATACGATGTGACCCAGGGTTGACCAACGCACAGTCACCGTCGTAACGCGCAGGCTGCGTGACATCTACCTGATACTCCACCCCATCAATGACATCGAAGTTGTAGCTGCGGAACCCTTCCCAGTTGATCAGCATCTGCGGCTCACTGCGTTGCGGATCAATCTGATTGAACTGGCCGGCGCTACACTCCAGCCATTCGCGCACCTGCTGACCCGTGACTTTCAGGGTGACCAGGGTATTGGGATACAGATAAAGGTCTGCCGCATTACGGAAGCTGAGCTCGCCCGCCTCCATCTCGGTGAATTGGGTCGGATCATTATGCCGTCCGCCCACCTTGAAAGGCGCTGCTGCTGACAGAATCGATAGTCCCTCGAGATCAGGATCTCCCTCGACGAAGCGTTCGACATAATCAGCCTGAGCACGATTGACGATCTGGATGGTAGGATCATCCTGCACCAACGCGAGATAGCTTTTCATCGAGGCGCTGGCACGACCAATATCTCGATTGACGTACTCGCGCGTGGCATCGTGCTCTGGCTTCACCAAGGCAGCCAACTTGGCATCCTCCTCCACCTGAGGCTTGCCGTCGACTTGTATGGGACGTGCCTGTGCCTTGCCATCGATGACCTGCCATTTCCCGGAGTCATTGCTCAACGTCAGGTCCATCACCCCGACGTGGCTCCCCCAATGTCCCGGCATCATCGCAGGTACGCCATTGAGCGTCCCTCTAGCGATATCAGCCCCCGGTACCTCAGCAAATTCATCGCTGGGGAAGACAGCATGCGCATGCCCAAAAGCAATGCCATCGATACCCTTGACCTGAGACAGGTAATAGACCGAATTCTCGGCCATCACACGATAAGGGTCCGTCGAGATACCGGAGTGCGGAATGGCGATCACCACGTCAGCACCTGCCTTTCGCATCTCGGGCACCCAGCGACGCGCACTGACCGTAATGTCTTCCGCGGTCAAACGCCCTTTGAGATGTTTGCTATCCCACGTCATGACCTGCGGCGGAGCAAAGCCGATGTAGCCAATCTTCAACGCATGGGCATCGTCATTCGTATCGGTGAAAGTATGCGCAATGATCCGATAGGGAGTGAAGTAAGGCTTGCCCGTTTTTGCATCCAGCAGATTGGCATTCACATAAGGGAACTGCGCACCAGCCAGAACACGCTTGAGATACTCAAGCCCGTAGTTGAACTCGTGATTACCGATATTGCCGACATCGTAATCAAGCTGATTCATGACCTTGTAGGCAGGAAAGACCTCGTCATCCTTTAGCCCTTCATCCGCCATGTAATCGCCCATCGGACTTCCCTGAATCAGGTCACCATTATCGAGCAAGACACTGTTAACAACCTCGCTTCGCGCTTGTGTGATAAGACCAGCGGCCCGTACCAGGCCAATACGCACACTGGGGCGATCCTTGTAGTAATCGAAGTCCATCACATTGGCATGAATGTCAGTCGTTTCGATCACTCTCAGCGAAAGCGTGGCGGCAGTCGCCGAGATGCTGACAGTCATCGCAACACCTAGACTCGCCAAGGCCCAATAGGTGGGGATCAGGCGCGTATGGCTTGGCACACGAGTCTTCGTTGAGCGAGGCATTTGGGCAATGGGTGACATTCAAGACATCCTTGTCATGATAAACGGGCAAGAGAGAATACCAGTCGCAAGATAGTCCAATATCGAGACCTGACCAGATGATCAGTAAATCTTCTTCGATATTACCTCTCAGTGCTACCCTCTCAAACAAAGAAAGACTCAAGGTGGAGCGCTAACGCTAATGCTATTCAGGTAACTGGAGATTACGTCCTGCCAGGAAGCCAAAGCAGGCCATCAGAGCACAAGCCCCTACGCATACCATGAGAGCTAACTGCCAGTTACCGAACCAATCGTGCATGCCACCGATAATCGGCGGCCCCATCGCGGCGACCAGATAGCCTACCGTTTGCGCCATGCTTGATAGCGATGCTGCCTGGCTGGAATTACGAGAACGCATGCCGACAAAAGACAGCGCCAGGATAAAGGCCGCTCCAGCACCACCACCAATCAGTATCACCCACGCAAGCGCCCACTCAGGGGCCAATAACAGCCCGATGAAGCCGGCCAGAGACATGCCAGGCGCCAGACAGGCAATCATCCGCTGATCCTTGAGGCGTGGCATCAAGGGAACCAATACCAAGCCAGGAACGGCGGATGCCAGCTGTAAAACACCATGTAGCGAACCCGCCTGCTCCGCCGTAAAGCCACTATCCGCCAATATCGTCGGTAGCCAGCTATTAACGGTGTAATACACCAGTGAATTGAACCCCATGAATATCGTCACTTGCCAGGCAAGTGGAGACTTCCAGATGCTTGTACTCCGTGCGACAGGCGCACAAGCGATGAGAGGAGCCGTACGGCTTGATAATTGCGGCCACCACACGAGCATGGTGATGATAGGTAACACCAACATCGCAACCAGTGCGAACCTCCAACCCGAGGTCGTCGCTTGTTCCAGCGGAATCGCTGTCGAAGACGCAATCGCTGCCATGATGCCCATGGTCAGGACATAACAGGAGGTCAACAAGGCGATGTGATTGGGGAAGTCTCGCTTCACAAGGCTAGGCAGCAGCACGTTACCTATAGCAATACCCGCACCAACCAATGCCAGACCAAGATAGAGGGCCAGCACTGAACCTTGGGCACGCAGTACAATGCCTAGCGCGATAATGAGCAACGCTAGAAAAGCACTACGCTCAAGTCCCAGTCCTCGTGCCAGACGTGGCACCAACGGGGAAACAATCACGAAAGCCAGTAACGGCAGAATCATTAACAAACCTGCCGCGGTAGCGTTAAACCCCAGCGCCTGCTGCAAACTCTCCAGCAGCGGCGCTACGCTGGTGAAAGGCGCACGCAAGTTCATCGCAATCAACAAGATACCCGCAACCAACACCGCTGGGTGATGTCCCCATCGTCGAGAAGGCATTACACGAGTACAGGAAGTATCAGACATTTCGAATTCTCATTTTCAAAGTCAGTCAGGCACACGATAGGAGTGTAACCATCACAACTTCGCCTGAATTAAGCCATAATGACTTTAGATACCTAAAAACTGACAATCTACTGACACCATGATCGACTTATCCCGTGAGACATCTTTCCTCTGTCAATTTGATCCTGACCAGACCAACACTCCGGGCATCGCATTGCATGTCGATTCAGAACGACAAGCGATGGAGCTGCCCTTTCATCAACATCGCAAGGGCCAGCTGGTCATCGCTCTACATGGCGTCGTGACCTGTCGAGTGCCGGACGGTCTCTGGATGGTACCGCCACGCAGTGGGGTCTGGATTCCCGGTGGCGTCGCCCATAGCAATCGTGTCACGCGTGGTGGACGCCTCTGCTTTCTATTCGTGGAGCCCGGTATCATTGAAATGCCGAGCCACAGTTGCACTCTTTCCATCTCTCCCCTGCTGAGGGAGCTCGTACTGCGTTTGGCAGACATTCCCGTGAATGACCTTCCAGTGAAAGGCGCGACTGACAATCCCATCGGACGCTTGGTATCGGTACTGCTGGAGGAATTGGTACACATGCCAGCAGAACGCTTGCACTTGCCTCTGCCAAATGATCCTCGCCTCATCCGTATCAGCGAGGCCTTGATCAGCGCCCCAGATGACCGTCGAACGCTAAAAGAATGGGCAAGTGGGCTCGCGATGAGCGAACGCACCCTCGCACGTCTTATTCAGCGAGATACTGGACTCACCTTCAGCCGCTGGCGCCAACAGCTGCATCTGATCGTGGCGATTCGCCATCTCGCCGAAGGCATGAGCGTGCAGCGTGTCTCCGAAGAAATCGGCTATCAGTCCGTCAATGCTTTCATCAGCATGTTCAAGAAATTATTGGGGGCTACGCCTGCGCGTTATGTCATCACTCCCGGTGACAATAGATCCTTGAACGAGTAAGATATTAAAATAACAATCATCTTTACCAAATAATACCAGCGCTATCTTTAAACACTCGATAAGGACATGCAATGAGCGACATGGATGGACGGCGTCCACTTAAAATACGCAACATCAAATTAATGAATACTATCGCCATCGTGCTGAGTCAACGAAACATCACTCCCAATCAAATTTCGATGACAAGTATTATCTTTGCGCTATTATGTGGACTCTGTTTACTCGCCATTGGTGCAGGATACAGTATATGGTGGAGCTGGCTTGCCGCACTCTTTGTGCAATGTCGCCTATTATGTAATCTTTTCGATGGCATGGTAGCGATGGAAGGAGGAAAATCAACGCCTTCGGGCGAGTTATTCAATGACATCCCGGACCGAATTGCTGACCCCCTTATTCTCGTCTCTGCCGGTTATGCTATCGCCCTTTTCCCATGGGCTATTGAATTCGGTTGGCTAGCAGGTCTCCTGGCCGTCAAAACAGCCTACGTGCGTACATTAGCCAGCTCCATTGGAGCACCCACCTTGTTCACAGGTCCGATGGCCAAGCAACACCGGATGGCGGTCATGACGATCGGGTTACTGGTGATGCCACTAGAATCTCTCTGGTTCGGCACTCAAGGTTACGTATTGTTGATCGCATTGATCATCGTTAATCTCGGCTCGCTGCTGACTCTTTATTACCGTGCGCGAGATGCTTATCAATACCTTGAATCAGCCTCTCCTCAGGAGTCGCGTCATGTTTGACATACCTCTTCACTCTCTTTACATGATGCTGTTTGTCGTCGGTCTTCTCATTATTGCCTCGTTCGCACGATGGAGCATAAAACGTAAAAAGCCACATGCTGACCATACTGAACTAAAGCAGAGAATTCAGTCTTGGTGGTGGATGATCGCTATCCTCTTCGGGATTTTGGTTGCGTCAGATACGGTCTCTATCGTCTTTTTCGCGTTGCTAAGCTTCCTCGCACTGAAAGAATTCTTTTCAATCATGCCCACACGACAAGCTGATCGACGGATATTACTGTGGGCCTATTTGGCGATACCCATCCAATATTATTGGGTTGCGACGGAATGGTATGGCATGTTCCTGATATTCATCCCTATTTATGTATTCTTGTTCCTACCAATGAGAGCTGTTTTCGTAGGAGAAACCAGCGGCTTCATACGCTCTCTTGGGACGATACACTGGGCTGTCATGCTGTCGGTATTATGCATCAGCCATATTGCCTACCTGCTACAACTGCCCGTCAAAAATGAGCAGGCTGGTGGACTGGGGCTTGTATTGTTCTTGATATTCATCACGCAATTCAATGATGTATGCCAGTATATCTGGGGAAAGACATTAGGGAAGCATAAGATCATCCCCAAGGTCAGCCCTAAAAAGACGTGGGAAGGATTCATTGGCGGCGTCATTACAGTCACTATCATCTCAGGAATGCTCGCTCCCTATCTAACCCCCTTGACGACAGGGCAAGGCTTTATTGCAGGCGCTCTGATAGCTATCAGTGGATTCATTGGCGATGTAGTTATTTCATCAGTAAAGCGAGACTTAGCCATCAAGGACAGCGGAACACTAATTCCAGGGCATGGCGGACTGCTGGATAGAGTGGACAGCCTCATTTATACAGCTCCATTATTTTTCCACTTCCTTTACTACACCCACTATTGAGAATTTCCATGAATCGTATTCTAAAAATACTCTTTTTTGGATTGTTCATAAAACCTATTGTCTTGCTAGGACTGGGATTGAATGTATTCTTCAAATTCAGACTCCCACAGACAGGCCCTGCCATCATCGTCGCCAATCACAATAGCCACCTGGATACAATGGTGCTGATGAGTCTCTATCCTCTCAGCCAGATCCATAGAGTCAGACCTGTTGCGGCGGCAGATTATTTTCTGGCAAACAGATACATTGCGTGGTTCTCATTGAATGTCATCGGTATCATTCCTATTACACGCAGCCAGATAACAGACAAGACAGTACTATTCGACAAGTGTTATCAGGCACTAGACAATGGCGATATACTATTGATATTTCCAGAAGGTTCACGAGGTGCCCCCGAGCAATTGAGTGCATTGAAAAAAGGAATCTACCATCTCGTCAAAGCACGCCCTGACGTCAACGTCGTGCCTGTCATGCTACATGGCCTAGGACGTGCGCTTCCTAAAGGCGAAGCAATTCTGGTGCCCTTCAATTGTGATGTCGTGATCGGCGAGTCTCTACCTTTCATCGAGGATTCCCCGCGATATATCGCCTCAATATCCGACGCCCTCAATACTCTGCTGGCACTGTGCTTGACGCGTCAGGCCGTTGTGGAGGACGACGAGTAGCGCTCCAGCGCGTTGTCTTTATCAAGAAATGCCCCCTCAGCATCATGCTTCATGCCATGAGTGAACATCTCCTATCGCCTGAATGAAAAATAGGTCATTGAACAAAAAACAGGAATGTCGTGAAATGCGCCACTCCTGTTTCAAGAGTAATGAGACACTCAGTCAACAAGCACTATTACTTGCTTGTGATATCCAATCGAGTTATCGGTGCAACGGTATTGCTGTCCTTCTGGGTCAGAATATAAATCCCACTCAGGATGATCACACTAGCCCCAATGAGCGTCATGGCGTCAGGCGTCTCGTTAAAGACCACTACTCCTAATATCAGCGCAAACAATAGTCGTGTATAGCGAAATGGCGTCACAATTGAGACCGCTCCCTTACGCATGGCAATAGTCAGGGCGTTATAGGCCATGACCCCAAAGACCACGATGCCTGCGATCAACCAGGCCGCTTCTGACGCAAAGCGAAATGGTGCTGGCTGGTACAGCTCAAACAGAATGCCTGCGGGAATCAAGGCAAGAAAACCATAGATCCCCAGCTGCACATTGGAAATGGTCGAAGAAGCGCCTCGCGTGGCCAGATCTCGTCCTGCAAAGCCTAGTGTGCTGATCACAGCGAACAATGAGGCAGCATTGAAGCTATCGAGGCCCGGGCGCACGATCATCAATACCCCGATGAAACCAATGCCAATGGCTAGCCAGCGCTTCACGCTGACCGATTCTCCAAAGATCAGTGCTGCTCCCAAGACCACGACAAGCGGCGTTGCCTGCAAAATGGCGGATGCACTGGATAATGGTGTCAACGTGATGGCCAGTGCGAAACATAGCCGGGCGGTTATTTCGCATGCGACACGAATGAAGATAGGACGAGAGAAAATAGCGAGGGGCACGAGAGTTTCCCGTCGACGCCAGGTAAGCACCATGAAAATCGACATACCCCCCAAGCCAAACATGATCAGTAGAATACCGATAGAGGTATAATCCGCCGCCAGTTTGAACAGCATATCCTCAACGGAAAATGCAGCCATTGCTAAAATCATGAATAGGCTACCACGTGTATTATCCAATCGAATCACCTCCAAGCATGATATTTTTATCGTTATCAATGGCCCATTCTT
Organism: Cobetia crustatorum; assembly: GCF_000591415.1. Classification (GTDB taxonomy): domain Bacteria; phylum Pseudomonadota; class Gammaproteobacteria; order Pseudomonadales; family Halomonadaceae; genus Cobetia; species Cobetia crustatorum. The sequence continues at coordinate 2,502 of NZ_JEMF01000014.1, read as the reverse complement.
GACCCACTATACCTTCCATCATTCGTGCCACACGCCCATGACATATCTTTAATTATTACAGGCTGCCTAGTCGCCATTGAACACCTTCTTGAATGGCCTGCGATAACGTCGCATCGAAATATCCACTCACTTCTAGATGACTCAAAGGTGTCTCAGCGACTCCATGCAACGCAAAGCGCCCGCGGCACTGAGAATATCATCACGTGCCGCGGGCGCTCTTGCTAGTAAAAAACCTCGAGGATCAGTCCTGCTGATTTTCCAGCAAATGCTTCAGACCATGTGGCTGACACCGCAGATACTGCGGAGATGCCTTGAGTGTCTCGCCCAACGCTGCAGCGGCGTGCCATGGCCAACGTGGGTCATAAAGAATGCCACGTGCCAGCGCCACCGCATCGGCACGCTCATTGCTCAGCAAATCTTCTGCTTGTTGCGGCTCCGTGATCAGCCCTACCGCAATGACCGGCATCACGACATGCGACTTCAGTGCCTCTGCATGCGGTACCTGGTAATTGGGCTCAACCGGTATCTGCTGCTGTTCACTCAAACCACCGCTGGACACATGCAGATAATGGCAGCCACGAGTGTCCAGCTGTTTGGCAAGCTCGATGCTTTGTGCCAGATCCCATCCTCCTTCGACCCAATCCGTGGCACTGATGCGGACACCTAGCACGATGTGATCTGGAATCGAGGCACGCACGGCATCGAAGATATCCAGTGTCAGGCGCATGCGGTTTTCGAGTGTGCCGCCATAGGCGTCTTCACGCTGATTGCTCAAGGGCGACAGGAACTGATGCAAAAGATAGCCATGTGCCGCATGCAACTCGATGCCCTCAAGTCCTGCATCGACAGCACGCCGCGCTGCCAGAACAAAGTCTTCGATGGTCCGAGCAATCTGCTGAGCCGTCATGGCCTCTGGCAGCGGCCCCCCTTCACTGAAGGGAATGGCGCTGGGTGCAAGCGTCTGCCAGCCATTGTCCTGTTCCGGGGAAATGGCTGCCCCGCCATCCCAAGGTTTCTGACATGATGCCTTGCGCCCTGCATGGCCTATCTGCACAGCCAGTGGCATCGGTGAATAGCGGCGAATGTTATCGACCACCGTCTTCATTGCGTCACGTGTCGCATCATCCCAAAGCCCAACATCACCTTGGGTAATGCGCCCTTCAGGGGTGACGGCACTAGCTTCAAAGATCAACAGGCCAGCGCCAGACTGAGCAAGACTGCCCAAGTGTTGATCATGCCAAGCCTGCATGTGCCCGTCTTCGGCAGAGTACTGGCACATGGGGGCAATGATAATGCGGTTATTCAGCGTGACTGGCCCCAGGCGCAGTGGGGAGAATAATGTGGACATGATGATTCCCTGAAGATGACGAAGCGAAAAGAAGACAGGAAAGCCTACGACCTCAACGACAACGGGGATGGCGTTGATCGCCATCCCCGTATTTCCTGATGCATATACAACAGATGCGGGCATTCATGCCTTCTCACAAGGCACCTTGCGCGCCCATAGGGCAACTGTTCGTTGCCGGAGGTGAGCCGGACTCTCTACCTGCTATTCTGCCGCCCCCCTTAACGCTGCTGTGTCTGGCTGACCAACAGGCGCCCAATGTCTGCAATCGCCGCATTACGCTCGGCGATACTGGCAGTACTTTTCGTGAGATAGACCGCGACGATCAGTGGAGCATTTCCTGGCGGCCAGATGATCGCGATATCATTGTTGGTGCCATATCCCCCGCCGCCAGTCTTGTCGCCGATCTGCCAGTCAGCAGGCAAGGCAGCACGCAACTTGTCGTCACCCGTGGTATTGGCCAGCAACCAACCTTGCAGCTTGAGTCGCGAGGTTTCTGATAGCGCATCCCCCAGCAGCAGCTTCTCCAACGTCATCACCATGGCAGTGGGTGTCGTGGTATCTCGCACATCGCCTGGAGTCGCTTCGTTGAGCGCGGTCTCGGTGCGATCCAGTCGCGTCTTCTCATCTCCCAGCGAACGCAGATAGCCGGTCAATCCTTGCGGCCCACCCAAGGCGGCAAGAATCAAATTACCTGCGGTGTTATCACTGGTAGTGATAGTTGCGCTACACAGCTCGGAGAGTGTCATGCCATCACCCTCGGTTTGCGTCTCCGTTACCGGCGAGTAGGTCACAACATCGTCCGGCATGATCTTTACCTTGCGCTGCAGAGACTCTTGCTTGTCATCCACCAATGCCAGCAGACTGCCGCACGCCAATGCTTTGAAGGTGCTGCTCATCGGAAACCGCTCGTCGCCACGATAACTGAAGCGAGAACCATCCGCGGTATCCAGTACGGTCACACCAATACGTGCATCCACCTTTTTCTCAATCGCGCGAAGTGCCTCCTGGGACAGTCCACTCGACGTCTGAGCAACGGCAGGCACGGATAACAGCGCCACGACGCTCATCAGTGCAATACGTGAGAGAAATCGGCTTGTCAGGCCTCGCGAATGGCCTACCGATGTAGACGCCGTATCCCCCAGTGTCAGGATGAG
>NZ_JEMF01000013.1 GCF_000591415.1 Cobetia crustatorum | reverse complement strand
GTCGACCACGAGCTGGGCCGTTTCCAAGCGAAATTCCGGGCTAAACGTTCTCTTCTTCGTCATCATCTGCACCTGATTGTCTCTGTGAGCCATCATACACTCAAAGTCAGGTGGCCAGATTCACTGTGCCACTACAAAGCGTCACCCGACCTTCGGCGAAGGCTTCCGCGAGCTGCTGACACGCTATCAGGACAAGTAACCGTCCTTGATACATTTCATCAGGATCAATCATGTATCGCACGGGCTAAAGCTCTGACCATACTGTTTTCATCCCTGATACTTTGGCCCCTGTCTCCTTTGATCACAGGGGCCGTTGCATTCACCGCCCTCACCCCATTTATTTGTACACTATCGGCTCGCTCAGTATGCAAGGGCGCGCCTCTACCCTTGATGCCGAAAGACCACACTCAGGTTGTTCGCCGGCATCTCGACCACCTTATCGAGCCGCAAGCCGTTGCGCTCCCCTTCCTCGATGACCGCTTCCAGATCACGCACACCCCATAGCGGATTGCGGCTCTTGAGCTGCACATCAAAGCCTTCGTTGCTCGGCGCTGTATGCTGGCCATCCCGCTTGTAAGGGCCGTACAGATACAGCACACCGTCCTTCGGAAGGCGTCGACCGGCCTGCAACATCAGCTCGGACGTGACTCGCCATGGTGAGATATGGATCAGATTGATCGCCACCAGCGCATCGCAGGCTACCTCAGGCCACTCGGCCTGCACATCCAGCGTGATCGGCGCCTTGAGGTTGGGCAAGGCGGCCTCGGCGCGCCAGTCCGCGATGGATTCCAAGGCACGCGGGCTGGCATCGCTGGGCTGCCACTCCAGATGAGGCAATCCGTGAGCGAAATGCACGGCGTGCTCGCCGCTGCCACTGGCCAGTTCCAGCACCTGACGCCGCTGTGCCAGCACATCCCGCAGGACATCAAGAATCACGTCACGATTGCGAGCCACCGCCGGGCTGGCGAGACGCTGGCTGTGCGCCACCTCGACATCCTTCTGCGATGATCGCGACGTCGCGCTTGGCAAGTCATCGGGTAACTCGGGGGTGGCCATGCAGCACTCCTTTTCAACAGGGCAAATGACTCAGAACAAAAAGATGGCTAGATCATAACAAAGCGCCGCACCCCTGAGGGGCGCGGCGCTTGAGCAAACAGTGATTGGATCGGGCGATTTCGGTCAGGCTATCTCGTTCGGGCTATCTAAAGCAGGCTACATGAACACTCCTGCTAGCGGGCACGCGCCACCGTGGAACGGGCGCGCCAGAAATCCAGCACCCGCAGCGGGTCACCCACTTCATGGGCCTTGTGTTGCGCATTGTGCGCCATGGCACGCGTCGCATCACGGTCGCCCAGCAGGCGCTCGAGGGCGGCAATCCATTCTGCTGGGTCATCCCCCACCAACAGGCCATCGACGCCGTCCTCGATCAGATCGACATAGGGCGCCCGTCGACTGTAGATGCCCACCCCGCCCATGCGGGTGATATCGAGAAACCGCAGCCAGGAGGCGGCGCGGTTGTCGGAGTTTTCCATCAAGGGCGCCAGCCCGATGGCGATCCGACGCCGTGAGCAATAATCCTGAAAGGCCTCCCAGCTGACGGCCTCCATCGTCTTGAGGCGGGGAATATCGCTGAGCGCCAGCGGCAGATGACGGCCCATCATCAACTCCACTTCACTGTCCGAATGCCGGGTCTGGATATCGCGCAGCACGGGGGCCAGCGTGAGGATGTCCTCACGATGCGCCAGAGTGCCGTGAAAGCCGATGCACCAGTCGCTCTGCTCGAGATGGTGAAGATCCGGCAGCTTGCCGGTCAGTGGCGGCGTCAACAGGCTGACTTTGGGATGCAGACTCGCCAGAGCGGCCTCCAGCTGCTCGCTGACCACGACGATCTCATCCGCCAGCGCGAACAATCGCTGTTGCAATTGGGCAGCTTCAGCCTCAGAGCCTGCTTCAGGGGGGGAGGTGTCCTGCTCCGCTGACAGCAGCTCAGGCGAATACAGATGATCGACGAGGTAGCAGATACGACCGTGCTGCTCACGGTGTGTTTCCAGCATCTCGATCCATTCTCGCCCGAGGCTACGCACGATCAGCAGGCAAGCGCCGGTAAGGCGCGCCTGAGCAAGCTTGGGGGAGAACTTCCAGCGGCGGGTTTCAAAACGCTCGACACGTGTGCCTTCCTTGCGCAACGCGGCCATGGCAGGCAGCAAGAAGTAGATATCTTCTAGCGCCTGGGCTTCATCACTGAGTACGATCCAACGAGGAGTGGTCGGGAAGGCGGTCATGTCAGTCTCCTTTACTCGAGGCATTCATGGTCCCGGCACGTTCGGCGTCACCGCCAAACAAGCGCGAGCGAGAGCACACACTGACTCTGGGACGCTTACTTTGAGCTTAATGATTTCTGGGCATCACACCACTCAAATTTTGCTGGTGTGTAGCAGATGTAATCAACGTGTTACCTGCGTTGAGCACTAAATCGCCGCTGGCAACGCCGGGTTGGACGGCACCAGATCCAGAAACGACAAGACCCGCAGGATTAGCCGCGGGCCTTGGGGGTTGTGGTCGCTCAAGTCAGCGCGAACTCCAGAAGTTGATGCACGTCTGTATAGCGCCAATATCTCGGGCTTTCTGCAATGCCCGCTCTGCCATGGTCTGCGTGGCGGCCGGGTCAGCCAGCAATTGCTCGAGCGCCGCCTGCCAGTCAGCAGGATCATCCCCAACCAGCAAGCCATCGACACCGTGTTCGACGATGTCGGTATAAGGTGCCCTGCGGCTGTAGATTCCGACGCCGCCCATCGCCGTGATGTCGAGAAACTTGATCCACGACTTGCCTTGATTGAACGGCGTCTCGAGAAGCGGTGCGAGCCCGATCTGGATGCGGCGTGTCGCTTGGTACTGTTGAAAGACCTTCCAGGGCAGCGCCTCTGGTGTCTCCAACCCTCCAATACCGGTAAGTGATTCCGGCACATGTCGCCCCATCATGATCTCGAGGCGTGCCTGGGGATGTGACGCCATCACTGGCGTGAGTGCCGGCGCCAGGTGCGCGATATCATAACGATGCGCACGGGTACCGTGGTAGCCGATGGTCCAGTCAGACTGAGTGAAATCGGCCAGCTCAGTTTCCGGCGTCAGCATTGCCGGTGTCAGCAACGAGACATTGGCATGCTCTCGCCCAAGCTGGGCCACCAGCGCCTCACAACAGGCCACTACCTCATCCGCGAGCGCAAGCAGTGCGGGCTGACGCATCGCCAAGCCGCTCAAACGCGCCACATAGGCGGCAGGCAAGCCATCGGAACGGGTCACGGCGCCAAGATCATCGTCGATCAGATAGACGATACGCCCGAAGCGCTCACGATGACGTTCGAGCAGACGCACCCAGCGCTCGCCCAAAGAGCGAACGATCAACAGATTGGCACCCGCCAGGCGACGCAATGCCCATCGCGTCGGCAGGTGATAGCGGCGGGTGTCGAAACGCTCGACGATGGCCCCCTGCTGGCGAAGAGCAGGTGCGGCTGACTCAAGAAAGTAGATATCCTCGGTGGGTCGAGCACCATCGCTGAGAACGACCCACCGCACACCTGCCAAGGGTGAAGCTTCAGCCGACATCAGGACGGGTCCTGCGCACGCGAGGAGTCACGTGTCACGACATGCCAGGAAGACTCGACACCACGCGCTGCGGCACGCTTGTCATCCCGCGCCCGCTCCGCCTTGAGCACACGATACTGCAGGCGATTGAGCCATTCGCCGCCCAGCCCCGGCAACGGCAGGAAGGGTGTCGTGCGACTCATTCCCCACAGCGCCAGACGCGAACTGCCCGCCTCGGCAGGACCACGGCCGTGCATGCCGAAGGTATCCGCGATCAACAGCGTGTTGGCAGGCACCTTGAACAGCGTGGGCGCATTGAGACCGAAGCGAGCCAGTACACCTTCCTCGACCCGGAAGGACCCTCGCTGGGTATAGCGATTGGCATGCTCACGCGCCGTCAGGCTCATGTGATACTCCCAATCCAGACGGCCCTTGTTCAACTGCGTGGACTGGGGCACGAACATGAAAGGTCCGTTGCGCTCGCTTACCTCCTCCAGGTAAAGCCAGAACTTCATGGTCGGCTGGAAGGTATCCACGTGCAGGGACTTCTGCGGGTCAGCCTCAACACTCTCGCGGGCGCCATTGAACACCTTCTCGAGATGCACGATGGGCAGGCGACGATGGCCGGCGCAGAAACGCAGCAGACGCTTGAGCTGAGGGTCAGCCAGCACTTGCTTAGCCACCGGCAGCTCGCTCAGGGTCTCCGGGTCCAGCAATACGCGATGCGTGCGGGTATCACCCTGACAACACTCACGTACCTCACCGGGACCGTGATCATGCACAGTTTCAAGCTCTGCCTTGAGCTGCGCGAACAGCTCTGGCGACAGGAAGTTCTGCTTGAGCAGGTAGCCATCACGCAGATAGGCCTCACGCTCCGCTGTCGGCAAGCCGCGACTGAGCATGACCATGCGCCAGCGCATGATCCGAGACGCCGCCTTCACCCGCCAGACGTGCAGCCCCCGGCGATTCAGACGCTCACTCCCGATCAGCGGATTGGCGATGAAGGACTTGGCACCGGTGAAAAGCGCAAGGCCCCACAGGGGAGCCTTGAGCAGAAATCGTGAACGGGACATGGCGTTCCTTGCGAGACGATGTTCAATAGGCAGCTACAGGCACGACGGGGCAGTGCCCTGCTCAGCGTAACGAAAAGTCTTCGTGGACGAGAGTCAGGTTGGGGTTGTAGTAAGGGTCCGTCGTCAGCTGATCGCCCCAATTGTCCAGCATGTAAGAGACTTCTCGCTGTGCCCGTGCCTGTTTTTCGGGGTTGTCATCCTGACCGCGAGAGACTGACTCGTGATGATACAGTTCCGCGTAAGGTGTCCAGAGGTTACGGTAGCCAGCCTCTCTCACCTTCAAGCAGAAATCGACGTCATTGAAGGCAACAGCAAGATGCTCTTCATTGAGCCCGCCAACAGCCTCGAAGACCTCACGCCTGACCAACAGACAGGCTGCCGTGACGGCACTCAGGTTCTGCGTCAGCATCAACCGGGAGAAGTAACCGGCTTCCGATCTATGAAAATACTTGTGAGCGTGGCCCGCGACACCGCCGATACCAAGAATCACTCCGGCATGTTGAACGGTATTGTTGGGGTAATATAGCTTGGCGCCGACACAGCCAATCTCTTCACGCTGTACTTGCCCCACCATCTCATCCAGCCAATCGGCATTGATGGGCTCGATATCGTTGTTGATCAGCCCGATGATCTCGCCACGAGACTCGCTCACACCAAAGTTATTGATGGCAGAATAATTGAAAGGATGATTCCACTGCAGCACTCTCACCCGTGAGTCACGCTGACTGACTTCCTGCATGAAGGACAAGGTCTTCTTGCAAGTGGATTCGTTGTCCAATATCAAAAGCTCGAAGTGTGTATAGGATGTTCTCTCCAACAAGGCCTCGACGCACGGCTTGAGGATATCCACACCATCGCGGGTCGGCACTATCAAGCTGACAAGAGGCCGCCCTCTCACAGGCCACGTGACGCGGTAAGTATTAGGCAGGCTTCCGGAAGTGACAGACGCGGGTAACGAAGCCTGTGCCAGGTGATCACGCACGGCCTTGAGTCCCGCTTGACTGGTATATTCCTTCGCCCCGCTATCCAACGCAGTAGACCCTTTACCGGCACGCCAGTGATAAAGCACCCTGGGGATGTGAACAACCTGCGCTGCGGACAGGCCATTCGTTACCCGCAATGCGAGATCATGGTCCTGACTTCCTTCATACCCAGCCCGAAAACCGCCGACTTTCTGCACCAATGCCGTCGAATACACTCCCAGGTGAGACAAGTAATTCTGAGATAGCAACAAGTCAGGATTCCAACCGCTCTTTAAGTGAGGGTCATGGCGTCGGCCCCGCTCATCGAGCTTGTCTTCATCGGAATAGAACACCAACGCCTCAGGTGCCTCGTTGATGGCCTGTGTCACGAGATACAGCGCTTGAGGTGCAAGGACGTCATCATGGTCAAGCAGCGCGACAAAATCTCCTGTCGCCATTCCCAGAGCTGTGTTGCTGGCATGAGAGATATGTTGATTGCGATCATGAGCGGCGACTCGAACCCGTTCATCGCGCACCCGGTATTCTTCAAGAGTGCGAGTCAACTCTTCATCTCCGGAGGCATCGTCTACCAGGCAAATCTCAAGGTTGCGATAACTCTGTGCCAGTACGGAATCCATGCAGGCACGTAAGTTCTCGAGTTCAGGTCGGTAGACAGGCACCAGGATGGAAATGAGCGGCTCACGTGCCAAAGGCCTCTCTTCTACAGGTGCCTCATTCGTTGCGATCCAGGCCTGATAATCCTCTTGGCCACGACGATTGTGGAAGGTATCGGCATAACAGGCCATCAACCATTCTTCAGAGGTCTGATAGCCATGAGCGTGATACTGCGTAGCAAGTTGATTCACCATGTCCTCAAGAGACATTCCTCTGAAGTCATGATGCAGCCGCACGACACGCTTTCGGATACGATCCCGAGCAAAGCCGGGGGTGAGCAAGATCAGGCGCAGATGCTCCACACTGAAGCTTCCTGGAGCGTCGACAGGATCAAACCTCAACCGCGTACCACTTTTACCGATATAGATGATGCGTTTGGAAATCCGGCCATTCTTGATAGGTAAAGAGACACTATTTTCATTGGAATATCCGTGTCCCTCATTGAGATACAGTCTTGACTCTCTCGCAGCGGTCGCATGTAGCACCGTCGCTTCCAGCATGTACCAACCTGGGAGCCAGGCTCTTGAACGTAAAATCATCTGGGGATCTTCAGTTTCAGCCAGAAGACCACCATTACTATCCAAGCGGGAAATGTTACGGTAATCATCAAAAGTGTCATTCACTTTGATGCTACACATATTTTCCCACAAATTTTCGCATGCAAGAGCTATTGAGTGAAAACCATATCCCATTATACTGCACCTAGAAATATCAACAGTAATGAATTCAATCATCCATTACACTTGAAGAATCGATTGTCTGGCCTGTCATGACAGCTCGACAGCTAATAACAGCACCAGCGGGGACAGGCTTCTTGAAATCGAAATGGAAACCGACATAACCCTCACGAGGCGCTCCCCATCGTACCATGCCAGGGCGAAGATGAGTCGCAGTAACTCTCCCCGCTACTAAGCCATTGACAAGAATATCAATTTCTACCGGCTCATCTGTTAAGCTCCACCACGCCCAACCTAATATATTTTTTGTTGTTAACTTTTGAATACCACCATGAACGTAAGGAAGAAACGCTTTATGTAGATCAACACGAAGAGAGAAAATTCGCTTAGCCTCTTCATATAACTCCAAGTCTTTTCCATTATACTTTTCTATCAGCTTTCGCTCCTCACTACTTATTGTATGCTCCCTGCCTACCGCACTACAAACATTATCCTGACGAGATGCAATAGACAAACTGTAATTACTGTTTATTATTTCCAGTGAATGCTGATAATCTTCAGTAAGGCCAATAAATCCATAACATTGGATAGGAGCTCCAGCAAGAAATTTCGACTGCCGGTTCTGTAGCTCAGGACGTGTAACAAAGTCCTCTAGTGTACCAGAGTAATTATTATGCCTTACAAAATGATTGTAATCAGAAATGACTCTTTGGACTGGATCACGCAAAAAACTAATTGTGTTACGAATACCCGTGACAGATAAGTATTTAGATGCAGGTGTATGTCCTGCAATAAGCTTTACACCTCTATCCCTGACTTTACTGGCAAAAGCGTAACCATCCTTAAGTTCGTATATATTCCTTAAGATCTCTGGGTGAGTTTCTTTACTCTTGGCGCCATAGTCATGCCATATATTAAACTTATCGAAGAATTCTGCAGCCCCTAACCGAAAGCTAGTGCCAGCTGTTTTCGGTATGTGAACAAAAAAGAGAGGATTACGACACTGAGAATTTACGGCTAAATCGTCATAATGTTGTTTCTGTAGTCTATTGAATTTTGTAACATCTGTGTGTTCATCATTGAGGTCATGGCCAAGAAAATACGACATTTCACGGCACTTGTCTGCCCCTAGATTCGCACGTCCACGAGAAGCTTTTATGTCAATAAATTCACATTGAGACTTGACGTTATAATGATTTATAATAAAATTCTCTTTACAGACTTCTTCCGTACGTCCAGACTTGACATTTTGCTCTATGAAGCAGGCTACATCGCCTCCTGGAGTAATATAATGGAAGCCAGAGATCAACTCGGGTGCATGTACAAAAACTTTTTTCACGCGTTCCGGCCTGAAAATACATTTCACATGCTGATTTACCGCGCGATCGACCTTACTTGCCTTATTGAAACGCCAGGTCACAGCTCCTGGCTGGTATCTATTATACCCAGATGAGCCATATATACGCCAGTTTATCGCAATACCGCCAACTTTCGGCTTATCCAATAGAGAGCCAACTAACCCTCTTATATCTCCAGCACTCTCTTTATTACCGACGTTAACTAAAAATTCATCCACATCGAAAAAAGCCATCCACTGACATTGATTTCCAAATCGCGCAAGGCATTCCTTATACCATGTGATTTGTGCTTTGACGGATGGAACCCAAGTTTCCCATGTAACATCTCCACTCTTAAACCCATCATTTAAGATATTTTGAGTACCATCAGTACTACCGTTATCCGCAATAAAAAAATGAGTTACCCCAAGATTACGGTAATGAGTCAACCATTCCTTGAGATATAGCGCTTCATTTTTTACAATGGCAACAACTGCAAAATCAATTTCTTTTGATTTTTTTCGTAATCTCAGCATCAATAAATTACCTTACAAAATAAAACATAAAAACAAAAAAGTAATAAGGCGATGCAAAACTTAAAAAATTTATAACAAGATGTCTCACTTAGTAGGAAGTGAGACATCTATTCAATGAACAGCAATTAATATTACAACTTACACAAAAACGGCGGCCATCTCGAAAGGATCACCGTCTTCATCCTTGGCCGACAGCTGCGGCGCTTCACCATTCACCAGCGGCCACTCGACACCCACGCTGGGGTCATTCCATTTCAGCGAATACTCATCACCCGGTGCGTAATAGTCAGTGCACTTGTACTGGAATTCGGCTGATTCGCTGATGACATAGAAACCATGAGCGAATCCCGGCGGCACCCACAACATCTGTTGATTGTCTTCGCTCAGATGTGCACCTACCCACTGACCGAATGTCGGACTGCTCTTGCGCATATCGACGGCCACATCGAAGACTTCGCCCTGTGTGACACGTACCAGCTTGCCCTGCGGCTGATTCAACTGGTAATGCAAGCCGCGCAGGATGCCTTGGCGGGACTTGCTGTGGTTGTCCTGCACGAAGGTGTAATTACCGCAGTGTTCGACGAATTCGCTCTGACGGAAGGTTTCCATGAAGAAACCGCGCTCATCACCGAATTTCTTCGGGGTCAGCAACACGACATCCGAGATGGCGAGTTTTTCAAAATTCATGCGGGAATTGCTCCTTGTCGGGGGACAGAAATAGCGCTGGCAGCCAGATGTCTCAACGTCTCTTCTCGTCAAACCACCTCTTGCCAGGCCTTATCGCGTCAAGCGGCCTTGCCGATGACAGCAGCATCACTGACGGCGTTGCCTGGCACGATACAGCGTGAAGAGTACGTAGCTTACCGTCACATCACTGCTCGCCAGGGAAGCCATGGCCGCCTGCCATAAAAATTCCCGCAGTCGTCGTCTTGGTCGGGACGACTGCGGGAGATTGACTACATTAGCATTGCCTTTAGCCAATTCGTACCAAAGGCATGACACAGCTCATAATGAACTTTCATTGAAGGACATGTCATTGAACGGCATGTCATTGCAGGCTGTGTCACCGATCGCTGTATCACTGATTGCCGCGGCGCTTGTCATCCAGACGCTTGAGCAGGTACTGGCCGTAACCGGTCTTCTTGAGTGCCGTGCCCTGCTCCTCAAGCTGCACGTCGGTGATCCAGCCATTGGCCCAGGAAATCTCTTCCAGACACGCCACCTTCAAGCCCTGGCGGTGCTCGATGGTCTGCACGTACTGGCCAGCTTCCAACAGGCTGTCATGGGTGCCGGTATCCAGCCAGGCGAAGCCTCGACCCAAGCGCTCGACACGCAGATCACCACGTTCCAGATAGGCATTGTTGATGCTGGTGATTTCAAGCTCGCCACGCTCGGACGGCTCCACGGACTTGGCGATCTCGACTACGTCATTGTCGTAGAAGTAGAGACCAGTCACGGCATACGGTGACTTGGGCTTCAGCGGCTTCTCCTCGATGGACATCGCCTTGCCGGACTCATCGAACTCCACGACACCGAAGCGCTCCGGGTCCTGCACCAGGTAGCCGAAGACCGTCGCGCCACTCGGCTGGTCCGCCGCACGCTTCAACTGATCAGAGAAGTGCTGACCGTGGAAGATATTGTCACCCAGCACCAGACAGACCGAATCATCACCGATGAATTCCTCACCGATGATGAAGGCCTGCGCCAGGCCATCGGGGCTCGGCTGCACGGCATATTCGAAGCGCACGCCGTACTGCTCACCATTGCCCAGCAGCTTTTCATATTGCGGCAGGTCTTCCGGGGTGGAGATGATCAGGATCTCACGGATACCGGCCAGCATTAGGACAGAGACCGGATAGAAGATCATCGGCTTGTCATAGATAGGCAGCAGCTGCTTGGAAACGCCGCGAGTGATCGGATGCAGACGTGTACCGGAACCACCGGCGAGAATAATCCCCTTACGAGACATATTAGCTCACTTTTTAAAGTTGGTAGTTTAATGAAGGCATGTGAAATTTAATTCAGCTTGGTAACTACCTTCGGGAGCACTTCCATTCTGATATATAATAAAAACACAAGATGCAACCATCACACATATAATGCCAACAACGTAGTCTGTCACCATAATAAACACATGCAATTATGGAGAATGTATATATTGAGCATATAATCGCAATGCATTAGTGTACATAGCGAATTGTCTATCTGGACGATCTGAATGCAATGGCAGCATAGAAATAAAAAGCAATACTGTTGCAGGGATTAATTCAGTCAACTTTAAATTGTCAACTAAGTTTAGCTCCATGAAATTACTTTGTATTCTAAGCACTCGATCGTCTATTGGGAATTCAATATCACAATCATACCAAGAGTTTTTATTTACTGTATATCTGCCAGCGATAATATAATCGTAAAGACCAATTATAGAATGCAGCAGCTTAGCTAGGTCATATTTTTGATCACCGTAGATAGAGATCTCATTATTATAGCCTAATCCACGCGGATCAATTACTTTTATCGCAGAAGCACGGGAGTCGTACAATATATTACTAAAGCATAGATCACCATGCATTATACTTGAAATAATTGGCAAGCGAGAAGTATGCTCAATACATGTATCTACGATGATCCTCAAGCTAGGCAGTCTAGTACCAGATACTGTAACATCACACTCGAGATTAATATTGTTATCATTCGAGAAAGCAACAAAACGATCCCAAGTTTTATCTTTAAACAAGGTGCTTGACAGCCCCCTTAAATCATCAACATCACCGACCGTATAACTTTTCCTACACTTCTCGAGAAACACATCAATTAAATTGAAAACATTATCCCAATAACTCAATGAGTTTTTGCCATGCACATACACTTCATTAAGCGGGACATTAGGCAAGTATTCCAAACAATAATAACTTTCTCCCTGTAGATTATAACCAAAGTCTATAAGCTGAGGAGAATATTTTTTTAAGTCTGGAGGGATAGAATTAAACCAATTATACTCAGCTTCAATCTTAAAATATGGTTCACCCTTCTTGTATACAACACCATCATCTATATTTAGAGAATTAAACGATCTTTGAGTTGTGAGCTTAGATCTACTTGAAAAATATGTATTAACATGACCCAAATCCTTCCAATCTTCCGAAATCAATCTCTTGAGAGGATAGGATTCATCATAGCTCTTAACTGATTTAATAAAGTCACCCTGACTAATTGCAAGTGACTTAATATATTCTTTTCTTCTAGAAAAAGAAAAAAAACCACACCAAGCATAGATGTTTTGATCAATCTCTTCTAATTCCCAGTTATAATCTTGGAAGTGTGAGCTTACTAGCATGCTATCAGGAATACATAAAAAATCATCAAATAAAGTATCACCATGAAGCAAATATAGCGTTTCAGAGTCATATGCAGCAATATTCAAAGCATACAAAATTGACTCAGCAAGCTTTAAGTTATCAGGTACTTTTATTAAAGTAACATTTAATGATGAAAATAAATCTTTCTCATCAGCCGATAAACTATAACTAGTCGGCAATGTTAAATAAATTGGTTCTAACAAGTTACTCTTTAGAGAAGAAACTTGTAGTTCAACGAGTTTTTTATTGCCTATTGGCATTAAGCATGGAGGTATTTTTCCGAACTCTACTCTAAACTCAGGTATAACATAACTAGCGGAGTTGATTAAAATCATAAACCCTCTCCTATTAATAGCCTTATTTTTTCATAACTTAAAGACTTAAATTCATCAGGCCTTATAGCCTTATCATCAACATAGAAGCCATCTGTTCCACACCATGGTTTACCAACATATATTTCATCATAATGTATGGAATGCTTTTCCAACCATTGCATAATAACAGGTAAAGTTAGCTTATTAATAAGTCCCAAATTACCATTATGAGTTCTCATATTCCTACTTGTGAAAAATACTATTTCAAAGCCTGCATTCTTATATTCATGGATTTTTTCAATTACATCGTGATCTGGCAAAGAATTTTTATAATCCTGATTATTAGTGACACAGATAGTATTATCAATATCAATGATTAATCTTTTCATGCTAAAGGTCCTCTAGCGACTAGTGCTTCATACTCATCAGGCGTGCCACAAAAATCTATTTGATGCATCTCTATAAGGTCATATGTTATACAATAGTTTTCAATTATAAGATAATTGTACATAGGCGCAATATAAAACTCTCCTTTAGTTTTGTCATTATTGCATCGTATTTTCTCAAAAAATTTAATGAACTCACTTTTACATTTAAAATAATATAATCCATCACTACATAAGTTAGATATAGGTTCTTTTTCTGTTGTTTTAGTTACCTTGCCCATTTCATCTATAGCTATAAATGACCAATTAACACCTACGCCTCTAAACACCTCTAAATAACCATCACAATTTTCAACAAATGATGGCTTAATATAATTATATCTAAAAGTGTCAATGTTAAAAATAATTATTGGTGAATCTTTTTCTATAGTCTTTAGAGCTAAATAAGCTGTTTCGGCTTGCCCTTCTGTATCATGATCTAACTCTACTAAGGTGAAGTTTAGTATACCGAGCTCAGAGCAACGGTATTTTACAAATTCAGAGATGAGTTCTGATTTTTTAATAACGAAAACAAAGTCTTCTGTGCTAAAGTAATTAGAGAAAGACTTGATGGATAAATCAAATACAGTCTCTCCCCATAACGGTAACATAAACTTGGGAGAAGTATAACCTTCTCTAAAAAATCTACTACTTTGACCGGCCATAGTAATCAAAAACATTATAGACCTCCACTAGATTTTAACGTTTTTTTCGTTTCATTATAACGCTTAATTGTATCTTGAATGGATTTTCTATTAGGCCGTAATAATCTAACTACTTCTAAAACTTTTAAAGCAGTATCTATATCATACTTCTCAAGCAATGATGCCGACTTTATTAATATGGAAATTTCATCATCAAAAGCAGCTGCATGCTTTATTATTCTTTGCTTTTGCGTAGGGGTTAAAATCTTATCGAAATAGGAAAAAATTGGTAGCGAATAAAGCTCATCTTTACTCATAGTCATATTATGAAGTCGGCCATTAGGCGTATTACCACTATAGCGACTAAAGTTTAGACCTGCACTCCAAAGAAATTGCCCGATACTATCATGCGAAGCAATACGGTAATTATCATTGAATAGGTCAATATACGCTTTTTTATTATTTTTAAAATAATCGTAAAAACACATAAAAACAATCATATCATTCCTGAAACCTATCGCTGTTTGATCTCCAGGCCCAAAACTTTCGTTATTATTAAAATATAACTGCCCTCTCTCTATATTAGTTAAATCTATTTTATCAACGATTTTCTTATCTGGCCTTAGCTTAATAATATAACGATATCTATATCCTTGCTGTTTTTCTTGTTCAAGAACACTTAACATAGCATTGTTAATAGTGTAAAAAAGCTTTTCTTGATTTTTATTTACATTATTATATAACTCAAAATCCCCTGAAAACTCAAAATGATCTTCACTAAGTATTTCTAGACTCTTTGATTCTATGTCTGAAAATTGTGTAAGAATATATTTTTTATTGACTCCATACTTAACATCAATATAATTTTGATATTCAGGGAATAACTCTTTAATATTTTTCGGATTTATCCTTTTGATCAATTTTTTTATATTAGGATCTGTTTGTTGTATAAACCGTGTAGGCATACCGCCAATGCTATCCCAAACGCAAATAAAAATGTCGGAATTATTGTTATCTACGACATTATCCATAATAGATTTTTTTGTAAGTTCAAATCCTCTCACTTGCCCAGTAATACATACTGCAACTTTATCCTTATGAATAGGAAGATTATCATTTAATTCTTTCAAATTTTTTATATATTTTAAATAATCCTTTTGATGTTTATTAACTACTTTTCCAAGTCTCAACCGATCACAACTAAAAAGATTGTGCTTGTCGCAAATATAACCTTCATTATTACTAGTTGTTTTTAACAGCCAATGGCAACCATACTCATCTAAGTCAAATTTTAATAGCCGAGTTCCGTAATAGTTAGCTTTTTCTTTATTACCTATACTGTAAAAATAAATAGCTGCTGAAAGGATATCTTCGTAAGTGTTTGTTATCTCAATTTCAGGGTTATCTTTAATGGCATCGACTTTTTTAGATATTTCTTTATTTAACATATAGTCCCCTGTTGTTCAGATTATTTTAAGCTAGTGTATTCGTTTATTGTTAATTGTAATTGTGACACCCAGTTAGGAAATTGAAGGCCGAGAGCAGTTTCTAATTTTTCTACCGAAAGCCGCGAATTCAGAGGGCGTGTCGCAGGCGTCGGGTAATCTGCTGTCGGGATGCCACCCAGCGTCTGTGGGTCGATCGCCAGGGTTTCACCCTGCTCAATGGCCTGCCGGAAGATCGATTGGGCGAAACCATGCCAGCTGGTGGTGCCTGCGGGGCCAGGTGATACAGGCCACTGTCTATCTGCTGACGCAGTGCCTCACAGGTGAGCTGCGCGATCAGACGCGCCGGTGTCGGTGCGCCGATCTGGTCATTGACGATGTTGAGGCTGTCACGCTCGCGCCCCAGCTTGAGCATCGTCTTCATGAAGTTGTTGCCGCGAGCGGCATAGACCCAGCTGGTGCGGAACACTAGATGACGGCAATCACTGGCAAGTACCGCCTCATCGCCTGCCAGCTTGCTTTCCCCATAGACTGACAGCGGCGCCGTCGGGCTATCTTCGCGCCAGGCCTGGTCACCATCACCGGGATAGACATAGTCCGAGGAGTAATGCACCAGTGTCGCGCCCAGCGCGCTGGCCTTCTGCGCCAGCAATGACGGCAGCTCGGCATTGAGACGCATGGCGCCCTCACGCTCCTCTTCTGCCTTGTCGACGGCCGTCCAGGCCGCCGCATTGAGGATCAACTGGGGCTGCCAGGTGTCAATCAGTGCAGCGACAGCGTCAGGATCACTAGCATCGACGTCGCTGCGGCGCGGCGCATGCACCTCACCGAAGGGAGCGAAGCTGCGTTGCAACTCAAAGCCGACCTGGCCATTGCCACCCAGAATCAGAATGCGACCAAAGCGATGGGAAGTCGACATCATCAGCTCCCGGTACCCAGACGTTCACCGCGATAGCTGCCGTCCTGAACACGCTGCCACCAGCTTTCATTCGCTAGGTACCACTCGACCGTCTTGCGCAGACCGGTCTCGAAGGTTTCCTGCGGTACCCAGCCCAACTCGCGTTCGATCTTGGCGGCATCAATGGCATAGCGTACATCGTGACCGGGGCGATCCGTCACGTAACTGATCAGGTCTTCGTACTTGGCAATGCCAGCGGGCTTCTCGGGGACCAGCTCTTCCAGCAGTGCACAGAGTGTCTTGACGACTTCGATGTTCTGCTTCTCGTTATGGCCACCGATGTTATACGTCTCGGCGATCTTCCCTTCGGTGGCGACCTTGATCAGCGCACGGGCATGGTCTTCCACGTACAGCCAGTCACGTACCTGCTTTCCATCGCCGTACACCGGCAGCGCCTTGCCCGCCAGAGCGTTCAGGATCATCAGCGGGATGAGCTTTTCGGGGAAGTGGTACGGGCCATAATTGTTGGAGCAGTTGGTCACTAACGTCGGCAACCCATAAGTACGCTGCCAGGCACGCACGAGGTGGTCCGAGCTCGCCTTGCTGGCAGAGTACGGTGAACTCGGCGCATAGGGGGTCGTCTCGGTAAAGAGATCTTCTGGCCCTTCCAGATCGCCATACACCTCATCGGTGGAGATGTGATGGAAGCGGAAGCCAGCGGCCTTCTCGGCATCAGTCTCCTTCAAGCCCTTCCAATACTGACGTGCAGCTTCCAACAGCTGATAGGTACCAACGATGTTCGTCTCGATGAAATCCGCGGGACCATCGATGGAGCGATCCACGTGGCTCTCGGCTGCCAGATGCATCACGATATCCGGCTGGAATTCCGCGAAGACAGCTTTCATCTTTTCGCCGTCGCAGATATCGGCCTGCACGAAGTGATAGCGCTCGGAATCCGCGACATCCGCCAAGGATTCGAGGTTACCGGCGTAGGTCAGCGCATCGAGGTTGATGACGGTATGCCGGGTAGAACGGATCAGTTCACGGACGACCGCGGAGCCAATGAAGCCGGCACCGCCAGTAATTAAAAATCGGGACATAACTTACCTTTGCTTATCGGATGCAAGGAGATCGGAGACTCGCTCGCAAATGTGCACGTTATCTTTATCACTGAAATAATCATTCCAATCAGAGAATTCAGACCAAGCATTGACAAAAACAAAATCAAGTTGATGACTGCTGGCGACAACATGATCGTACCGACTATCGCCCACAAAGAGTACTGGCCCTTTGATACTATCACCAAGCAATTCACGTTTGACAATATCTTCTTTCTTGTCTGGACTACCAAATATCCCTAATTCGAAAAGCTTATCCAGATCACGCGCCTTGAACAACTCTCGTAGCTCGTTCTGATCTCCACCAGAGGCTATCATCCAGGAAGAGGATGTCTGTTTTTTCAAATTCAACAGTTCTGGCGTAATGGCACACTGTGCCAACCCCAGCTGTACTTCCTGAGCATACCGGTGAAGTGCTGAATTCAACTCTGATTCATAGCTGGTGTAACGCAATATATCGGTAAAAAAATATTCAAACTTTATATAGCGAGATACACCGCCATTGGCAACATGAAAATCAACGAGTTTTTGAGCTGGCTCATGTCCGAAATCAATGACAGCGTTATAAAAGGCTTTTGACTTGACCTTATTTGAATCCAGAATTACGCCATCACAATCAAAAATTATCGTGCCATAATCACGTATATCCAACATTATGCAACTTCCCCATACAGACTCTTCTTCTGAACATCATAGACAGAAGGCGTAATGGAAGTGACCGGCAGCGCAATATCACTTTGAGCGAAGGCATCGAGAACTAGTTGCATCTCTTGGTTTCGCTTGTCCCCTGGGGCATAGCCATCAAAACCTGCCAAATAAACAGCTTTAGCGCCCGCTGCAGCACTGACAGCCAACGAGTAAGCGGCAACTAGTTGCTTAGGACAAGTCAACTCGGAATCACTGATAGCGAAAGTATCATCTTCCACCTTGAGTGACATATTGATCAATTTGCCAGAACCGACATTCTCACGAACAGAAGAAGAAAGATTCAGCAACGGAGCAATCAAAGGCTGCTCAAGTTTATCATAGCTGTTCTGGTCAGCAAGCATACGGACCGGATGGCAAACTATGCGATAATTGATTGCCTTTTCAGACAAATGTCTGTCAGTGTTCATTGCAATGACAACACAATCGTTGATAGTAGCGAATTGTTGTAATTGCTTTGCGTACTTGGAGGATGAAGGCCCAGTGCCAAGCAAAAGTACATTTTTTCCAGAGAACTCCCCCTTGAGGTCAAGGCTCTTTTCAACATCTACATCATGTAAAGTTGAAGACTTGGCTATTTCAAGCGTATTACTACTGAATTTGCTAGCCCCTAACTTCTTGAGTTTATTAATGACAGAAATGATATCGGATGTAGAATAACGAGAGTCAGCCTGCATCTCCTGTATATAAGAAGGATGAATACCATACATACCTGCCAAGAAATAGTATGGATTCTTGCCCCAGCCACACTTGGCTTGCAATGGCTTGAAGTAAGTATCAATCAACTCCAGCAAGGAGATAGTATTGGGAAGAGATATACCCTCGATCAGATTGATAGCGACTTCTTCGGTACTGGCATTACCTGGGCCACGGCCCATACCAGTGACCGTTGAATCAACCCAAGTTACGCCCTCTTCAATGGAACGCTTGGTATTCGAAAGAGCCAATCCCATATTATCGTGAGTATGAATGCCAAGAGCGCCTGTCCAAGCCGAGCGTAACCAGCGAATGATCTTCGCAGCATCATCTGGATACATACTTCCCATGGAGTCTGCAAAATAAAGTGAATCGAGTGGGTATGCAGAAGCCTGTTGGGCAGCTTTTTCCACATCTTCCTGGGACTTGTCTGCAATCTGCATCAAGTTGTAACCTACCAGGAAGCCCCTTTCCTTCAGCCAATTACTGGCGGGTAGAGATCTTTCGAACTCATGGAAGTGACAAGCGATACGGACAACGTCCAGACGCGTAGCTTCAGCTACGTTGGGGAATAGTTTTTCCAGCACGGCATAATCAAGCTCTCCCTCAACCAGGAGCTCCGAAGCATTGACCATGACGCCGACTTTAAGAGAGGCAGGAATTTCAAGGGATGCAAGCCAATCATCAGTCGAAAAGGCAGAAGCACCTTTAAAACCAGTGTTCTTGAGGCTTCTTAGTCCCATTTCTACAATAGTGATACCACAATCATCCATCGCACGTATGTATTCCTTGACGACAGACTCCGGAAAATCCCAGTTATTATAATAGCCACCATCGCGCAATGTGCAATCCAGATAGATCATATCTTCACCTATAGCTGAGCTAATTTATTTTGCGTGATAGATTCTGCTATAACAAAATCTTCCACCCAATCAATATCAAAACCTACTATCCTGTCCAAGACGTGTATATACGGCTGATCACCAATTCGATCTTTGTTGGCCTGATAAATCTCTTTTGGTGCAATAAAGGCCGCACTATTCAACTCATAAAGAGGAGTGATTGTTTGAGTGCGAGGCCACTTCTCTTTTGTTCTATCATAAGAGATTGGTTCATCTTGATTCCAAATAAAGCCATGGATTTCATTAGCTGTCATCAAGGAATCATGACCTGACTTTAAAGCATTTAAATAAGAGATCACGAGGGAATCATAAACATTCTGGTTTACGAAGGGAGAAGTCACATGCGTCCATAGAATGTGACCTTCATCGACCAGACTATCTGCGTGCGCTACCAAGTCATCAGTACTGGTCTCGCTGGTGCATAATGCATCGTCTCTTACGTGAATCTTTAGCTTGTTCGAAGTCAGTGTTTCAGCATAAGACAATATTTCTTCGTCATTTGTGGATAATACAATTTCATCGATACGGTGAGCTGCGATCAATTGTTTAAGCTTGATCTCAATCAAGCCAAAAGGGAAATTACTGAAAGGTTTGATATTCTTTTTTGGTACTCTTTGGCTGCCTTTTCTACAAGGTAAGAAAGCTGTAATCTTGTTCGTCATATTGACACTCTAGTAAGCCTGTTTATAAAGTTCATATACTGCCATTTAATTTCATCTGGCAACTTTTAAACCAATTGTCTTTAGGGATAATCTCTTGATTGAAGCGTTTCAAAGGTAATAAAGCGTTTATTTTGGCTGATTCACTACCAGCAAACATTGTAAAACGTGTTCCACTTCGCGAATCGACTTTACCCGCCAATCTATTCATAGCAATACTAGAATGCCTTGATAACTTCAAGAGCATTTCACAATCTGAATACATTCGCAAGAAGTAATTATTCCTAGGATGAAAAATCTCATCGATTCCCGCTTTAGAATTCAGAAAGCATCTTTCAAAAAGATTAATAGCTTCATGATATTTATTATCTTTAGCGTAAACAAGAGCCAACTGATAAAGAATTAAGGATTTATTCATGTATAACAATGGCGTATGGGCAGAATTAGTGAAATTAGCACGGTACTTTCAAGCACATTCTGAGCTTCATTATTGTAGCCCAAAGCTAGTAAGGCAGTAGAAATAGTATTACTTGAAGAAAAATACCAACGTGCATCATCCGGTGTATAGATCGAACAAGCTTCATCGTAAGTTTTTTTAAGTTGTAGTATTGGTAAGATCCAATCAAGCCTAGATATATCTTCAAATATTCTATAACATAGGAGTGTTACAAACCCACCTATATAATTATCTCCAGCTGGTAGCCTGCTAATATTAGAAAGCATATACAGACAGAGATTATCACTGGAAATATCTCTACGTGCAGAAAAAAAAGAACTTAGTCATATATGCTTTATCTGCCAAGTCATTTTGATGCAAATAGTAGTCTTCCGGGTTTTTATCAAGTTCAGAGAAAACCCTCTCAATTAAATCAGTATAATTTGTCATTATTCCTCCACCATTAATTCTATTTTCTTTTTAAAATTGTTTGAAAAACTATCATAAGAATTTGAATTATCAACAAGATAGCACAACATTTTATATGTTGGCTGACCAGCTTTATTTAGTTCTACCAAGGAAAACGATTCAAATGTATTAGGGGAAGGTAAGTCCAACATATAATTACTAAAATTCGACCATAGCAATTTATAAAGATGCATATAAGTACTATCTACATTCTTATTATGTCTTGAATCGAAAACACAACGAGCATAAATATCCCAAAAAACAATCTTCAACTGTCCATGATTACATTCTGTAATTATTTCTTTAATAGAATCAATATCTTTACAAAATCTAGGGAAATCTTCATGATACCTAATATTAGATATGTATATATTTTCTCCTTTATACTTTTCTATAGCAGCTGGCAATTCATTAATATTAATAGGGTCATTTATACCCTCATTCAAAATACCATCATATTGTGCTAATTTAAAAAACCTCTGAAGTATAGTTTTACCTAAGATATTGGGTGTAGCCCCCTCATACACGAAGTTAGAATGTATATAATTATAGCTCTCCTTATATAGATCAAGTGCACGTAAATTCTCTGCACCTAAATACAAATAATTAATTAGCTTAGATAAGAATACATAACCTAAAAAGGAAGGATGGTTAGACTCATCGATACACATACTTATTAATTGCCTAGGACTTAAATCAGCAAGTGAAAACGTACTATTAAATTTTGCCTCAACTTCCTTCAAGTTCCAAACGGGATGTCTATAGAAACCATTCTCACAAAAATAATTTCTCTTTATTTTATTTTTTGCCTCACGTACAGCCAAACTCCAAAAAATATATACAGGCTGTACATCCCAATCCTTTTCGTACTTTGACAACGATTCTATGGTATATCGGTAGCATTTATTATCGACACTTGGTTTGATTGAATGCTTGTTTATCCCTGTAATATCAGATTTCAAGCCTGTATCTATATAGCCATTACCGAGTCTGAAATCACCTACAACTATTAAATTTTTATCCGAAGCTTTGACTGGTAGTTTCGATAAAATGTCATGCCATACAGGTAGACCACCTTTACCTATAAAAGTGACTTCCGATGGAAGTACAAGAGAATCATGAGTGTATGTATTTTCTAGTCTAACAATATGAGATGGGCCTACGATATTTATTTTTTTCATATAAAATCGAAGCCTTCACCTAAGTAATCTTTTAAATTTTCATATTCAGCTTCATACCGACCGTATATTGTTTTTTTAAGTGCTCCTGATATAGCTAAATCACTAGATAAAGAATTTACTTTGTTTTTAATAATATCTTTATACTTCGCAGAATCTATCTCTTCGGTTAATAAAGAGGATAACTGGTGTATGACTTCATCTGGTGCTTTAAAAATTTTTTTATACGGTACCACTAGCACATCTGTAAAGTGTCGATTGAATCTACTAATAGCATCACAATATGCGTTTAATTGATCCTGCTGCAGTATCCATTGTGTATTATTATTTAAGTGTTCAATCAGATTTTCTTCATCGATACTTACAGCGCTCGGATTATCAACGCCATATACATTAAGTAGTTTATATGAAGATATTAGACGTTCCATTGGATCTCTGATAAGAAGTATTATTTTAGCATCTCCTACTATCCTTCTCATAATGGAAATTTCTGAATCTGAAAGCAGCATATATTCAGGGGTTATCTCACCCAGCATTTCACTTTCATTTACACAAGGCCTAAACAGATCCAAATAATTAACATCTTTAATATCTGTATTAGATAATATAAAGTTAGTTCTAAGATAATTTTTATACTGTTTGGACAAGACAGTATTCGTACTTCCCGACAATCGGTCTAACTCACGTTTTAATTGCCTACTGGAAAAGTCCTTTAGAATTTGAGGGTTTCTTATTTCAAAAAAAGAGTCGAAAAAATGTAGCTCCTTGACGGGATTCATGTATACAGACGAGCATTCGTCTAGGATACGATGCAATAACGTTGAACCAGCACGCTGAGATCCAATGCCAATAACAAATTGCTTAGTGTTCATTCAGGTAGACCTCATTGACCAATTTTTGGACTTGTAACATTGCAAAAATAGGACTTGGTTGACTACATATGGACTTTGTAGGTCTAAGCTTATTACTTATAATAGACACTAAGCTATCAACATCTGGCTTTGTTACAAAACCGCCACCGTTAATTATATCTTCGCCAATGCCTCCCAAATTCGATGCTACAACCCAACAACCACATGCAGCTGCTTCTCGTGTAACCAAACCGAAGCTTTCCGGCCAGGTTGAAGGTGCAAATAACACGTCAATCTGTCGGTAAATATCAACAACCTTATCTTGGCTAGCGCGACCGATGAACCTGACTGGCACATTGCCCCAATATTGACGGGATTCATAACCTTCTTCCTTGGAGTGGTCAACCACCAGGAATTCCATATTCTCTGGCTGGGTTTCCATGACAGCCTGCTTGAGTAAATAATAGCCTTTATGTTCAGCCATCCCGCCTACATGCCCGCCAACAACTCGATTCGTATAGGATGTATCCTTGGGTGCCCAGGGCAAATCATCAGAGATTCCGTTGGGGGTGACCTCTATATCAAGAATATCATTCTTGCGATAAATATCTGCGAAGGCATTCGAGACCGTCAGTACTTTATAAGCGCTATTCAACAACCCTTTGAGATATAGCTTTCGCTCTACGGAGGCTTCCTGAGTGATACTGGGCGGAAGTTCAATTGGGTCAAAGGGATCGGGATGCCCCTCCGGATATACCGTCCCAGTATGGTCCACCAGGAACTGGAAGTCTGAAATCCACCATGCGTCATGTGCCGTAACGATATAGGGTACTTTCGTATCCCGGGCAGCTTCCACAACGGAACCTGTCAACCGTTGTACACAGTGGAAGTGCACCATATCTGGCTGTTCGCACGCGAGAAATTCAGTGAACATCTCGTACATACGCTCATCCTTGGCATGCCAGTCCATATTCTCACGCCAGAGAGTCGCCGTACGATAGACACGTACTCCATCATGACGATAGATGGACAACTGATGCGGGGTGCGACATTCACTGTCAGCAGTGAAGACAACCAATTCAAAGTCATCGTCATAATGCTTGCGTAATGCCTTGAAGTTATCATCCAGTACGCGAGTCGCCCCGCCGATGGATTGCGGTGGGAAGAACACATTGACAAGCGCGATCTTGCGGCGCTTCCTTACCAATTTCGTCGTACCTTCTTCACCACGCTCACAATGTGCTCTGTCCATCAATTCATTGGCATAAGCTTCGAGATTGGATACGAGCTGAGTGCCCAGTATTTCCAGGGAATACTCTTTACGCGTGCGCTCTTGCGCCGCCTGTCCCATTGACTTGCGTAGTTCCTTGCTTTCCACAAGGCGTGTAATAGCTTTTTCCCAATCATCCGCCGTGACAGCCAGGAAGGCATCTTCACCATCACGAATGACATCACGATAGTTGCGGGTGCTACTGACGACTGATGGTACGCCATGACATGCCGCTTCAAACCATTTCAGCTCTGACTTGCACTCATTGATGACGTCATCATGCAGAACAGCCAAGTTGATATCTGCACGGCGAAGCAATGACCAATATCCCTGCACACTTTTCAAAGGTGGAATCATGGATAGTTGCTTGGCAAAGCGCTCTGTAAACGTCTTGGGTAATTTTAGATAACCTACGACAACAAGACGCAAATGAGCATGGCGCTTCAACAATTTTTCTATCGCAGGCAGTGCCAGGTCGATGAAATCCTGATTGTGTGCCTGTGTGCCACTGCCATAGAAGATATCCAGTGTCTGTTTGGGAGATTCCTGAGGCTGGCTAAACTCATTGAGACTATCCAGTCCATTGCGGTGCAACAGACACTCCCCGCCGAACACCAGCTCAGCCAGACGCTCCCGAAGAGGTTCTGTCGATGCCAGCCCCAGACGACACTGTTTGGCGGCAGCATGGAATAGCGCCATCCCGCGTGTCAGTTCTCGATAGGTATCAAGCGAGACGTAGCCACCATAGCTTGCCAGTGACGGGGGGTAAACAGGATCAAACAGTAGATCATCGATTTCATAGATACTGAGCTTCCCAGCCGCATTTGTCTGCGCCATGGCTTTGAGTACCTTGGGCATGGCAGGCACACGATAAAAAATAATGACATCGTGAGTCGCCAATGCCTGAGCCTGTTGATCAAGGTCCAGCCAGTTGATTGCAGTAACCTCTTTGCCAACCGCCTCGAGTTGCTCCACCTTTTGATTGATACGATAGCGTTCACATTGTGCAACGTGATAATCGCCGACTATCAAGATTCGGTTAAGGTTGAGTGAGTGAAGTCGCTCGGGGTTCTTGCTGGTACCGCAGGCACGCAAGTAAGCATCATAGACGACCTCACTGAATGCGTCGAAAGCCTTGATCAGCTCATCGCGATTTCCCTGTCCGACGTAGCTGAGCAGAGCGGGATAAATATTATTCCAGGCTTCTTCAGCGAACTCATCCAGCTTATCCTGCTGAAACGTGAAGTCACCATAGACTTCCAACCCTTCGGCCAGAGTCGTCAATGCCTTTTCATATTGTTGGAGCCTTGACAGACAGGTTGCACGATTGAAGAACAGCCACTTTGGGGGATTAGGTAACACTTTGGCCGCGTTATAATATCCAAGCGCAATGCGATTATGCCCTTCATCAAGATAGATATTGCCCAATAACTCGAGCGCGCCTGACAAGGCGTGAAAACAATTACTGGCTTCAAGTTGCTTCTTAGCCTTTTCTTTCTCGCCTATAGCCAGATAATGCTTCGCCATCATCAAGTAATGTCGTGCGCTTTTGGCATCATCACTGAAAAAGGCAACAGGCGTTGTGTAAAGCCCGGCAATTGAATTCAAGACATCCTGAGAAGTGATTTCTAGGCCTACTTCAAGATTGCACTCATGGATATCGCGAAACTTGATATCCTCTGGCATGAAGTCCAAAGGCAAGTTATTTGCCTTCAACCATTCTCTAATCGAACCATGCCGCTTTTCTTTCTTGCCAAAGGAATTATAGTGTTTCTCAAGAGCTATAGATTCCGTAATTCCCGCTAACGCAAGATCAGCATACAGACTTGCATAAAAATCAGGATCAAAAGCGAAATCTGGGGACTTGTGCGTAGCTGTCCATTCATCTTCGAGTACAAGCTTTGCATTACCCGACTCATGACTGGCTGAAGCAAACCGGCCTTCCTTGAAGCCATGCTTCAACCAGTGTTCTTTGAGCTGCTCATCTGTCAGTGATACTAAATCTTCATATCGTGATTTATAAAAGTCTGTATCCAGTTCAATTTTAGCTGCAGCAGACGCATCTGTAGAAATTGTATCACTTGTTTTACCTGTTGAAAACGACAAACTCCCATTCTTGCGCTTCTTGCGTAGAAGTCTTTGACTTATTTGTGGCAGCATTTCAAATTCCCTGTGATTTACTTATCCTACAATTACTATCATCAATGACAATCTAATTATCAATCGCGATGGTCTTTTACGATCAACATGATCATGCTGAAGATGAATGCCATGAAGATGACCACAATAGCGAAAATACTGGTGTTATAGAGTCGCTCCGGTTGTTCAGGGTATTCAGGCAACAAAGGACTTTGCAGAACACTGACCTGCTTCAATTTCCGTGCCGCCTCGATACGAGTATTCTCTAGTGCTGCCAGTGCGTTGGAATACGTCTGCTTGGCAAAGTCTGCACGTAATTGCAGTGTTTCATATTGACTTGAAACAGCATTCAGAGAGTTCCCAGACTGCTGTGCGAGACGCTTACGCTCTTTATCGATCTGGTCTCTCAATGCACGGATTTCACTTTCCGTACGCACCATGTCACTCGAGCGAGCACTTTGATAACTGGCCAGCGCACTCTTGCGCGCTTTCAAGGAGGCCAGTTGCGCTTCCAAGCTTGAGACGACCGTGTTCAGGCTTTCCACTGTTTGAGTGGGTGAGACCAGGCCATTCTCATTCTGGTAATCCAACAACGCCTGGCGAGTCTTCTGAAAGTTCTTTTCGAGCAGAGCTACCTGCTTGTCCAGGAATTGCACCTGCTCTTCTGCCAGACGCTGCCCCATACCATTCATATGTGATTCGCCTTCACGCAACAACAACTTGGCAAACTGTTGTGCGAATTCAGGTGTCCATGCCTGTACCTTGATATTCAGTACACCTGAATACTCATCCATCTCGACAGCTACACGCTTCAAATAGTAATCATGCAGTTGCTCAATTGGCGCGTCCTTGTCTCTCAATCGCGCAAAGAAATCGCCCTTTTCACTATAATGTTGGCGAAAGTTCAGTTCGTGCTGAACTTTCTTCAACATATCAGTGCTCAAAAGATACTCACGCAACAGCAATAGATCACCGTCACTTTTATCCCCGGTGAGCAACGAGCCGAAACTTACCTCGCTGGCTGTGCTTACCTGAGGGCTTTCCAGTACTACGGTTGCCTTTGCAACATAACGATCATCCGCCCACAAACTCCAGTAGAGCCCTACCAGAATGATAGCGGAAATAGCGACGAACCATTGAGGTTGACGCTTTATCAATTTGAGCATGTAAGACCCTTGTCACTATTATCATTGAGAACGATCACTTGAGCTTCTGTACCAGGCGTCTTGCGCCATGCAGAGTTTCACGGGCTTCATTCACGGCCTGGACGGAAGCTTGCCTTTCTCGTGGCTGGATATCTTGAGGAAGTTGTTCGAGCGCAATCTGCAAGCTGTCAAAGTGTGCCTTGGCTTCCTGATGGAATACCTGCGCCTGCATGAGTGATGTCATTTTCGAATTGGTTAGTTGATGCAGCTTGCGCTCGAGGACATGAGCATCGCTGTCATTGTGGTAGGCATCAATGGCGTCATTGATATCGTCATACCAGTGAGCACGCCCATCCCGTAGATAGATCCCCGCCTGGCATAACTCTCGCAGAACCCCCACACCATGCGAGACCATGATCAGGCTGGCCTTGCCAACCTTGTCCTTGAATGCCTTGGACGCCTTGGCTTTGAAGGCACGATCCCCCACCGAGGTGGCTTCATCCGACAGGTAGATATCGAAATCGAACGCAAGTGACAACCCGAAATTGAGTCGTGAGCGCATCCCTGACGAATACGTCTTGATCGGCTGATCAAAGGCGGGGCCAATCTCTGCAAAGGCCTCTACTCGGCGAATTATCTCGGCCTCATTGCCATGGCCACCATGAACACGAGCAACAAACTTGACGTTCTGTCGCCCCGTCATGCTGCCTTGGAAGCCCCCCGCCAGACCGATGGGCCATGAGACACTGCTGTGGCGCTTGATCTCCCCACGGGTAGGGCTATCCATACCCGCTATCAATCGCAACAGTGTGGACTTGCCGGCACCATTACCCCCTACCAACCCCACACTGACGCCACTGGGGATGGTGAGATCGATATCCTGCAATACCCAGTCGGTTGCACGATGTGTGTAATAGCGCTTGTAGACATGTTTGATTTCGATCATTGGGCTTTCAAACGCTCCTTGAATCGAACATGCATCAACAGGCCCAGGGCCAGCATCCCCAATGTCCAGCTCCAGAAATACAGCATGCTGGTGCCATGAACGACCTTATAGCCTTCAAAGAAGCCGTGGCGTGTATATTCAAGCCCATGCACGATTGGGTTCAGCATCAAGTACTCAAGCAGATAATGTGGCAAATGATTGAGCGGCATGATGACCCCGGATAAGATTAGCAGCGGCATGCTGAGCATCCTAACCACCTTGGTGACTTCCGGCACCAATGTGCCCGCTACGGACACCACAAGGCTGAAGCCCAAACCAAGCGCCCATAGGGACAACCAGCCACTGATCGCCTGAAAACCACTGTCAGGGCGGAAATCCGTGCCCAACATCAGGGCACCCAGCATGAACAACAGGAAGATCAATGTACGAAGAAGTCCATCCAGAAAGTTTCTGATAAGAACACCATCTACAGGTTGTACTTGACGGTATGCGAATAATGCACGGTTAGCATTTATTGCACCGGAGCCCTGGGTAAGACCTTCTCGAACCAGGAAAAAGCCCATCATGCCGACCAGCATCCAGGGGATGAACGGGGCATTGACGATAAGTTTGTCACCCCGGATGAAGCTACGAATGCCGATCATTACGAGCAGCATTAAGGAGGGCTCGGCGATCATCCAAAACCAGCCCATGCGATCGGTCATAGTGCGGCCGATGGCTTCACGCATGAACATGGCGAACCAGACACTGCGCGTCACGGCCCAGGCAGAGCGGGCCTTGTGCCCGCTCTTGTTGTTACCTGACGAGTGATTCGATGGTGGGGTCATGTCACCGTTCATGTCACTGGCCATGATCAAAGATCTATCGCGACTTTG
This sequence comes from Cobetia crustatorum, assembly GCF_000591415.1. Lineage (GTDB taxonomy): Bacteria > Pseudomonadota > Gammaproteobacteria > Pseudomonadales > Halomonadaceae > Cobetia > Cobetia crustatorum. Next base: position 28,935 of record NZ_JEMF01000013.1, on the reverse strand, counting down.
GTGGCAACGGCGACCTGATAGAGAATCTGCGTGATGCTGGTAGCCAGCTGCAGGTTCTTGGTCGGCGGTTCCGGCAGTACCAGAATCTGGTCACCCGAGCGCAGCTCGACTTCCTCGGCACGGCGTACGGCGCCGTTCTGGCGCACGACCAGAATCTGGTCTTCATCCGCGTGCTGGGTGAAACCACCAGCGCTGTTGATGTAGTCCATCACCGTCATGCCCTGGGTGTAGACGACGGCCTGAGGCACCACGACTTCGCCGCTGATCAGCAGGGAATCGCTGATTTCCGGGATGGTGATGACATCGCCGTCCTGGAGGCGCACATCCGCGATATTGCCATCGTCACGTGCCACGACCAGCCGCCCGGTCGGCTCTTCCTTCTTGGCCTGCTCGACGAATTTCTCGATCATCTCGGCTTCCTGGACACGAAGCTCGGACTCTTCAGTAGTCGAGGAAGACGCGCCTAGATAGCTCGCCTGAAGTCGCTTGAGACTATCCTGCAGCGCCTGCGCCTGCTGCTCCTTGACGCTTTCACGGCGGATGGAAATGCTCTGATAGTCCGTCAGCCCCTTGGGCACCCCGACGGCATTGAGCAATTCACCCAGGTGGGCATCGCGCGGCAGTGCATAACGCGACGGGCCATAGAAGCTGCCTTCCAGCTGCACGACGATGGTCTCGTCACGCTGGTCAGCACTGAACAGCACTTCATCCCCAGCGCGCACGTCTGCCCCGCGGAATTCCGCCACCGGCAGATAGCGGGAGATGGGGCCATCAGGGCGTGAGCCACGCAGCAGCACATGCGAGACACCGGACTTGAGGCGCGCCAGATTCAGCACGTCTTCGCCGCTCAGACGGGTGTCGGTGAGTTCATAGCGATAGTCACGCTCGACATCCCCGACCACGCTGATCGCCGGACCCCGCTCCTCGACGACGACGGTATCGCCATCGCGGAACTGCGGACGAGCGATCTTGCCATTGATCAGGAAGTCATAGAGATCGACCGTATTGATGACGCGGCCATTGCGCTTGATCTTGATCTTGCGGTAACTGCCCAGTGCCTGGTCGATGCCACCGGCCTGATCGAGGAAATAGAGCATGGAATCATTCGGGGTGCCGGCGTAGCGGCCCGGATTCTTGACGTACCCGGTAACGAAGACGCCCACCGGCTGTACGCCCTGAAGATTGGTGTAGACGCTTACGTTCTCGGGATACACCTCTTGAATGGCGCTGCGTACCTTGCCATCCAGCTGGGAATTGGTGGTGCCCTGCACCTTCACCGGTCCGATGCCCGGCAGGAAGATGTTGCCCTGCGCATCGACAGGCAGCACGGACTCCATCTCGACCCCACCCCAGACGCGCAGGGTGATCTGGTCACCCGGCTTGATGGTGTAGCTGCTGTTGAGGCCATCGGCCATCATGCCGCGGAAACCACCAGTAAAGAGGTTTTCACCGAACGGCGGCAGGGAATCAGGGTCGGTCTGCGCACGGGAGGTCAGCGGCCCGTAGGTTCCGCTGCGCCAATCGGCACGCGCCTTGTCTTCTACACTATCCGTCTTTTGCGGGATGCTTGAGGCCTGGTCATTGCTGGACAGGATGGAACCACTGTCCAGGCCGGCTGCCATGGCAGGGCTGGCGTTCAGGCACGCTACCGCCACCAGGCACCCGGCCCGGAGCAAGAATCTAGAAATTGTCATCGGGCTAGGCCCCTCGTAGTGCAAAGAAAATCGTGCAAAAAATAGTGCAGCGTCGGTCAGGAATGACAGTGCCGGTCACACTTGCCTGCTTCCTGCAATCGTCGTTTCACGCCAAGCCAGGTGCGGGCCTTTCAGCGAGAAGGTGCCGAGAAGTTGTTGAGAAGTTATTGAAAAGCTCCTCAGCGGGCCTCTTCCAGCAGGCCGGTCACCAACCGCTGGGTCACCCAGGTGCCTTCACCGGCCTTGCCGTCATTGCTGGTCCGGCACGCCAGCTCCTTGCTTGGCAGATCACGCGAATTGGAGACCGTCAGCTCGCGACAGATACGTCCGCTGGCCGCGAAGTAGCGCTCATGGGCGACCACTTCGACGTTGCTGCCCCAAGGGCTAGTCGGCACGGCAATCACGCTGCCGGGGGCGGCGCTGTCGAGAAATGACGAGACATCCGCCGGCAGTGACGCAGCGCCGGTCAGGTTGGCCAGGTTGGTGCTGCCGGCACCGGTAGATTCCGGATAGGAGGTCGCGCAACCGGTGATGGCCAGTGCCAGGCCTGCCACTGCCGCGAGACGCACGACATGCGGCAAGCGCTGTTTGAATCGGGATAAAGTCATATGTGAGTCCTGAAACGGCAAACGCCCCCGCCTTGCGGCGAGGGCTGATCGGCGTGAATGCATCAGCCGATGACGTTGTAGTGCTTGAGCTGATTGACCAGCTTGAGTGCGGTCTGCTCGAGGCTCAGTTCACCCGTGTTGATCTCGATTTCCGGGTTCTCCGGCGCTTCATACGGCGAGCTGATGCCGGTGAAGTCGCTGATCTCACCGGCACGCGCCTTGCGGTACAGGCCCTTGGGATCGCGCTCTTCGCAGACGCTGATCGGCGTGTTGACGAAGACTTCGATGAACTCGTCAGTGCCGACCATGTCACGCACGGTCTGGCGATCGGCCTGGAACGGCGAGATGAAGCTGACCAGGGTGATCATGCCGGCATCGACCATCAGCTTGGCAACTTCGCCGACACGACGGATGTTCTCGGCGCGGTCGTCTTCGCTGAAGCCCAGATCACCACACAGGCCGTGACGCACGTTGTCGCCGTCCAGCAGGTAGGTGTTGTAGCCCATGGCGAACAACTGACGTTCCAGTGCATTGGCGGCGGTGGACTTGCCGGCACCGGACAGGCCGGTGAACCAGATGATGCACGGCTTCTGCTTGTTGCGATCGGCGCGACGCTGCTTGGTGACCGCCATGTCGTGCCACACGATGTTGCTGGCACTCAGGGTCTCCTTGACCATGCCCGCACCGATGGTGATGTTGGACAGGCGGTCGATGAACACGAAGCTGCCGGTATGCGGCGAGCGCTGGTAGCTGTCCATGGCCAGCGGCTGGGTCAGTTCGACCTGCACGCGGGCGATGCCGTTGAGCGGGATGTTCTCCGCTTCGTTGCGCGCCATGGTATTGACGTCGGTCTGGTGGATGATGCGACCGACGCGACCGATGACACTGGAAGTGCCGAGCTTGAGCTCGTATTCCTTGCCGACGATCAGCGGGTCTTCGTGCATCCACACCACATCCGCGGTGAAGGCGGTACACGGCTCCAGATCGGAATCTTCGGCGACGATCATGTCGCCACGCGAGATATCGATCTCGTCGGTCAGGGTCAGCGTGACGGCCTGACCCGGCCAGGCGATGTCGAGATCGCCATCGAAAGTGACGATGCGCTCGACGGTGGAGATGCTGCCGGAGGGCAGCACCTTGATCTGCTGACCCGGCGAGACGGTACCGGCGGCCAGGGTGCCGCAGTAGCCACGGAAGTTGAGGTTCGGGCGGTTGACGTACTGCACCGGGAAGCGCAGGTCGGTCAGGTTGCTATCCTCGGTGACATCGACGGTCTCGAGGATGTCCATCAGCGGACGCGCCTCGTAGGCGGCGGCATCGTCGTACCACGGGGTGTGCTCGCTGATGGAGACGACGTTGTCGCCTTCCAGCGCGGACAGCGGCACGAAGCGGATATCCGGGACTTCCAGGTCCTTGGCGAACTCCTTGTAGTCCGCAACGATCTCGTCGAAGCGTTCCTGGGAGTAGTCGACGATATCCATCTTGTTGACCGCGACCACCAGGTGCTGGATACCCAGCAGCGAGCAGATGTAGCTGTGACGACGAGTCTGGGTCTGCACGCCATAACGCGCATCGATCAGGATGATCGCCAGGCTCGCGGTGGACGCCCCGGTCGCCATGTTGCGGGTGTACTGCTCGTGCCCCGGGGTATCGGCGATGATGAACTTGCGCTTGTCGGTGGAGAAGTAGCGGTAGGCGACATCGATGGTGATGCCCTGCTCACGCTCAGACTGCAGGCCATCGACCAGCAGCGCCAGATCGACCTTGCCGGTGGTGCCGCTCTTCTTGGAATCGCGGGTGATGGCGGCCAGCTGATCTTCATAGATCATCTTGGAGTCGTGAAGCAGGCGACCGATCAGGGTCGACTTGCCGTCATCCACGCTGCCGCAGGTGATGAAACGCAGCAGGTCTTTCTGCTCGTGTTCCTTGAGATAGGCTTCGATATTTTCCGCGATCATCGTCGACTGGTGTGACACTGTCATTCTCCCTGAACGAGGCCTGTCCGGCGCGAGCGTCTTGTGGCGTATGAGGCGCGACGCTTCCAGCGCTTGGGACATCCTCGTCCTGTCAATTTTGTAGAGTCTTGCTTGCCTTGAAGCATGCCATCGCCGTTACTGGCGACAGAGCCGGGTACCTGGCGCGTGGCCTAGAAATAACCTTCGCGCTTCTTCTTCTCCATCGAGCCTGCCTGGTCGTGATCGATGGCACGACCGGAGCGCTCGCTGGTACGCGTCAGCAGCATTTCCTGGATGATTTCCGGCAGGGTCGCGGCGGTGGATTCCACGGCGCCGGTCAGCGGGTAGCAGCCCAGGGTACGGAAACGCACGGACTTCATTTCCGGCACTTCGCCTTCGGCCAGCGGCAGACGGTCGTCATCGACCATGATGTCGAGGCCGTCACGCTTCACCACCGGACGCACGGCGGAGTAATAGAGCGGCACGATCTTGATGGATTCGAGATAGATATACTGCCAGATGTCCAGCTCGGTCCAGTTGGAGAGCGGGAAGACGCGGATGGACTCACCCTTGTTGATCTTGGAGTTGTAGATGTTCCACAGCTCCGGACGCTGGTTCTTGGGGTCCCAGCGATGGTACTGATCGCGGAAGGAGTAGACACGCTCCTTGGCCCGCGAGGCTTCCTCATCACGACGTGCACCACCGAAGGCAGCATCGAAGCCGTGCTTGTCGAGTGCCTGCTTGAGACCGGCGGTCTTCATGATGTCGGTGTACTTGGCGCTGCCGTGATCGAACGGGTTGATGCCCGCCGCGACGCCTTCCTGGTTGATGTGCTCGATCAACTCCATGCCGACTTCCGCAGCCATCTCGTCGCGGAACTTGATCATTTCCTGGAATTTCCAGGTGGTGTTGACATGCATCAGCGGGAACGGCGGGACGCCCGGCGCAAAGGCCTTGCGCGCCAGGTGCAGCATGACGGCGGAATCCTTGCCAATGGAGTACAACATGACCGGATTGGCAAATTCCGCTGCCACTTCACGGATGATGTGAATGGATTCGGCCTCAAGCTGCTTGAGGTGGGTCTGACGTTCCGGTGTGATGCCGAGCTTGTCGGCCGTAGATGATGCAGTCATTACAGGTTCCTTGAGATCACTCTGCTAGTTGTCCTTATCCTCTTCGCACACGCTGACACACGAAACTCGCTGCGAAGAGAACATAGTATCTTTGACACGAGACTGACATCTTCTGGCGTCAGTCCGGTGACGCTTGCCTACCCTCTGTCTAGCGTCTGGTTCATGCCCAGGGAGCGGCCGGCTTGGCACAGACGATGAAATAGGGGTTGAGCACGCTGTCATGCTGGTTGTAGCGCAGCGCCTGACGGGTCTCGGCATTCAGCACCTGACCACCCGCGGCTTCGACCACCGCATGCGCGGCACCGGTATCCCATTCACAGGTCGGGCCGAGGCGCGGGTAGAGGTCTGCGGCCCCTTCCGCCACCAGGCACAGCTTCAGTGAACTGCCCATGGCGACGATATCGCAGGCAGCGAAGTCGGCGACGAACGCCTTGAATTCTTCGGTCTGGTGAGAGCGACTCCCGACGATGCGCCAGCTGTCGGTGGTGCTCGGCACGTCACTGACGGCGATGGCCTGACGCTCACCCTCGCCAACCTGTTTCTCGGCGATGGCGGCCTGGCCTTCTCCTTGCTGGGCACCGACGTAGAGCGTCTCGATGGCCGGCGCATAGACGACGCCCATTGTCGGCACGCCCTGCTCGATCAGCGCGATGTTGACGGTGAATTCGCCATTGCGCTTGATGAATTCCTTGGTGCCATCCAGCGGATCGACCAGCCAGTAACGCGTCCAGTCACTACGCACATCCCAGCTGATGTCCGCGTCTTCCTCGGACAGGATCGGTGTGGCGCCGAATTCGACCTCCATGGCCTTCAGACCGTCGACGATGACGGCGTGCGCTGCACGGTCTGCCGTGGTCAGCGGGGAATCATCCGACTTCATATCAACCGTGAAATCACCGCTCTCGTAGATCTCCATGATGGCAGCGCCCGCCTTGCGAGCAATGGCCTCCAACGCATTCAACATGGCGCGTGTCGTGCTGTCGGTCGTGCTCACTGTCGTATCCGTCATGTGCCTTCCTGTCAGTGTTAATTCGCCAGCCAGGCTGACGATGTAAAGGGTAACGCTCGCCAGCGGCTGCCAGACGAAGCAGAACATGGTTTAGCTCGTAAATGGCCAGATCAGCGGAATCAGAGCGACCGAGGTGACGCCGACGATAATGCTCATCGGCAAACCGACCTTCATGTAATCGGACACCTTGTAGCCCCCCGGGCCCATCACCATCAGGTTGGTCTGATAGCCCAGCGGGGTAAGGAAACTGGCCGAGGCCGCGAACATGATGGCAATCGCATAGGGCATCAATGAGACCCCCAGCTGCTCGCTGACAGCCATGGCGATCGGAAACATCAACACGGCGGCGGCGTTGTTGGTGATGATCTCGGTAAATAGTGTCGTGGTGAGATAGACGAGTGCCAGCATCAGCAGCGGCGAGCCACCGCCCAGCTGCATGAGCTGGTCCGCCACCATCTGGGCCGCACCACTGTCGGTCATCGCCTGTCCCAGCCCCAATGCAGCGGCAATGACGACCAGCACGCTGCCATCAATGCTGGCGCGCGCCTGCGAGGCCGGGAGGCAGCCGGTGAAGACCATCAGAATGGCGGCCGCCACCGCCGCCTCGACCAGCTCGGCCATGCCCGCCAGGTGCGTGATGATCATCAGACTCATGATGGCGAGTGCGATGGGCGCCTTGGTCAGATTGGGCATGCCATTGCCATCCAGCGTACTGACCAGCAGGAATTCGCGGTTATAACGATGCAGGCGCGTGAAATCGGCAGCGGCTTCCAGCAACAGGGTGTCACCAGGGCGCAGCACGATGTCACCGACCTTACTGTTGATGCGTTCACCATCACGTGACACGGCGAGAATCACGGACTGATAGCGAGTACGAAAGCGCGCTTCACGTACGTTCATGCCGACGACGGGCGAGCTTGGGGCGATGACGGCCTCGACCATGCGGCGCTGATGATGATCCAGATCCAGGCCTGCGGCGTCGCTTTCCAGCCCGCGGAAAACACGCACTTCATGCGCAGTGTCCGCGACACCCACAAAGATGAGGCGATCACCGGACTGGAGAATGGTGTCAGGGCCGACCATGGACAGTAGCTTGCCGGAACGTTCTATCTCGGCCAGATAGCCGAATCGAAGACTGCGCAGGCCCGCCTCTTCGATGCTCTTGTCGTGCAGCGGCCCCTTGTCGGCCACTCGCATGGCCACGGAATACTCGCGCCCATTGCCGAGCTGTTCGACCAGCCCCTTGCGCTGGGGCAGGAAGCGCCAGCCGATCAGTACCATCCACAGAGTGCCGATGATCAGCACAGGCACGCCCAGCGCAGAGATATCAAAGATGCCGAGCCCGGGCAGATTGGCCTGGGACTGCAGCAGGCCGTCGACGACCAGATTGGTACTGGTGCCGATCAGGGTGCAGGTACCGCCGAGAATGGCGGCATAGCTCATGGGCATCAGCAGACGCGAAGGCGAGATCTTCATGCGCGCGCACCAGCCCTGAACCAGGCCAATGAAGAGTGCGACGACGGGAGTATTGTTCAGAAAGGCGCTGAGCAGCGAGGTGATCGGCATCAGGCGTGCCAATGCTGAAGAAGGAGAGCTGGGGCGCCCGAGCAGACGCTCGAGCATCCAGCGCAGCGCCCCGGTTTCCTGCACGCCGGCGGCGACCACGAAAAGCGCGCCGATGGTCATGATGCCCGGGTTGGCGAATCCGGCCAGGAAGGTCGCCGGAGAAATGACGCCCAGCAGAATCAACGACACGGCAGCGGCCATCATCAGCCACTCCGCCGGCCAACGATTCCAGACAAGCCCTGCCAACACTCCTACCGTCACCACCAGGGTGATAAAAGCATCCATGTGCTGCGCGATTTCCATCTACTAGCGTTCCCTTGGCGTCCTGCCGCTTCTTCTTGTCAAGCCCTGCGCTTCACGTTCATATGAAGCTCAAGCATTAATGAACATGCATCGCAGAGCGTGGCACTTTAGCAGCAAAGCTATTACTGCTGAAGCATGCAGTGAAAAAGCTGACAAACAAAACAAAGCACAGGTTAATCATTTGCCTGCTATCAATATCGCGAGCAAAGACTTGATTGAATTCGTTCGTCACTTTGCGTACTTTCCCTATTTGCGGACTCTGAGTCAACGGTCTCACACGACAGTCTCACCAGGCGTGCTGAGCATCACGAGTAAGCAGTCACTTTTCTTATCTGAAACGGACACCCTGCATGCTGAAGGCGGCAATGAACCAAGGATGGGAGCTTCTCATGCGTGCTCTGCCCTGCGCCTCTCACGCTCGGCACGGATCAGCAGATGTCACGAATGACGCGATCTCTGGGGCATCGCTCTGTTTTTCTTCAGGTATTTATCGCCAACCACTTCTTGCCTGCTTCATTCCCGAGTTGCTGCCACTGACAAGAGGGCTTACACCCCTTTCATGTCAGAAAAATGACAACTCGCTCAACTTCAAGAATTTATCTTTCGCTGCCAGGCGACGTGCCTCGACAGGTACACTGAGCAAAAAAAATGTAGGAAAAGAACAACAACCGGCAGCGAGCGAGGCTGATTCTTTGCCAGAACTCGGGGCATCGAAAGGGATAAATACTGCGCCAGAATTCGCGGGCCAGAAATCCTCGACAAACATCATGCGTGTCGTCGGTTGGGGACATAAACCCACGGCGAAACGTGCGCGCCAATATGCGCTTGAACATGGATTGCCCTACGTTGCATTGGAGGATGGTTTCCTGCGTTCTCTGACCCTGGCAAGCGCCGGTTACCCTGGCATGGCGATGGTGGTCGATCATCAGGGCATCTATTACGATGCGCGCCAACCGAGTGATCTCGAGCAACTGATCAATGAAGCGCCGACGCGTCAGAGTGAGGCGTTGCTGGCGCGCGCGCGCGCGGCTCTCGAAAGCCTGCGCATGCATCGCTTGAGCAAGTACAACCATGCACCAGAGGGCAAGCTCCCTGCCCGAAAGCCTGGCATGCAGCGACTTCTCATCGTGGATCAGACCGCCGAGGATGCGTCTGTCGTGGGCGGCATGGCCAGCCCGGAGACTTTCCTTGCCATGCTGAGGGAGGCATGTGCAATCGAGGGAGCCGAGGTGTGGGTCAAGGTGCATCCGGATGTGATCGCCGGCAAGAAGCGCGGCTATCTGCTGGAAGAGGCGCGCAAGCTTGGCTGCACCCTGCTGAGTGACGACATCAACCCCTGGTGCCTGTTCGAACAGGTCGATGGCGTCCATGTCGTGACCAGCCAGCTTGGGTTCGAGGCCCTGATGGCAGGCCTGCCGGTGATCTGTCACGGCATGCCGTTCTATGCCGGCTGGGGCCTGACGGATGATCGCCAGCAATGTCCGCGCCGAGGGCAGTCACGCACGCTTGAGCAGGTGTTTGCCGCGGCCTATCTCGAATACAGCCGCTATGCCAATCCCTATACCCAGCAGGTCGCGACGCTCGAAGAGATCATCCAGCTGCTTGCAGACCAGAAGCGAATGGCTACCAGGCTGGCAGGACACTGGATAGCGCCGGGGTACTCGCGCTGGAAGCGTAATTTCCTGCCCGGCTTCCTGGGGCCATTGGCGCACTGCGACTTCGTCAAAAGCGATGCCATCGCACTGCAGAAGCTGCAAAAGAATGCTTGTGTCACCACCGCTCATGATCCGCAAGCGTTGTCGCAGCGCGAACAACAGGCACCGCACCCTACCCGCGTGCTGAGTTGGGCGAGCCGAACCACAGCAGAGCTGGAAGCCTCCGTCATTGCACAAGGGGGCTCTCTGTGGCGAATCGAGGACGGTTTCTTGCGCTCAGTCGGCCTGGGGGTGGATCTCACGCGGCCACTTTCGCTGATCCTCGACCCGCTCGGCATGCATTTTGACGCCAGTCGCTCAAGCACACTGGAGCACTGGTTGATGCATCATGATTTCACCGATGCCGAGTTAGGCCGTGCAAGCCAATTACGCGAGCGCCTGATCAAGTTGGGACTGAGCAAGTACAATTCAGAAGGTGATGAATTGCCGGACCTTCGCGCGATGGCCAAGGGCCGTGACGTGATATTGGTCGTCGGCCAGGTGGAGTCAGATGCCTCGATACGCCATGCGTGCCCCGGGATACGCACCAATCAGGCTTTGCTTGAGGCGGCGCGGAAATTGCACCCTGAAAGCTACGTGATCTATAAACCGCATCCCGACGTTGTCACAGGGGGACGTAGTGGCGAGGTGGCGACTGAAGGCGGGACGTACGATCTCGAATTGACCACCGGCAATATCAGTCGGTTATTTGAGCAGGTGGATCATGTACACACGCTCTGCTCGCTCGCCGGCTTTGAAGCCCTGATACGAGGTGTGCCCGTCACGACCCATGGCCTGCCCTTCTATGCTGGCTGGGGGCTGACCCATGACCTTGTCGAGTGCCCAAGACGAACTCGGCACTTGAGTGTGGATGCCCTGGTGGCTGGCGCTCTGATCGAGTATCCCGTGTATGTGGCCCCTGAGCACGGTCACTTATGCAATGCTGAGACAGTCGTCACGATTCTGGAACAACAACGTGACAAGCTTCGCAGAGGTACCTTGAAGCCAGCATTGCCTTGGAAAACCCGTCTTTATCGAGGCTATCGCGCCTTATTTATCGGGAAGCATTGAATCATGTTACATGGACGTCTGGCATTGCCTTTCACCGATTCAGCTTCCGCCCTCATGCCCGCGGACGCTCGCGCGCAGGAGAGCCTTGGGGAACAAGGCCTCTCTCCGACAACTTCCGTGGCTAGCGCGATCGAAAAACTGCGCCAGCTCAAGATGTCGGATGATGTCGTCCTGACACGACCGCCAGTTCAGCCCGATGCCTTGCGTGGTGTTGAATTGCACACTCCGAGGCAGCCACCCTCTGCTCACATCCGACCGGGAGGCGACCGCCGGCGCGTCTTCATGTTGCTGCAGGGGGTGTGCTCGCCCTTCTTCCTGCATCTGGCGAAAAAGCTCAAGCAGGATGGCCATGAGGTCATCAAGGTCAACTTCAACAGCGGCGACAGCTTCTACTGGCGCCACGACAAGGCGTATGCCTATCGCGGCAAGCTCGAGGACCTCGGCGACTGGATCGCCGAACTCTGGCGCAAGCATCACGTCACCGATCAGGTATTGTTCGGCGACCGACGCCCGGTACATCGTGATGCCGTGCTCAAGGCGGAATATCTCGGCATCCGTACCCACGTGTTCGAGGAGGGCTACTTCCGCCCTTACTGGGTGACGCTGGAGCGCGAAGGCGTCAATGGGCATTCCCTCCTGCCTCGTGATCCAGACTGGTTCCGTGAGGCAGGCAGACATCTCGAAGATGCCCCCACACCGCAGCGTTTCCAGGCGCCTTTCAGTGAGCGTGCGCGCCACGACATCACCTATCACCTGGCGGGCGCGACCAATCCGCTGCTGTTCCCGCGCTACCGCTCGCACAGCATTCACGCCGTGCAGGAATACGCGGGCTATGCAACACGACTGCCCTTGATGCGCTGGTACAAGCGGCGTGATGCCATGCGTATCGATCAGCTGATGGGCAGTGGCGCACCCTACTACATGCTGCCGCTGCAGTTGAATACCGATGCCCAGATACGCCACCACTCGCGCTTCGCCAACATGCAGGAAGTCATCCAGCGGGTGATGAAGAGCTTCGCCCTGAATGCGCCACGCGGTGCACGCCTGGTGATCAAGAACCATCCCCTCGACATGGGGCTGGTGGATTACCCGGGGCTAATTCGCTCATTGGAGCGCCGCTACGATCTGATCGGGCGTATCGTCTATCTGGAGAGCGGCAATCTGGAGAAGCTGCTGCAGCAGGCCAAGGGCATGATTACGGTCAACAGCACGACCGGCAACGTGGCGCTGCAGTATCGCTGCCCGACCTTCTGCATGGGCGACCCGATATTCAATTTGCCGGGCCTGACCTTCCAAGGTTCGCTGCATGATTTCTGGACCCAGGGCCAGCGCCCCGATACGACGTTATTCCGGCATTTCCGCAATACGGTGATTCATACCGTGCAGCTCAATGGGGGGTTTTACAGCAAGCCGGGCATGCAACTCGCTGTAATAGGAGCCACGAAGAGACTATGTGCCGAGCGCTCTCCCTTGGAGCAGATGATGAGCCGTTGCTGAACATGCAATAAGACTGCTGGACCAAGCATTGAGGTGAGACACGCCAATGATGGCAGCCTCTCTCACCCGACCATAATGAGAAACGCAAGGGAACTGCCGACCTTCGGTGTCGGGATTCAAGGAGACCAAAGATGACGGCCATGCCCCCCCAGCAGCCAGAGCCTACCGAAGCTGAGCGCGACGCTGGCACTCACCGAGCGGATAGCCGACCTGCAGAAAGCGACGCCAGTGCGAAAGCCGCGCAGGATGCCAGCCGCCTGCGGCGCGTCCTGATCACCGGCGCCACGGGCGAGATCGGCGGTGCCCTAGCGCGCGCCTACGCCGAGTCGGGTACCACGCTGATCCTCACCGGCCGCAAGCAGCGCAAGCTCGATGCGATCGCCAACGACTGCCGCAAACTGGGCGCCGAGGTGGAATGCACGGTACTCAATCTGTGTGATGAAGAGACCCTGTTCACCTGGCTGGATGAAGTCTGCGCGCGCGGCGTGCCGGATATCGCCATCGCCAACGCCGGCATGAACACCGATATCGGCCCCCAGGGCAACGGTGAGCGCTGGGAGGATTCACGCCGCCTGCTGCAGACCAACGTGATCGGCACGCTGGGCATGGCGCACCATCTGGCCATGGCGATGAAACAGCGCGGCAGTGGCCAGCTGGTACTGCTCAGCTCCCTGGCGGCGTGGCATGGCTTGGCATTGACGCCCAGTTACAGCGGCAGCAAGGCGGCGGTCAAGGCATATGGCGAAGGCCTGCGCAGCTGGCTCAAACCTCATGGCGTAGGGGTCACCGTCGTCATGCCCGGCTATGTCACCTCACCGATGTGTGAAGCCATGCCAGGCCCTAAGCCCTTCGAGATGCTACCCGAGAAGGCCGCACGCCGCATCCTCAAGGGCGCAGCGCGTAACCGGGCGCGTATCAGCTTCCCCTTCCCGCTCAACTTCGGGTGCTGGTGGTTGAGTGTCCTGCCCGCCGGAATCTCCCAGCGCCTGCTCGGGTGGTTCAATTACACTCATTGATCGGGGCTTGCGTCTTCGTGAACCGTGAACCTAAGCCGTGAACCGTGAGCCGGCCCGCCATGGGTAGCAGGCGATGGCTCAGCTTTTTTCCATTGTCATGACAATGAGTTAGCGTAATACCCCAGTACCTGCCACTGGAGTACATCGTGCAGAATCGATGGGAAAGACAGTGACGGGAACGCCATAGCGGCAGTTGAACACGCAGGAACGATCAGGATCTGGACACCAGAGCGCCTGAAAATACTGCGGCGAGGGGCCGACTTACCACTACCCTGGCCGCCATGGATCTTGATCAGGGTCGAGTACTCGACCGGACACTACACAGCCCCTGCGACGGCAGAGGCTAACGAGGTCGGCATTACATGGAGTTTGTCATTGCGTTTGTGTCTTTCATGGCCGGGCCACTGCTGGTCGGCCTCGGGTTGACGCTGGGGCTTGAGCATCTGCTGCTGAAACAGATGACGACACCACCAGCCGCATTCTGGCGTCGCCCCGTCAGCGCCCGACTGGTACATGTCGGGTACTGGTGCGCCAGCTGGTCACTGTGCACCTTGATCACCCAGCGGCCCTGGTTCTCGCTGATCGTCGTCAATGCGCTGTGGCTGGTGGTGCTGCAGGTCAGCCACACCAAGTACGTGTCGCTGCGCGAACCCTTCCTCAGCCAGGACTTCGAGTACTTCACCGACGCCATCAAGCACCCGCGCCTGTACATCCCCTTCTTCGGCATCGGGCTGACCATCGCCGCGACCACGGCAGGGGCGCTGGCAATCGGTCTGGGGCTCTGGCTCGAGCCCGCGCTGGGCTTCTCCGCCGTCTACTCAGGCAACGCCGCTCTATGGCTGGTGCCGTTGATCAGCGTACTGATCGGCGCGAGCGTCTTGACCTACGCCCTGGGCAACCGTCTGGCCAACAAGGTGATGCTGGTCCCCGAGTTCGACCTGAGCGAGCTAGGCATGGTGGCCTACCTGCTGGCCTATGCGCGGCTGGCGCGTCGCCCGCTGACGCCACTGCGCAATCCGTTGGAGGAGGCACAGCAAGAACTCGACGCCACCTTGCGCGAACTCGATGACGAGGACGCCACCAAGGCACTGCCCCATGTCGTCAGTGTGCAGAGCGAATCCTTCTTCGATGCCCGTCGCGTCTACCCCCGGGTACGTGACGACCTACTGCCGAACCTGGACCGCTGCCACTTCACCGCCCTAGCCCAGGGACTGCCGTGTGGTCGTCTGGCCGTGCCGGCGTGGGGCGCCAATACCGTGCGCACCGAGACCGCCTTCCTGACGGGCCTGACCGCCGAAGAGCTCGGCGTGCACCAGTTCAACCCCTACCATCAGCTGGCGCGTCGCGCCGTGCCCAATCTGGCCGCCAGCTACAAGGCAATGGGCTATCGCACGCTGTGCATCCATCCCTATCCCGGCACCTTCTACCTGCGCAATCAGGTGCTGAAACAGCTCGGTTTCGATGAATTCCTCGACATCGCCCACTTCAGCGATGCCGACAAGAGTGGCCAGTACATCAGCGATGCCGCCGTGGCGGCCAAGGTGGAAGACTGTCTGCTGGAAGCCGGCGATACGCCGTTGTTCATCCAAGTGATCACCATGGAGAATCACGGCCCGCTGCACCTGGAAACCTTCGACAGCGCACGTCTGCCGGAGTGGTACGACGGAGACCTGCCGGAGAACTGTCAGGAACTGGGCATCTATCTGCGTCATCTGGTGAATGCCGACGCGATGATCGATCAGCTCACCACCGCGCTGGCGCGACTGCCGCGCGGCGGGCTGCTGTGTTTCTATGGAGACCATGTGCCGATCATGCCCGAGGTCTATGCGACCCTGGGCGAGCCCAATGGCGTGACCGACAGTTTCATCTGGTCCAGCGCCCTGCCGGAGTCCGACGACACCGCCCGCCAGACCATGGCGGCCGTGCGCGACAAGGACCCGGAGCTGATGGAGTGGGCCCTCGACTGCGAAGGGCCTTTCAAGACTGACGAGCAATGCCGCAAGGGCGACCCGCGCGTCATCAATATCGATACATTAGGAAGTGCGCTGCTGAAGGCGACCGCGAAACATGCTCGCCACAGTGCCGTGACTCAGAAGTTCAGGAGCTTGTCATGACCCGACGCGTTGCCATCATCGGCGCAGCCAGCCGTTTCCCCGGCACCACTCAGGCCACCCTGTGGGACGACCTCCTGGCCGGCAAGGACATGGTGACCGAAGTCGCCGACGACCGCTGGAGCAAGGAGTCTCTCTCGCACCCGGACAAGAAAGCCCCGGGCATGAGCTACAGCTTCGCCGCAGGTTCACTGGGCGACATCACCGGCTTTGACCCCGCCTTCTTCGGCATCAGCCCGCGCGAAGCCGCCAGCATGGACCCCCAGCAACGCATGCTGCTGGAGATGAGCTGGGAAGCCATCGAGCACGCCGGCATCCCCGCCGAGAAGATGCGCGGCTCACGCTGTGGCGTCTTCATGGGCATCGCCAGCCTGGATTATTCCTATCGCATGGCGGATGACCTCAGCGCCATCGGCCCGAATACCGCGACCGGCAATACCTCCAGCGTGGCCTCCAACCGCCTGTCGTATGCCTTCGACCTGCATGGCCCGAGCCTGTCACTGGATACCGCCTGCTCTTCTTCGATGGTTGCCTTCCATCAGCCTGCCAGTCGATCAGAAGCGGCGAGACCGACATGGCGCTGACCGGCGGCATCAGCCTGCACCTGCATCCGTACGGCTTCCTGATCTTCTCCAAGGCCACGATGCTGTCGAAGACCGGCCGCTGCCAGGTATTCGATGAAGCCGGCGACGGCTACGCGCGCTCCGAAGGCGGCGGTGTCTTCCTGCTCAAGGATCTCGACCAGGCCATCACCGATGGCGATCGTATCCTCGCCGTGGTGGCATCTTCCGTGGTCAATACCGATGGCTACAAGTCCGGCCTGACCGTGCCCAACCCGGCGGCGCAGATCCAGTTGATGGAACAGGCTTGCGAGCAGGCCGGCATCAGCCCGGACGAGATCGACTATCTCGAGGCCCACGGTACCGGCACCGCGGTCGGTGACCCGCTGGAAACCCGTGCCATCGGCGCGGCCATCGGCCAGAAGCGCTCCAGCCCGCTGCCGATCGGCTCGATCAAGAGCAACATGGGCCACCTGGAAACCGCCTCTGGCGTGGCAGGCCTGGCCAAGGCTCTGGGCGTGATCGCGCACCGTGAAGTGCCCGCGACGATCAATATCCAGCGTCTGAATCCGAAGATTCGTACCGACGAGTGGAATCTGGATATCGTCACCCAGCCGCGCAAGCTCAAGGCTGACGGTCGTCTGGTCGTCGGCGTCAACTCCTTCGGCTTCGGGGGCGCCAATGCCCACGTGCTGCTGGAAAGTGCTCCCGAACAGTCGGTAGCGCAACCGAGCAGTGAAGGTGAACAGACGCCGCCGCTGCGCCTGAGTGCTCGTTCCCCACAGGCGCTCAAGCAATCCGCGCTGGAGCTGGCAGAGCACCTGCGTGAGCTCGCCGCAAACGACATGGCACCAAGCCTTTACGATCTCGCCTGGCAGCTGGCCGCCCGCCGCGAGCACCATGTGCATGGTGCCCTGCTCAGCGCAGACACCTTCACTACCCTGCTTGAGGACCTCGACACCCTCGGCAGCGAGGGGGATCTCGGTGACCATCCGCGCATCACGCTGGCAGACCGTCTGCCGGCATTGCCGAGCGCCAGCAGCAATGGTGCCTCGCCACGCCATGGCACAAACGCCGTCAGCAGCGTGCAGAAAGAGCGCGGCCCGGTGTTCGTGTATTCCGGCAATGGCTGCCAGTGGGCCGGCATGGGCCGTGCCCTGCTGGAAGAATCCGCCAGCGTGCGCGCCTGTCTTGAACGCCTCGATGTCGCCTTCCGCGACTTCAATGGCTTCGAGCTGCTCAAGGAGCTGGACGGTAGCCTGAGCGAGAAAGGCGAGAACCGCCTGGACGCCACCGAGATCGCCCAGCCGACGCTGTTCGCGCTGCAGGTCGCGGTCACCGAGTGGCTGATCGAACGCGGTATCCGCCCTGCTGCCGTCACCGGTCACAGTGTCGGCGAAGTCGCTGCCGCCTGGGCCAGTGGCGCGCTGACGCTCGCACAGGCTACCCGCGTCATCTTCCAGCGCAGCTATCACCAGGGGCGCACCCGGGGCACCGGCGCAATGATGGCCGTCGGTCTCGGCGAGTGCGAGATGCGCGAGTGGCTGGAGCAGCCGCAATGGGCGTCGCTGTCACTGGCCGGCATCAATGGCCCGCGCGGCACCACCCTGGCCGGCGAGCGTGAGCTGCTGGAAGCGCTGAGCAAGGAGCTCTCCGCCCAGGGCACCTTCGCACGGGTACTGGGGCTGGATTACGCCTTCCACAGCCCGGCGATGGACCCGATCAAGCCCGGCCTGCTCGAGTCCCTCGACGGCCTGACGCCCCGCGCCACCCATACCCCGTTCATCTCCACCGTCACCGGCAGCGTCATTGCCGGCGAGCAGCTGGATGCACGCTACTGGTGGGAGAACATCCGGCAGCCGGTCATGTTCGAGGCCGCCGTCACGTCGCTGGTCAACTGGCACTCCGAGGCGGAGGAGAACGCTGCCCTCGGCCGCCATCGCCTGCTGGTCGAGATCGGCGCACACCCGATCCTGCGCAGCTACCTGAACGACATCCTCAAGGCGCGCAGTGACGAGGCGCCCGCCGGCCAGGTGCTCGCCAGTCTCGACCGTCGCCATGCCGGGCTAGATGCCCTGGAGCATCTGCGCGGTCGCGTGCTGCTTTCCGGCGCCGTCGACATCACCGGCCTGTTCCCGGTCGCCGGTCAGTTCGTCGAGCTGCCAAGCTACCCGTGGCAACGCATCCCGTGCTGGATCCAGACCACCAGCGAAAGCCAGCGTCTGCTGGATCGTCATTACGTGCACCCGCTGCTCGGTTATCGTCTCGCTCAGCAACGCCTGACCTGGGAAGCCCAGCTCGACACCCAGAAGGTCGCGTGGCTGGCCGATCATCAGGTCGGCGAGAGTGCCGTCTTCCCGGGGGCCGGCTATCTGGAGCAGTGCCTGGCCGCCGCCCACGAATGGCAGGCCGCCAGCGCCGATGCGGACAGCCTGCCCGACGTGCTGGATCTGGAAGACTTCGAGATTCGCGCCCCGCTGCTGCTCGATGACAGCACCCTGCGTCTGACCCGCCTGTCGCTGGACAGCGCCAATGGCGCCATGCGTCTGGAGAGTCGTGAGACACGCGCGGAAGATGCCGACAAGTGGAATCTGCACGCCGTGGCGCGCGCCTTCACCGCCACGCGTGGACGCCTGCTGGAGCGAGCCGCCCCGATCATGCCGACTCGCGCCGCCGATTTCGGCCGCGATGAGCACGTGGCGGCTGCCGCGCAACTCGGCCTGCATTACGGCCCGCATTTCCGCGCCGCCGAGAAGATCTGGGTCGACGCGGGCGCCGACCACCACGCACCAGGCACTGCGCGTCCGCAGGTGCTGGCCCGTTTCTCGTTGACCGAGGAAATGGCCAGCCAGGATGCCGACTTCCACCTGCACCCCGGCGTGCTCGACAGCGCCTTCCAGCTGTTCATTCCGCTGCTGGGCGTGCTCAAGGGCCAGATGGCGGCCAGCAATGGCATGGCCTTCGTGCCGGTGCGCGTCGGACGCCTGCAGGTACGTGAGCAGGTACGCGCCTCGCAGATCGTCACCGCACGTGTCGTGCTGCGCTCGCGTGGCCCGCACTCCCTGTGTGCCGACTTCGAGCTGTTCGACGCCGAAGGCCGCGCCGTGGCGGTTGCCGAAGAGGCCCGCTTCCGCGCCGTACGCCTGGGGCGTGATGGCACGGCGCATCTGGATTACCTGGATATCGAACTGACTGCCGCCCCGCACCCGCTCACTCAGCCGTCTGCACCGGCGCTGGATCTCGCAGGCCTGGTGAATGACGCCATGCAGGCCACAGAGGCTGCCGATGGTGGTGAGGATGGTGAGAATGTTGCTGAGAGCGACGCGGCCGCCAGCGCACAGACGCTGCTGGCCGACAGCCAGTGCTTCCGCGATGAGCTGGAGCCGCTGCTCGACAGCCTGATGCTCGCCAGCGTCCACGAGACCCTGCTGCGTCACGCCGCGCCGGGCGACCCGGAGCTGGCCCATCTCGATCACGAGGCGCTGTCGCGCTGGCAGCGCCGTTGTCCGCTGTTCAGCCGTGCCCTGCTCGACTGGGCCGAATCACAAGGCCTGACGGAAGCACTCGACAGCGGCGACTGGCAGATCAATTCGCTGGATCTGCCCGCCGCCAATGACATCTGGCAGCTGCTGGTACGCGACTACCCGGGCCAGTTCCCGTTGACGCATGCCGCCGGTCGCCTGCACCTGCACCTGGATGAATGGCTCAATCGCGGCATGCCCTTGAGCGGGACTCAGTCAGAAGGGACTCAGCTGGACGGCACCGCTGATGAAGTGGTGGCAGACCGCGAGGCGCTGCTCTCGACGGACGCCAGTGCCGCACTGGAGCACCTGCGCCAGCCGCTGATCCCGACGCTGCTCAAGACGACGGTCGGCAATGCTGGCTGGCAGTGGTTGAGCGCCCAGCTCGATCAACGCATCAGCAGTGCACTTGCCGCCCTGCCTGCGGGACAGCGTCTCGATGTACTGGAGCTGGGGGCCGGCGGCCCTTGGTTGGGCCAGCGTCTCGCGACACTGCGCGAGGCGGATGCACGCAACGGTCGCTACGCAGCGCTGGATTACCGCTTCGTGGCCGCCAGTAACGGTGCCCTCAGTGAAGCCAATCGCCTGCAGGATGACTTGCCGCTGATCGACGTGATCGCGGGCGAGGCCTTCCAAGACACCGCCACGACCCGCAAGGCTCAGCTCGCCATCGTGCATCTGGACTTCGAGGCACCGTCACAGGCGCGCGAACTGCTGACAGCACTGATCGCCCGTCTGGCCCCCGGCGCGCAGCTGCTGCTGTGTGGCTGTGAGCCGGCGGCCTGGGCCGGGCCGATTCTGGCCCTCGATGATGGTGAGCAGCTGCGCAGTCATCCGGGCATCGCGCAATGGCAGCGTCTCTTGACCCAGCTGGGCCTCGACATCGAGTCACCAGCGCCTGCCAGCGATAGCCTGGCCAGCGATCACCTGGGCGCTGAAACATCCGGCGCCTGGTGGCTCTCCGCGACGCTTGCCGCTCAGGCACCGCTTGCGGCTCTTGCGAAAACCGCTGAAGGCCAGACGGCGGCAAGTGAATCAGTCGAGAGCGAATCAGTAGCAAGCCAAGCCGACAAGCTCTCCATCGCGTTGCTGGATTGCCCGCAGGCACCGGCGGATCAGGCACTGCTGACGCGCTTGAGCGACTCACTGGCCGCGCGTGGTCATCAGGTCAGCCATCAGCGCCTGTCAGCCAGCCTGCCCGCGGACGTCTCCGCACTGATCGAGCAGCTTGGCGACGTTGATCACCTGATCGCGCTGCCAAGCGCTGCGGCGACAGTTGAGCAGAATGATACGGACAGCACCAACGCCCTCCAGTGCGCACGCCAACAGCTACTGACACAGGTCGCCCAGGCCTTTGACAGCGCCCAGGAGCAGGACGACAGCCGCCTCGCCCCGACCCTGTGGGTGCTGACACATGATGTGGCGACGCTGTGGCAGACAGATGGCGCCCCCGCAGCGACTCCTCCGGCGGATGCGGCCAGCTGGGGCTTTGCGCGCAGTCTGGCCAACGAGAGCCAGTCGCTGGCCATTCGCCTGCTGGATACGCCGACGCTGGAGCACGATGCCGCCTGCACGCCGGCCTTGATGGACGCGCTGGTGCAGGATCTCGAAGCGCCGGATCACGAACAGGAAGTGGTGCTGGATGCCACTGGCGCCCGCTTCGCGACACGTCTGCGTCAGGTAGCAGCGCCTCAGCAGGCCATTGGTGGCGAGAGCTCCCTCTCGCAGATCTCAGGCTCGCAGACCTCAGGCGCTCAGCGACACGGCGTCAGCCTCGGCTTCAGCCAGCCCGGTCAATTGCGCAACCTGGAATGGCAGCCACGCATTCTGCCCTCCGTGGCAGCCGGCGAAGTCGAGGTGCGTGTCGAGGCGAGCGGTCTCAACTTCCGCGATGTCATGTACACCCTCGGCCTGCTGTCGGATGAAGCCATCGAACACGGCTTCTCCGGCCCGAGCCTGGGGCTCGAGTTCTCCGGCATCGTCACTCAGGTCGGTGCCAATGCCGAATTCAAGGTCGGCGAGCGCGTGGTCGGCTTCGGCCCGGCCAGCTTCTCCGACCGTCTGGTGATCGCCGACACGGCGCTGGCCCATGTGCCCCACGGCGTCAGCCTGGAAGCCGCAGCGACCATCCCGACCACCTTCTTCACCGTCTACTACGCGCTCAAGCATCTGGCGCGGGTGGAAGAAGGCGAGAAGGTACTGATTCACGGCGCGCCGGCGGCGTGGGCATCGCGGCATTGCAGATCGCCGAATGGCTGGGCGCCGAGGTGTTCGCCACCGTTGGCTCGCCGGCCAAGCGTGACTTTCTCGCGCTGATGGGCATCGACAACGTCTATGACTCGCGCAGCCATGCTTCGCCGAGGATATCCTGGCCGATCTCGCCGCACGCCAGCAGCGCGATCCATCTGTCGATGCCCGCGGTGTCGATGTGGTGCTCAACTCGCTGGCCGGTGAAGCCATCGTCCAGAACCTGCGCGTGCTCAAGCCGTTCGGACGCTTCTGTGAGCTGGGCAAGCGCGACTTCTACGAGAACACCCCGATGGGGCTGCGCCCGTTCCGCAACAACTTGAGCTATTTCGGCATCGATTCCGATCAGCTGATGAAGGAATGCCCGGGCCTGACCACGCGTCTGTTCCGCGAGATGATGGCGCTGTTCGAGGACGGCACCCTGGCACCGCTGCCCTACACCACCTTCGATGCCAGTCAGGTAGTCGAGGCCTTCCGCTACATGCAGCAGGCCCGCCAGATCGGCAAGGTCGTCGTCACTCAGCGCGCTGCCGAACACGCCGCTGAACAGACAAATGCAAGTGCGGTGGCGGGAGCTAGTACAGGTGCAATGTCCCGTCAGCCCGACGCGCTAACGGCTAATCAAAAAACACTGACGATCGACCCGGCGGGCAGCTATCTGGTCACCGGCGGTCTGGGCGGCTTTGGTCTGCGCAGCGCCGAGTGGCTGGCTGCAATGGGCGCGCGTGAGCTGGTACTGCTCGGGCGCTCCGGCGCGGCCAGTGAAGAAGCGCAGCAAGGTGTCGCGCGTCTCGAGGCCCAGGGCGTGAGCGTGCATGCGCTGGCCTGCGATGTCGCCGATGAGGCCGCGTTATCAAAGGTGTTCGCACGTTTCGGCAAGTCCGCTGACGCCGATGGCATCGCACCGCTCAAGGGCATCATTCATGCCGCCGCGGTAATCGATGATGCACTGATTCGCCATCTCGATGCCGAGGGTATCCAGCGTGTGATGACGCCGAAGCTGGAAGGTGCACGCCTGCTGGATCACCTGAGTGCCGAGCATGCGCTTGACTTCTTCGTGCTCTACTCCTCGGCTACCACCCTGTTCGGCAACCCGGGACAGAGCGTCTACGTGGCGGCCAACCACTGGCTGGAGGGGCTTGCCGCCCACCGTCGTGCACGTGGCCTGCCCGCCACCTGCGCACGCTGGGGCGCGATCGAGGATGCCGGCTTCCTGGCACGCAACGAGAAGACGCGCGAAGCACTCAAGAATCGCCTCGGTGGCGATGCGCTGATGGCAGACCATGCCCTGGCCTGTCTCGGCAAGATGATCAGCGCGGATCAACAGGCCCAAGCACTCGGCCTGCCAGGTCGCTCACTGGGCGTGCTAGAACTGGACTGGGGCGCGCTTGCACGCTTCCTACCAACCGCCGCTACACCCCGCTTTGAGGAAATCGCGCGTCGCGCCGGTGAGGATGACTCCAGTCAGGCACAGCAAGATGATATCGCCGCGATACTGGCAGGGCTTACAGGTGAGGCGCTTCAGACGGCCATCGTTGAGATACTCAAAGGCGAGCTGAGCAAGATTCTACTGATCGATGACACGGCCATTGACGTCAATAAGAGCGTCTATGATATGGGCTTCGATTCACTGATGGGGGTGGAGCTGATGACGGCAGTCGAGGTGCGTCTGGGGATCAGCATTCCGGTGATGATGATCAGTGAAGCCGCCACCCTGTGGCGTCTCGCGGAGCGCCTGATGCACAAGATGTCAAATACCGACGGCGAGGATGCCGAAATCAGCTCGGAAGACCAGGCCATGGCGCAGCTGGTGAAGCAACATGGCAGTGAAGCAGCCACAGCGACTTCTAAACGCGGTGAGATGGTCAGCAAGTAACGCGTAATACTAGATGATCATCCAATCCTGAAATTAGTTGATACTTTTGGAACTCAAACGAGCACAATTTTGCATCGGTCGTTTGAGTTCCAAATCCATTTGAGGCTGAATTTGTAGATAGCATTCGCTCGTGCCTCAGCACTTGCCTCGAGCAGACCGAAGTGGAGATGCCAGCCATAAGGACCTGTAGACACCTTGAAATACGGCTACGTTGACAGGCGCTGACGTCGATCAACTAGTAAGCGATGAATCCAGGGAATGAAGTGAACATCAATATTTCAACCATTTTAGGACGCTAACTTCAAATTTGATGCCGAAAGTATCTACACCCTCTTACACTTATTGCGCTAAAAAATAAATGACAACTAGTGTTTTACTTACTAGAGTATTATAGCCAGCGGTGTTGCCTAAACGGACAATAGGCATCATCCAGTAAGTTCCCATATTTTCATGAGATGAGATCACCTTCATGGACGAAATGAGCATCCTGTCTGTCAACGCACATAGAGACATCGTAGATCATGTGCCTTTAGCTATCACTACGAGTACCGAAGGTTACGCATTGCTCCTTGCCCGAACGCAGCAGGCTACTTATCTCGTGATCGTCCAGCTGATGGGACGCACTGTCTCGACAATAGAACTCGCCTCATCGCGTTATGCGGAATTTGTCATTCAGCTAATCGATGAACATATTCGGCAACACCCTGGGCTTCGGGGAGAGGAGCTCAATACGCACATTACTCTCAGAGCCAAGAACCATTTAACCCGTACCCCACTGCCTGGCGACTTTCTGGCTCCTATCGCTTGATCGCCCTGGCCGCTGAGTGCAACCGCTCGCCTGGCGGCCAGCCAAGAACGGCGATAAGACCTTGATATGGCAGCACACGTTGGATAAGGGACATTATTGTGGGTGGCGCTTGAGCGGCCCTGACGGGTGACTCGACGACCGCACGCGCGCAACCGCATGTGGCGGGTCCTCAGCAAGTCCCATCGAGATTCGTTCCCACGCGCGCAAAGGCTTGCCCTCTTGCCGACACCCCATCATCATCAAGGGAAAGATCGCTTCAACTTCAAGGACTTCCTCTTTGGCAACACGTCACTCCTCCGGCCTCTCTCCCCGCGACATGAAACAACAGCTGCTGGACAAGGCGCGTGCCCGTCGTACCCAAACAACCGCTCGCGTGGCGGACGACGCAGGCGACGATGTGTTTGCCAGCAAGCCAACACCGCTGGTGATCAGCGATGACTTCGTGCGTTTCGATCGCCAGCCCGGTTATCAGCAGCTGAGCATGATGCAGCAGGCCGGTGCCGCCTTCGGCGTGCCGGAGCCCTTTTTCCGCGTTCATGAAGGCTGCGCCGGCGCCACCACATGCATCGATAGGCGTGAGCTGGTCAACTTCGCCAGCTACAACTACCTCGACTATTCCCGTCATCCCGAGGTGATCAAGGCCGCGGCCGAGGCGGCGGCCCATTACGGCACCTCGGTGTCGGCCTCACGCGCCGTCTCCGGTGAGCGCCCGATCCATCGGCAGCTGGAAGCGGCGGTGGCGCGCACCTACGAGGTGGAGGATGCGGTGGTGTTCGTCAGCGGTCATGCCACCAACGTGTCCACGCTGGGCTATCTGCTCGGCCCGAAGGACCTCATCCTGCATGACGAGTGGATCCACAACAGCTCGCTGGTCGGCGCTCAGCTCTCCGGCGCTCGTCGCATGCCCTTCGCGCACAACGACCCCGACGCGCTGGAAGCCCTGCTCAGCAGTCAGCGCGGCAAGTTCGAGCGCGTGCTGATCGTCACCGAAGGCCTCTACAGCATGGACGGCGACGTGCCGGACCTGCCGCGCCTGATCGCCCTCAAGCAACAGTACCGCTGCTGGCTGATGGTCGATGAAGCCCACTCTTTCGGCGTGCTCGGGGAGCGTGGGCTCGGCCTGAGGGAGCACTTCGATATCGATGCGCGTGACGTCGATATCTGGATGGGCACGATGAGCAAGACGCTATCCGGCTGCGGCGGCTACATCGCCGGCTGCAAGGAACTGGTCAGCATGCTGCGCTACTTCGCGCCGGGCTTCCTCTACTCGGTGGGCATGCCGGCACAGGTCGCCGCCCCGTCGCTGAAGATCCTCGAACTGCTCCAGGGCGACGATGCCAGACAGCGCATCGCGCGCCTGCATGCCGTCTCCGGCTACTTCCTCACGCGCGCCCGTGCGCTGGGGCTGGATGTCGGGGACAGCCTGGGCGTCGCGGTGGTGCCTGTCATCCTCGGCAGCTCCCTGGTGGCGGCACGCCTCTCAAACCAACTGTTCGAGGCCGGCTTCAACGTCCAGCCCATCCTGCACCCCGCCGTGCCGGAGAAGAGCGCCCGTCTGCGCTTCTTCCTCTCCTGCGAGCACACCGAAGCCCAGGTGGACGCCGTCCTCGAGACCCTCATCCAACAGCTGAGCGACATCAAGGCAGGGCTCTGAGGGTTGTTAGCCCGCACGTGACGGATCGGCCAGTTCTGCCATTTCACACTCACACCCCCAGAACGAAAAACGCGGCCCTGCTCTTCAGCGGGGCCGCGTTTTTGTCACGGGATCGTCACTACCGAAAATCAGTGCTTGAGTGACACCTCAGTCGGTGAGGCTCAAGCCTGACCCCCCGAAAGCTCGCTCAACACCTGCTCGAACACCTCTTTAGGCTGGGCCCCGTTCAGAGCGCTGCGACGATTGAAGACGAAGGTCGGCACGCTGGAGATGCCCATCTTCTGCCACTGGGCTTCGTGCGCCCTTACCTGCTGGAGGGCTTCCGGGTCGTCCAGTTTTGCCAGCCCTTCAGTGGCATCCAGCCCGACCGCGGCCAGAGCGTCCGCCATCACGGCGCGGTCCGACATGTCCTTCTGCAAGGTGAAGTAGTCAGCATAGAACTGCATCATCAGGTCATGCTGCATGCCCTGTTCGGCGGCGTACTCGAGCAGAACGTGGAGCTCGAGGGTATTCACCATGCGCATGTCGTCGAAGAAATTGAAGACCAGGCCTTCCTCGGCTGCCAGAGCGGTCAGATTGCGACGTACCTCGGCACTGGCCTTGGGCGTGGTGTCGTACTTGCGCTCAATATGGGCGCGCAGATTCTCGCCGTGTGCCGGCATGTCCGGATTCAGCTCGAAGGGCTGCCATTCGATCTCGACGCTATCTTCCAGGCCGAGTGACTGAATGGCGCCCTCGAGACGCTTGTAGCCGATCACGCACCACGGGCACATCACGTCGGACACGATGTCGATCTTGAGCTTGTCTTGCATGTCAGTTCTCCTGAGCGGTGAAGCAACCTCCTCCACCCCACGTGAATAGTCGTGAGCGACTGCTCAAATTTTGCGCGTACTGTAGCCCCGTCACCTTCGCAGGTCAAAATACTCTCAGGGTGCCTGCAGTGTCTCGAGGCGTCGCTCGTGGGCGCGCAGCGTGCCCCACACGATCGACAACCAGGAGGCATAGACCATCACGCCGCTGGCCTGGGAGAACATCACCCAAGTCATCCCGAAGTCGAGGAAGGTCAGCGGCAGCAGCACGCCGGCGACAGCCAGTGAGCGCAATGTCAGGTCGTTGCTGTCCAGGCGACGGTAGAAGAATCGCAGCGGCACCAGATAGAGGGCAAGCAACGCCAGCAAGCCCAGTACTCCGCGCTTGACCCAAGCATCGAGAAACTCGTTGTGGGGATGCTCATAAGATTGGACGTGGCGACTCAGCTCTCCCCGCTCGATCATCGCATCACGCGCCTCGGCATACCCCGCCTCGCCCCTGCCCAGCCACGGCTGCTCGGCGATCATCAGCAGAGCTCCCCGCCACATCTCGAGACGCGCCCCCGCGGAGGTGCCGGCATTGCGGTCCTCCACGTACTTCGTGACATCCGAGACACCGGCTTCGACACGTTGCTGGATACCGGTCGCCGGCGTCATCACCATCAAGGCGATCACCCCGGCACACATGAAGACGCCCAGCCTGAGCACACGGCGTGAAATCACCTCACCATAACTGCGATACAGCACCCAGACCGCGAAGGGAAAGCCGATCCAACCGCCGCGTGTCCCCGACATCAACGAGCCGATGATGCCGAACGCCCCGCCAACCAGCAGCGCCAGTATCCAATAGCGCCGCCGGGCACCTGCCTGACTCATGGCCCAGCCAAGTCCCGCGAGACACATCAGCCCCATCAACATGCAGATATCGCCGAAATTGATGGTGTTGGTAAAGCCGCCGGCGCGGTGCACACCCCACACCAGCTTCTGCCACATCGCCCAGCTACCAGTCAGCACACTGCCGAGGATCAACCCACCCCACATCGCCCCCAGCGACGGAGGACACGACAACACGAGCAACAACACCGGCACAGCCAGCAACAGGCGTATAGGCACGCCTGCCGTCTGCCACGCATCCCCCTGCAGTAGGATGCTCACCAGCAACAAGGCTGCGAGGCCCGCCATCACGCCGATGACGGTCACATCCTCCGTGCAAGGCGCGCGCAGCAGCGTACGCGGCTCGCGCAGCAACCCATAGCCACTGAGCAACACCAGCAGTGCCGGCCCGATGCTATAGCCAGAGGGCAGGACCAGACTGAGCAGACCGAACAGGAAAACGCCGCAGGACACGGGGCGCGACGTCACCGAGGAAATATCGGCGTCAACGGGGGATGAAGCTGAACGAGCGAGGGAATCGTATGACGGCATACCTGGCCTTCCTGATCCAAAGATGACGATGTGAACGATGATACGGGCAACCCAATCGAATGTGGCAAAGCGCCAGCTTGAGCTTGATGAGCGGGATAGCCTGACACAACTGCCCTCCGATGTCTGTCAAGCTTGTTGGAACCTGTAATCAGGCGGCTTCTAATCGCTGATCCTGTTGAACCAGCGGGTCTTCCTGGTCGGGGTTCAGCCAGACTGTCCGGCGCGGTGTCCAGTTGCGGGTGGCACTGCTCCACCGCCCGGGATGTTGCCGTTTCGCCTCGGCATAGATGGCGTCTCGCCTTGCCAGCACCTCGTTATCCAGGCCGGCATGCCGCTCCCCCGGGGTGACGAACCGTATGGCGCTGTGGCGGTGTTCGT
>NZ_JEMF01000012.1 GCF_000591415.1 Cobetia crustatorum | reverse complement strand
CTCCATGCTTTTTGAGGTAGCCGCCATAGAGTGGTGAACCTGACACGGATATGAGACAGCCCATGAGCCTTACCCATCTCAATGCACGCGGCGAAGCCACATGGTGGATGTTGCGGACAAGCAGGAAACCCGTCGTGAGGCACGTGCGAGTGCTCGCGTCAGCATGCTGCCTGCCACGCTTGCACTGCTGGCGGAGGGCGGGCTGCCCAAAGGCGATGTACTGGCCACGGCACGTATTGCCGGTATTCAGGCTGCCAAGCGCACACATGAATTGATTCCACTGTGCCATGCCTTGATGCTGTCAAAGGTGACGGTCGACTTCACGCTTGATGAAGTGAATAGCTGCGTGAATGTACAGGTGTTTTGTCGTCTCAACGGGCGCACAGGTGTGGAGATGGAAGCGCTGACAGCAGCCTCGGTTGCCTCGCTGACCCTCTATGACATGTGCAAGGCAGTGGACAAGGGCATCGTGATTGGTGATATCCAGCTCGAGACCAAGACCGGCGGCAAGAGCGGGGACTGGCAGCGTGACAATGCGCCTACCGCTTCTGCTGATGTAGCCTCGACCGGCGCTGCGCTAGCCGATTCGCTCTCGATGGCTGCCAGCTCTTCCATGACGAACTCTTCTGAGGCTAACCCGGTCTTTACCAGTCCTTCTGGCGTTAGCGCGGCTACCGCACGTACGGATAGCGAGAGTAAAACGCTGCGGGTGCTTTTCTTGGCTGAGTTGCGTGAACGGTTGGACCTCGAGTCCCTCGTGCTGAATCCCGAGACGTTGACGGAGGCTACTGTCGGTGGCCTGAAACGCACGCTGGCGCTACGCGATCCTCAGCTGGAAGCACTGAATGACACGCGCGTACTCTGTGCCGTCAATCAGGACATGGTGCGCGACGACCATCCGTTGCGGGCAGGCGATGAAGTTGCCTTCTTCCCGCCCGTCACAGGAGGCTGAGATGTCGATGCCTTCTTCAACCGATAAGCAGGCTTTTTCTGTCAGTATTCAGGTGGATGATTTTGATATCCGTGCAGAGCAGCGGTATCTGACGAATACACGGGGGCAGGTGGGGGCTATCGTTGCCTTTACTGGCTTGGTGCGCGACTTCAATCAGCGTCCTGACGTGGTTGCGCTGACCCTTGAACATTATCCTGGCATGACCGAGCGCAGCCTCGAGCAGCTGCTTGATGAAGCACGTGAGCGCTTTTCTCTCAATGGGGCGCGCATCATCCATCGTGTGGGTCGGCTCGAACCTGGCGATAATATTGTATTGGTGTTGGTGGCGAGTGCCCATCGTCAGGCCGCTTTTGCGGCATGTGATTTCCTGATGGATAACCTCAAGTCGCGTGCGCCATTCTGGAAAAAAGAACACACCGCTTCCGGTGATTATTGGGTGCGTGAGCGCACCAGCGATCGTGATGCCCTGATGCGCTGGCAGCTGCCAGTATCAGAGGCTGCTACAAACATGACCGAGCATCCTGACAAGCCTGACCCTTCATCGCTCGGCGTGCCTCAGACTTCAGGAGAAACGTGATGGAAACCCTGGTCGATGACTTCGGTCGTCGCATCCGCTATGTGCGTTTGTCTGTCACTGATCGTTGCGACTTCCGCTGTGTTTATTGCATGAGTGAGGAGATGACGTTCCTGCCGCGCGATGAGGTGTTGAGCCTCGAAGAAATCGCCCTGCTGGCACGTGCTTTTGTGGAGCTAGGTGTTGAAAAGATTCGCCTGACGGGCGGTGAGCCATTGGTACGCCGTGATATTGGCACACTGGTTGAAGAGATTGGTGCGCTGGAGGGGCTCAAGGACTTCTCCATGACGACCAATGGTTCTGGGCTGGTCAAGCATGCAGCACGTCTCAAGGCGGCGGGTATGAGTCGCCTGAATATCAGCCTTGACTCGCTGGACCCTGAGCGCTTCAAAGCGCTGACAAGGACTGGAGAGCTTGCCAAGGTGATTGCAGGTATTCGTGCAGCACGTGATGAAGGTTTCAGGATCAAGCTTAATGCCGTCGTGCTCAAAGGACGCAATGATCATGAGGTGGTTGAGCTGGTCGAGTTCGCTCGGCAGGAAGGACTCGACATCAGCTTTATCGAAGAGATGCCACTGGGGGAGGTGTCTGATCATGGACGTGAAGAAACGTTCTGTTCCAGTGATGATGTTCAAGCTCGGATTGAGGAACGTTACCCCCTGATTCCGACGCTAGAAGACAGTCTCGGGCCGGCGCGTTATTTCCGTATGGCAGACAGTGAGTCGCGTGTCGGCTTCATCTCTCCACACAGTCATAACTTCTGCTCGACCTGCAATCGTGTTCGCGTGACGGTAGAAGGACGGTTGTTGTTATGCTTGGGTAACGAACATTCGTTGGATCTTCGCGAGATCATGCGTCGTTATCCCGATGATATTGAACCGCTCAAGGCTGCGATTATTGATGCAATGCATCTCAAGCCCGAGCGTCATCACTTCACGACCAACGGTGATGTTCAAATCGTTCGCTTCATGAACATGACCGGCGGGTGAATTCCCTTGCATGGCTGTTTCAGCCGTGTCGGTGTGTGTCATGAAGTGCAGCGTTGATCAAGACCCCGCCATTGAGCGGGGTTTTTGTTGATCTATCCTGTGGAAACACAGCCTTGCTTTTATCAAGACTTGTTAGTTCACACTTAGGGCTTATACTTTGCTGCATTAGCCCACCTGATGCGGTATCACGCATTGATTTCAGTCTGGCTCATATCGATGGAGGTAGTAAAATGACAGCAGATTCTCTGGAAAAGATTGCTCGTAACAAGAATGTTGCTCGTGCCGCTGCGCGTCAGCTGTCCATGGAGCAACTGCATAAGCTTTCTGAAGTCATCAATGAAGTGATCGAGCAAAAAGCTGAAGAAGATGAGCAGCGTCGCGAAGAGGAAGTGGCTAAAGAACGCAAGCTAGCCGAGATTAGAGATGCCATGATCGAAGCGGGTCTTTCGGTAGATGATCTCGTCAGCGATCAGCCGAAGCGTCGTGGTCGCCCGCCGAAGAATAAGACCGCCTGATAAATAACTGCCGGTTCATGTGTTGGCGGAAAATAAAAACCGCTCGGATAACTCCGGGCGGTTTTTTTATGCGGTATTTTGGCTATTCACATTCGGCGTTGGTGGAGCAGTCTCATTCGTGATCTGATTTTACATTTCACTCATGATCATCACGTGCAGGAACAGCACGGGCTCATGGCGCAAATGATTGCGCAACCAGCGATTGATGCGACCATCCAACTGCTGCTTTAGCTCTCGCTCGTCAGTGGCTTCAAGTCCTGCGAGAGTGTCATCAAGCCATTCGGAGAAGCTCTCTTCATCCAAGCTGGATGTACCGCTGATGTCGAGCATCAATCGACCGATGCGCACCCAGCCCGCTTGTTGAAGCGTGACTGGCAGCGCGAGTGAAATACTGCCATGACGGCCGAGTCGCGCACGGGCGCGTCGGTCCATGGAGTCCAATGGCCTGACTTTATCGTGCTCGATAATGCGCTCGTGCAGTGTCAGGCGCTTCTCTACCGACAGCCCTTGGGCATCGAGACGCATCAGGTCCCCATTGACGGGAATCAGAGGGGCATCGATTCCCATCGACTGCGCCACCTGGGTATGTGCCAGTTGATGACGATATTCGCCATGGACCGGTAGCAGGCGCACAGGCTTCAGCCAGCCGTAGAAGGTGCGTAGCTCCTCTTGTGCCGGGTGTCCTGAAGCATGTAGATCCGGGAATTGCTTCTCTTCCATGATGCCTACGCCGAGACGAGTCAGCGCATTGTGCAGCTTGCCAATAGACAACTCGTTACCAGGAATGGCCTTGGAAGAGAAGATGACGGTATCGCCAGCGGCCAGTTCAAAGTCTGGGTGACGTGAATTGGCGAGGCGTGACAGTGCTGCGCGTGGCTCGCCCTGGCTGCCGGTAGCGATCACCATCACTTCTTCCGGGGGGAGATAGCCGAGGTCCTTGACGGGCACCAGCGGTGGGAAGTCGTCCAGATAACCCAGCCCGCGTGCGACTCTTACCATGCGTTCCATCGAGCGGCCGAGCAAACTGATGCGGCGGCCATTGCGCGCCGCCGCACGACCAAGAGCGAGAATACGTGCCAGATTACTGGCAAAGCAGGTGACGACGACACGGCCGCGGCAGCCGGCCAGCGTCTTCTCGAGTGCGCGCGCGACTTCGCCTTCACTGCGTGAATGGCTGGTAGAGGGGCATTGGTGGAATCCCCCACGACCAGATCGATCGGTGCCAGAGCCTGATAGCGCTCCGGGTCGGTCGGCTCACCAATCAGCGGCTCAGGGTCCAGCTTCCAGTCACCGGTATGCATCACACGATATTCCGGTGTCACGATCAGCAATGAACAGCTTTCGGGAATCGAGTGCGTCAACGGCAACAGTCGTAAGGCGAAGGGGCCTGACTCGAAGCCTTCGTCCACTTCGATGATCTGCAGGCTAGACGTCTCGAGTTCGCGCTCGGCAAACTTGGCGCGCAACAGACCAGCCGCCAGTGGCGTGGCGATGATCGGGCAGCGCCATTTGGGCCATAGCCAGGCAACGGCACCGATGTGGTCTTCATGACCATGCGTGATCACCAGCATCTTCGGGCAGATGCCTAGCCCGGCCAATGACTCGATGTCAGGAACCTGCAATGGCCCTTCGGGAAGGTCCTGGCGGATCATCATGCCGCAATCCACGGCAATCCAGTGATCCTGATAGCCATACAATGTCAGATTCATGCCGATTTCGCCGCAGCCACCCAGCGGAAGCAGGTGCAGCGGCGGACGTTGTCTCTGACGGACTTGAACGCGGGGTTTCAACATGGATGTCATGCCATCAATAAAATGTTGCTCAACTATACGGGAATCCCGCAAAGCGCCACAAATGGCGAGTTGTGATGGCGTCGACTGGTGAGGGCTTCCACTCTGACCCCGAGGTCGAATTGGCAGGAAGGACAAATGGCGAGCGAGCACTGTTCCCGCGCATGGGATCCGCTACAATAGCCTCCCCTTGCCGAGCAACAGGCTGTCGTATCAGTGCCTGTCACTTGTGCCCGCCGGTGTGTGTCACCGGTTTATCATCATTCCCGCTTTCACAATGGTTGAACTTACGATGTCTCACGCCTATCGCCTGGTGGTGTCCTGCCTGATCGGGTCGGAATTGTTTCCCGGGTCTCTACCTTCATCGCTGAGCAGGGTGGCTGGATCACCGAAGCCAATCAGCACTCCGATCTTGGTGCTGGTCGCTTCTTCATGCGCTATGAAATCAATCCCGAGTCCATCGGGTTGAGCGCTGAAGAGTTGAGCAAGCACTTTGCACCGATTGGTGAAGAGTTTGGCATGCAGTGGCGAGTCCATGACACTGCTACCAAGATGCGTGTCGTGCTGATGGTGTCCAAGGACTCTCATTGCCTGGTTGATCTCCTGCATCGCTGGCAGTCGGGTGATCTTGATTGTGATATTCCCTGTGTCATCTCCAATCATGACGACATGCGCTCTCTCGTGGAGTGGCACGGCATTCCGTTCCACCACGTACCGGTCGACAAGCACGACAAGACACCGGCTTTTGCGAGGTAGAGCGTCTGGTAGAAGCCGCGCAAGCGGATTGCATCGTGCTGGCGCGCTACATGCAGATCATCCCGCCGACATTGTGTGAGCGCTATGCGGGTCGACTGATCAATATCCACCACAGCTTCCTGCCGTCATTCGTCGGTGCCAAGCCTTATCATCAGGCGTTCGGGCGCGGCGTGAAGCTGATCGGCGCGACTTGTCACTACGTGACGGAAGAGCTGGATGCTGGGCCGATCATCGAACAGGACATACACCGCGTCACTCACTGTCATACCGCAGAAGACCTGGTGCGTCTGGGACGTGATGTCGAGCAAAAGGCATTGGCGCGCGGCCTACGCTGGCATCTGGAAGACCGTGTCCTGATTCACGGCAACAAGACCATCGTTTTTGCCTGAGATTTCTTGCCGTCGCCATCTGAGATGAGACAACAGCCGCCTTGCCCCCCCGCCGGTATCTGCCACAGCAGGTGCCGGTTTTTTTATCATTCAGTTATCTGCAAGCTGCTATTACATAAGGTATAGCTTGTTTTTACGTAAAACTTTTTAACCAGCTTTGTCACTATAAGTGATTAGACTTGCAGCTTTTCATGCTTCTTCGAGCATGGAATTACTACTAAAGTCATCATTGGCGAACGACGGGCGTGAACTTGGTTGTACAAGGCTAGTCCATGAGGGGCTGAAGCAGAATCCGGCATGCAGCTGCCACTCTTTCCACCTTCCCGAAAGTTTGGTAGCAGGCGTGCCTGACACACCTCATGGGAAGCCTTGTCATGCGTATTGCTGTTGTCGGTCGCGCTGCGACTCCCCCCCTTGAAATTCGTCTCGAACAAGATTCCCTACTTCGAGTGCTTTGCCCATCGAGTGAACCGAGTCACGCCCAGGCTGTGTCACCCTCATTTCCTGTGCTTGAGCAGTTCAGCGCCATTCATCTCTTTCCCGAAGAAGACGGTCCTGATGGGCTGCGACAGCTCGATACGTTGCTCTCGGCCATCCGTGCCACGCCGCATGGGGCGCTGATTCCCATCATCGTCGAAGGCGCTGTCACAGCGCATGTTCAGGCATTGGCCAACCAATGGCCGGGCAGCCGAGCAATGCATCTGGAGACTGTTATCGAACATCGTGAGGCACTCGAGGCGAGTGAAGCGCGTGATGATCAGGTGCTTGCTCCCTTCGAACGGCTGATGCGGTGGTGGAGCCTCTATCCAGAGCATGTGCTGGCAGTGTCTCTTGCCGCGGAGCTGAAGGCCGGGTGTCACTGGCCGCTGCTGTCGGCGTGGGGCATTGAGGCTGCTGCTCAACGCAATCTGCTGGACGCGTTTGAGCACCGCAGCTGGATTGAAGAAAAGGCGCTGGTCACGCGCACTCGTCATTGTCGTCAGTGCCGAAGCGTGCATCTCAATTATGTGGATGTATGCCCGCGTTGCCGTCACTTGGATCTCACGCCGCTGGACGGTCTGCACTGCTTCGCCTGCGAACACGTGGATCGTATGGACCGCTTCGCACAGCATGACCAGCTCAGTTGCCCGAAGTGCCGAGTTCGCCTGCGTCATATTGGCGTGGATTACGACCGTCCTCTGGAATCGCTGGCCTGCGGAAAGTGTGATCTCTGGCTGGTAGAAGGCGAGGTTGAGGCCCATTGCCTGGATTGCGGTCAGACACAACAGCCCGGCGAACTGGTTCAGCAGCGCATTGCCTCATTGCAGCTGAGCGGCGAAGGCCGCAGGGCTGTGGCAGCCCCCGACAAGGTAGGCATGTCGACGTCATTGCCCGGGCAGCGTGTGGTGCCGTCTGACCTGCACCATATGCTGGACTTGCTGGTGCCGTTGGCGCGCCGTCATTCTCATCGTCACTTGTTGATGGTGCTGTCTCACGATCGTGACGGTGAGCATGACCTTCTTGAGGGAATGGCCCAGCGTCTGGGTAGCCTGCTGCGTGATACAGACCTCATCTGCGAATACACGGCGCACCAGTGGCTGTTTCTGTTACCGCATACGCCGCGTGAACGCTTCGAGGATGTCGCGCTGCGCATCCAGTCATTGACGGACCTCAAGCATCTCGATGGACAGCTCAACATGTCGCTTGAGATGCACGAGCTGCCGAGCGAACACCATAGTGGCAAGGCATCGCAGTGGCTTCCGAACCTGCTGGTAGGCCCTCCGTCATCGGTCCCGGAATCGCTATCAGTCTCGGAATCGGCATGAGGAGGAGATCCACATGAATGAGCTGGATCTCTTCATCTCTCAGGTGCTGTGGGAACTACACTCGACGGTTGAGTGGATGCTGCATTCCTTCAAGGGGACCGTCTCCCTGTTGCCGTTGCTGATTCTCTTTGAACTGCCGCTGGCGGCCATCGTGATTACCGGCATGGTCGGACATCTTCGTAACCGTGGACGTGGCGGTCCGCATGATGCTGATACCATGCCCCAGCGCTATCCGTCAGTCAGTTGTCTGGTGCTGTGTTACTCGGAGGGAGAAGGCGTTGCCGAAAGCGCTCAAACCTTGCTACATCAGGAATATCCCGGCCATGTAGAAGTCATCATGGTGATTGATGGCGCGACGGCCAATCAGGCCACTCTGCTGGCGGCGCGGCGTCAGGCCGCGGCGTTTCGTCGACTGCCCACCGTACGCTGCGAGTGATTCCCAAGTGGCAGCGGGGTGGGCGGGTTTCCTCGCTTAACACTGGGCTTGGTTTTGCCACCGGCGAGCTGGTGTATGCATTGGATGGCGATACCGGTTTTGCGCCTGACATGATCACGCGCAGCGTGGTGGTGTTTGAGGACCCTGATGTGTTGGCCGCCGCGGGTAACCTGCGTATCCGCAATCGCACCAAGTCGTTGGTCACTCGCCTTCAGTCTCTTGAGTATCTGCTGTCCATCGAATATGGCCGTACCGGCCTTGCCCGCTGGAACCTGATCAACAATATCTCAGGGGCTTTCGGCATCTTCCGAACCGATATCGTGCGTCAAGTCGGCGGCTGGGACACGCATACCGCAGAAGATCTCGATCTCACACTGCGCCTCAAGCAGTACCAGCGTCGCCATCCGCACATGCGCTTGGCATTCATTCCGGACGCCATCGGCTATACCGATGGGCCAGAAACAGTACGGAGTCTGGCCAGTCAACGCATGCGCTGGGAGGGAGATCTTTACTTCGTGTACCTGCGCAAGCACTGGCGCGGGATTCGTCCTCGTCTGATGGGCTGGGCAGGCACCCTCTTTACGCTGACATATGGATTGGTCCAGAGCGTGGCGCTGCCCTTCGTCATCGGAGGATATGTGGTGTGGTGGTATGCCACTCAGCCGCCGGTGTATGCAGTGACCATCAGTGTATTGCTGTACTTGATCTATCTCGTGTTGTGCAGCTGGTATGCCTTGGTCGGCTTTTTGTGCGTCAGCCGCGATCCACGCTCGACATTGCGCGACATGGCCTGGTTACCGGTCATGCCTCTGTATCAATTGGCGCTACGCCTGCTCGCACTTGTCGCGATTCTCAATGAAGTGCTGCGCCGTAGCCACGAAGAAACCAGCATGGCCCCATGGTGGGTCCTGCGCCGAGGAAACCGCTTCTGATGGATATTCGTTTCGACCCTGAAAAATCCCGCCATCCTGACCAGCAGAATGGCCTCAAGGTACCTTATGCGAAAGTACGCCGTGGAGGTGGACGTTGGCGCTGGTTTGGCCTGATGGCATTGATCCTGGTGCCAGTGATTGCCTTCAGCTGGTATGCGCTTCGCGATCGCGTGTTGCTGGTGGCGCCTGCGGTATTGACCCACTCACCGCTAGTGATCACCAGCCACGTGATGCTCGGGTCGTGGCAGTGCCACAGGGGGCCGGTGAGAAGGTTTCCAAAGGAAAATCATTATTCTTGCTTGAAGACTCAGCCCTCATCGCGGATCAGAAAGCGCTTATGGACATACTCGCGACGCTACCTGCCAAAGGCGCTCAGGAGCAAAGTGAATCATTGATCGATACTGCTCAGCGCCGCGTGGCGAATGCGCAATCTTCGCTGACATTTCAATCGAGCTTGGCAGACAAGTTTGATGCGTTCAGACGTCAAGGCGAAGTGCCATTGACCGATCTGGCGAGTATTCATGTGTCGCGGGCCAGTGCTCAGGATCAGCTGTCACAGTCTCAGGAAAACCTGTTGATACAGCAGCGTGAAAAACTGCGTGCCGAACTCACTGGGCCAGTCGTCCAGCGTCGT
This sequence comes from Cobetia crustatorum, assembly GCF_000591415.1. Classification (GTDB taxonomy): domain Bacteria; phylum Pseudomonadota; class Gammaproteobacteria; order Pseudomonadales; family Halomonadaceae; genus Cobetia; species Cobetia crustatorum. The sequence continues at coordinate 4,075 of NZ_JEMF01000012.1, read as the reverse complement.
CAAAATCTGACACGACAGCTGGCGCAGCTTGAAGCCACCATCGCTGAGCTGAATATCGATGCCCCTCAGCAAGGTTTATTGGCCAAGACGTATGTGCAGGCAGGCCAGCGAGTCAGTGCCGGTGAGTCGCTGGGCGTATTGGTGCCAGCGAATGCGCCGGAGTTACATGCTTATTTCTCCCCAAAGTATGTGGGCAAGGTGGCAGTAGGCCGGATTGCGGAGGCGCATTTTTCCGATGGGCATAGCGTTTTGGCGCGTATCGTCGCACCGCCTGAATTGACGCAGAAGTTGCCGTCGCAGTTGGCAGGGCCCTTTGATGGCAACCAGGCCATGCTGGAAGTGAGATTGACGCCGCTCGAAGAGATTGATCTTCAGCATGATGTGGAAGGTTTGCCGCTGGAAATTCGGCTGCGCTCACCCTCGGCACTGTGGGGCAGCTGGGGCGATGATGCCTCGATGGATGAGGCATCCGTGCGCCGATGAATTACGGGAAAAGTCCCAGTTGTTGAGCGTCTTCGGGTGCCTTGAGGCGCACGCCGACGCCCAGAAGTCTCACCGGGCGTTGGCCACGCAACCAGGCCTGCTCCATCAGGATGGCAAAGCTTGCTGTGCTGGGTAGTGACGTGCTCGAGGCGGGCAGTGCGCTTTCAAGCGTCGTACTGGTGAAGTCATTGAAGCGTACCTTGACGAACTGCTTGGCCAGTATGGGCTTGTCATGGCGTGCATGGCGTTGCGTCAGTCGCTCCAATAGCGCAGGAAGATATTCGAGGCACGCGGTCATGTCTGGCAGGTCATGGTCATAGGTGTGTTCGACACTGATGGATTTGCGTTCGTGTTCGACTCTGACCGGGCGGTCATCGATGCCATGCGCCAGTTCATGCAGGCGGGTGCCGAATTTTCCGAAGTGCTCGACCAGCGTGGTCAGCGGCGTCTCACGCATATCGTCACAGGTGGTGATGCCCAGCCGCGTCAGGCGAGCCAAGGTCGCGGGGCCAACACCATGTAATTTTCCGACAGGGAGCTGGCGGATGAATGCGTCACTGTTTTGTGGGGTGATCACCGTCAGGCCATCGGGCTTTTCCCAGTCGCTGGCGATCTTGGCCAGAAACTTGTTGGCGGCCACACCGATGGAGAGGGTAATGCCGGTGCGTTTGAGGGCTTCTTCCTTCAGCCAGCGCGCCATCCAGGTGGCGCTGCCCTGAAAGGCCGTCACGTCACTGACATCCAGATAGGCTTCATCCAGTGATAGCGGCTCTATCAGGGGTGTCAGCTCGATGAACAGGGCCTGAATCTCCTCGGAAATGGCGCGATAGCGCTCAAAATCCGGCGGCACCAGTATCAGCTGTGGGCACAAGCGTAGAGCACGTGCCGTCGACATGGCCGAATGGACACCGAAGGCGCGAGCAGGGTAGTTGCAGGTTGCGATAACGCCACGTTGTTCTGTGCGCCCACCGATGGCGATCGGCACATCGCGCCACTCGGGGTGGCGGAGCATTTCGACGGCAGCATAGAAGCAGTCGCAATCGGCGTGGAGTATCTTGCGCATCTACGCATGATGCAAAAAGACTGGATGGTTGTCCAGTAGTTGTCTGGCGGCACGTACCGCACTCTGATGCATTGCTGCATTGCTGCCTTGTTCCTGTATCGCTTAATGACAACGACAACGCCCGGCAAGGAGGAGTGCTCTCCTTGCCGGGCGTTGTCGCGTTGTCTTGCCAAACCTGATGACGGTGGCTCACTGAACCGAATGGCGTGTTACAGCGTCATCGAGGCGATCCAGCCAAACACGATCAGCGGAATGTTGTAGTGGATGAAGGTCGGCACCACGCTGTCCCAGATATGATCGTGTTGCTGATCGACATTCAGGCCGGAGGTTGGGCCGAGTGTCGAGTCAGAGGCCGGTGAGCCTGCATCACCCAGCGCTGCTGCAGTACCGATCAGGGCGACCGTCGCCAGCGGCGAGAAACCGAACTGCAGCGCAAGCGGAACATAGATGGCGGCGATGATCGGAATGGTCGAGAAACTGGAGCCGATTCCCAGCGTGATGAACAGACCGACGATCAGCATGACCAGCGCGGCCAGCGGCTTGTTGTCACCGATGATGTGGAAGGAAGTATCAACCAGTGTCTGGATATCGCCAGTGGCCTTCATGACCGAGGCAAAACCGGCTGCCGAGATCATGATAAAACCAATGAGTGCCATCATGCGCATGCCGGAAGTGAACAGATCATCTGCCTCGTTCCACTTGAAAAGCCCGCCGAGCGAGAGAATCGCAAAGCCGACCAGCCCACCCAGGATCATCGAACCTGAATATAACTGAATGGCCAGCGCCGCGACGATGGCGATGACAGCCATGATCAGACCGCTCTTCGTGGGAGCGTGCACCGGTGTGTGGTGAGGCACATTGGTAGACTTGATCTCGCGAGTCGCATAATCACGCGGCTTGCGATAAGAGACGAACAGTGCAGTCAGCAGGCCGAGAAACATGCCGCCGACGGGGATTGCCATTGCCATTGGCACCATGCCGCGTGTGACATTCAGTCCGAGTGCCTGGCCTGCATCATTGATATTGGCCAGCAGGATGTCGTTGAGGAAGATGGAGCCAAAACCGACCGGCAGCAGCATGTAAGGAGCCGTCAGACCGAAGGTCAATGCGCAGGCAACCGCGCGACGATCAAGACGCAGGCGGTTCATGGCGACCAGTAGCGGTGGGATCAGGATCGGAATGAAGGCAATGTGCACCGGAATCAGGTTCTGTGACGAGATGGCGACCAGTGTCACGCTACCCAGCAGGCCGTATTTGATGGCTGTCTGGCGTCGTGGCGTGGTCTGGCCGCCGAGCATGCCGATCAGGCGGGCTGCGAGCATATCCGGCAAGCCTGAGCGCGACAGGGCCACGGCAAAGGCACCGAGAGTGGCGTAGGCTAGTGCGACCTTGGCGCCACCACCAACACCGTCGTTGAAGGCTGTCATGGTGTCGGTCAATGACAGACCACTGAACAGGCCGCCAACCAGAGCGCCAGCGACCAGCGCAAAGACGACCGAGACGCGGGCCAAGGATAGACCGACCATGACCAGGACGGCCAGAATTACCGCATTCATGCGAGTACCTCGTGAGATGTGAGTGCCTGAAACGCGAGATCGGCAGGGGTGCGTGGCCACCCTATCTCGGGCAATACCTCGCATGGTGTTCGACTGATGGCGTCATCCTGAAAACCATCAAAAACGGCGCGCATCGTACCAGATGGGCGCGCCAAGCTGAATGACTGATGAACAGTGCATGCAGTTTTTGGTGCAGGTTGGCGCCGCTTGACAGCATTTTGTAGAATGCCGAGCTGCCCGGCGGCTGCAGTCGCAGGCGTTATTCAACAGGAGTGCGCATGCTGGAGCTGGAAAATGCCCGCGTAATTGGCATGGGGAATGATCGGCGCGTCTATCAAGACCCGCAGAATCCACGGCGCTGTATCAAGGTGCCACGCTATCCCGACAAGGGAAGTCGTCAGAATCAGCGCGAGCAGCGCTATTTCGAAGGGCTTGTCAGGCGTGGCATGCGTGACTGGACGCACGTACCGGCATATCACGGTAGCGTGGCGACTCATGAAGGGCTGGGCTTGGTGTTTGATCTGATACTCGACGGCGATGGCACTACCTCAAGGCGTCTGCGTGAGGTCTGCAAGGACAGCCCGGCGTCGCTGAGCGATAGCGAGCTGATAGAAGAGCTGGCAAGCCTCTATCATTATCTGGACAAGCGCTGGTTGATCCCCTCGGATCTGAATGATCGCAATGTCGTGGTGCAGTTCATCTCTGATCAGCCGCCACGTCTGTGGCTGATTGATGGCATCTCCAATCCTGATTTCCTGCCACTGGCCACAGGTGTCGCCTGGCTTGCTCGGCGCAAGATTGCGCGCCGCTATCGTCATTTTCTCAAGAAGTTGCTCAAGGGAGGGCAGCTCACGCCGGCGGACCATCAGCAACTTGAAGCTCGGTTATGGGGCGCCTGATTTCCAGAGCGCCTGATTTCCAGAGCGCCTGATTTCCAGAGCGCCTCCCTGGTCGCTGTCGATACTCACCCTTC